>JALHRK010000094.1 GCA_022841505.1 Saprospiraceae bacterium | reverse complement strand
AGTTAATCAACACGGTAACGTACAACTACGTAGAAGTACCGGTGTTATTGAAACTCAAACTCGGCAATACGGATGGCGAAGGCCTTGGTTTTTACATCCTTGGCGGCCCGTTCGCAGGCTATTCCCTCGGCGGTAAAAGCAAGCAGGAATTGACTGTTTTAGGACAAACCACGGTCAGCGAACAGGACATAGACTACGACAATGAAGATTTTCAGGAAAAACGCCTTGACTGGGGTGCTTCCTTTGGCGCAGGGCTTCACTTTGGCAAGCTGTTTGTTGATGCACGTTACAACTTAGGCGTCAACAACCTTCTGGACGAAGATGCCAACAACAACAACGACAACAAGCCTTACCTGCGCACGCGGGGTATCGGGCTGACAGTTGGTTTGGTGCTTTAGCGCAGGCTGTCAGGATTTTCAATAAAAAATGGGCTGCCCAAATTTTTCGGGCGGCCCATTTTTTATTAGTCAAATCTAATCAAAATCTATAGCCAATACGGGCGTCTAATCCGATGCCGATATCCCCATCTTCAAAAATTGAGATACTGGGTAGCAAATCTACGGAGCCACTAATTCCAAAGGTTAACCGGTCGTTAATTGCCGTTGCAAATCCCAGATCAGCCCCAAATCCAAAAAACGAATTGCGGATTTCTGTTGCCATTGCTCTGGTAACGGTATCATCTCGTTCATCTTTAAGCTTCTGGTCGTAGCTATGATAGCTGGCGTGTACACCCCAAAAAAAGCCTTGATGAGCTTCTTTAGTATAGAATTTGATTTCAGGCTGCACCACCAGTAAACGCTCTTTAAGCAATAGAAAACCAGCAGCATCATAGCCCTTGCTGGAAAATAAAAGACCAGTTTTAACGCCAATTGTGGTTTTGTTTTTTAAAATACTTTCAAATCCAACTGAAGGCCCTGCAAAATAAGTTTCATAGGATATTAATCCTTTTGCCATGAGGTCTGCATAAACGAGGTTGTTTTGCGATAGCGCAACCGTTGCAAAAAACAACATTGCCGCGATCGTGACAGGTGTTTTTTTCATGATCTAGTTGTTTTGTTATAACTACAAAGATGCTCCTCGCGCTACACGCTGGGTCACGTTTGACTCATATTAATTTTTTTTTAACGATTTTTTTTCAATTTCTCCAGCAACCAGCCTCTCTCCGCCACCAACGGCGTATCCCGAATCTTCTTTTCCAAACGCCCGCGCTGCGCTTCATCGCCTGGGTTAAGCCGCAGCAGCTGCCCTGTAAACCGCGCAAGGTTGCGGTACATTTCGCGGTGGTAGCCGATTTCACCATGGCGGCGCAGCCAGGTGAGCAGGTTTTCTAAAGTGGATTCAAGCGCATCGGAAGCGCCCTGCTCGAAGTAGATTTTTAATAGCATTTTTCGTGCTTCGAGGTTGTACATAGCGTCCGGAAAATTCACATTGCGCAGCAGTTCAAGGGTCTTATCAAAATCCCCTTTCCGGAAATGGTAAATGGCCAAGTTGTAGCGATAGGTGTTTTCTTCTTCTTTATCAGCTAACTGCATTCGGTATGCTTCCAAAAACTGCGTGGCCTTTTCCCATTCCTTCAACGCCAGGAAATTCATGAGTACGTTGTTGTAGGTATACTTGGAAAGCACCCCGTTTTCATCCTGCAAAAGGCGCTTTGTCAAGCCCAATAAATAAAAATCGAGCGTGGTTCGCAAAGCAGGCTGATCGCCTTCATTGATGCGCCGAATGCCGTGGTTGATGGCCAGCATAAGCAAATTTCTTGCTTCATCGCGGGGCAGCCGGCTCTGGTGTTGTTCAAGCAACGCTCTGAAAATGCTTACCGGCTCGCTGTTGTCGGGGTCTGTTAGCATCTGGTAGCCATAGTAGTATAAAGCTACGCCCGGCAATTGCGTTTGCGGGCGCCCCGGCATCTCCTGAAGCAAAGATTCGATCCATTCCATGCCCCGTTTTTCCCGGTGGAGTAAAGCTTGCTGGCTGCGCTCTATACAGGCAATTTGAAGTAACTGGCCAGCATACCAGGCATTTAGGTTACCCGCCATTTTTTCAAAAGAAAAATCCGGACCGCGTTTGGAGCGCATCGCCCATTCGTGTTTTTCTATTTCCAGGCGAAACTGATCCAGATTTCCGGAGAAAGCGCCCTCTATTTTTTCCTCAGCAATGAGGTTTTCAGTGTCCCGCAACGCGAGCGCAAAGTTTTTTTCCAATCCTCTTTTACGGAGTGTTTGAAGCAATAAAAAATCGCGTTGTAAGGGCAGTTGAGACAGCTCCTGCCAAACCAAAAATTCGCGCAATAATTTGAGCAAATCACTCATTTCGTGCCTCAACTTGGGGATTCCTGGCAAAGGTGGGTCAAAAGTAGCCTGGTGCGCTTCGTTTAACTGATGCGGTTTCCCTTTTTTTTGGCAGGTATTCAGGTAATCAAACAAACGCAACAGGCTCGTTTTTCGGTTAAACATGGGCGATTCCAGCCAGGTTTTAAAAGACCGAAGCTCCCAAGGGGTCAATGCATCGAAAATTTCTATAAGAGCACTATCTTTCATGTTGCTGTAAAAAATTGTTTATCAATAAAAAACGACATAAATTTACAAAAAGTAGTCCGATGTTTTATAAAAATTGATTTTGTTATCAAGCGCAAAGTAGCGGACTTTTGTATCGAATCAAAAATGATATTTAACATGAAAATGCAACCAAACAAATACACACTTCTGGCAACGCTGATATACTGCTTCGGATGGGTATTCCAGCCTGTGTTGGCCCAACAAAATCAAAAGGTTTTGTTTCCAAACCCCGATGGATTTACCACTTCCGGTGGTTCTTTTGTCCGTCCAACCAATGACGGAGGCTATCTCCTGCTTGGGACAGCCTACTATGCAAACGGTTTTGCAGGTTTTGAGCTTCCACGCGCCATTAAAGTAGATGCCGCCCTGCAAACCGAGTGGGACAACACCTACCTCGATCCCGCCGAAAACCCCAATGGAATTTATGCTAACTTAATTAGTCCGCCATTGGAGCTGACTGACGGCGGGTTCGCTTTTGGTCTATTCGATACGGCATCCGGATTCGATGTACTTCGGCTGGCGGCTGACGGCAACTTGCTTTGGGGAAAGGACTTTCCCGGTTGGCAAAACGAAGTTTATCCGCTGACGCCGTTGCCCAATGGCAGTTTTCTGGCAGCCCGTTCCCACTTGCCGGATCAAAGCGGTTGGAAGAGCTATATTTTGGAGTTTGACGCCAATGGAGACATTGCAGAAGAGCACCAGATCGAAGAAGTGCCTTATATCAACGGCGCTATTCTGCTCACCAGCGGCGACGCACTCACGGTTCACCGCCTGCAATCCAATTATGTCTTCACCCGGGTGGATGCGGCCAGCAACGTTATATGGCAAAGTGCGCCAATCGCAGGACTTTCAACGATCATTAGCCCTACGCCGGATGGAGGATTTGGTGTCATCAGCCAAATAAGTGTCGGCAATTTCAGGGTCGTTTTTTTTGATGCAGAGGGGACTCAAACCGGGCAAACGCCAACCTTGTTGCTGCCGCTAATCCAACTTTCCAGCCTCGGTTTTTACCCTGACGGAACTTTTCTGATTGGCGGTCGAACCAGCATCAACAAAGCGTTTATGGCACGCCTGCAACAAGACGGCAGTATCGTTTGGGCAGCAGAATCGCCCGACGACGGCCAGGACGATCTGCAATACCTGATTGCTCACCCTACGGCTGATGGATGGGGCATTGGCACCGGGGGGACTGGAACTCCTAATTCCCAAACCGGCTTGTTCCGTGTGAGTGAAAATTCAGGAATTTTCGTCAATGTCATTACTGGCAAAATAGGGTACGACAGCGATGAAGATTGTTTGCTTACCGCAAATGAATCCGGGATTCCGCATGCTCAAATCAGGGCCAATAACGGAACCCAGAATTTTTTTGCATTTTCCGGGGACGACGGTTCTTACCTGATGATTCTTCCTGCAGGCGATTATACCATAACGGCAAGCCTGGCAACGCAACTTGCCCAGTATGAAGTTTGCCCCGGGGCGAACCTGAGTGTTTCCTTCCCCGCCGGAGCCAACGGAAATGCAACCCTTGACATTCCGATGCATGCCGGACAAATCCTGCACCAGATTTCGGGTAAACTTTGGCTGGATCAGAACAACAACTGCTTAGGCGATAATGACGACCTCGCATTGAAACACTGGGCAATCCACTTAAATGATGAAAACGGCAATACCCTGGGCTCCACTTTTACCAACCAGGCTGGCACATACAGTGTGATAGTACCTGCCGGCACATATACAGTTACGCCCATCCTTTATAACCAGAATTTCAGCTTCTGCGATCCGGTCACGCAGCCGGTTACGGTAGGCGGCCCTTTGCCGCAATACGCAGTCGCTGATTTTGTCGCCCGGGCTGAAACGGATTGTGCCCAAATGCGGGTAAGCATCCAGCCAATTGGGGTGCGGCCTTGCATTGAACGAACTTTCTACGTCAATTACCGCAACGACGGCGCCGTCCCGGCAGAAAATGCGACGCTGGAAGTCGTTTTGCCGCAAGGCATGATTTACGTGAGCGCAACCCCTGCACCGGCTTCCGTCAACGGCAATACGCTGTTTTTTGAACTGGGGCAGGTGCTGCCCTCGCCAGGTGATGTTTGGACGCATGTGGCGATCCGGATTTCCGGCGATTGTGATCTGGAGATTGGGGATGAGTTGTGCGTCATCGCCAACATTACCCCGGAGGAATTGTGCGGGATCGCTCCGGGATGGAATGGCGCCATTATGGCCCTTGAAGGCGAATGCGATGAAAACGGCAACGCTGTTTTTACGGTCAAAAACATCGGCAACGCCCCAAATTCAGCGCCCCGGCAGATCCTCATCATTGAAGATCAGATTGTACTGTATCAAGGCAACATCAGCCTGAATCCACTGGACGAATTCATGCTCCCGCCATTAACCCCCTTGGGCGATACCAGTACGATAATTGCCACGGTGCAACAGGAACCCGGCTTCCCTGGCGATGACTTAGTTGTTTTTTCACTGAACAATTGCGTTGGCTCAGGTGGCAACCCGACCGGATTTGGCAGCAACGCCGGGCCTTTCACAGCAACCAAGTGTTTCCTGGTCGTCAACGCCTACGATCCGAACGACAAAAACGCCAACCCGCTGGGCTTTGGGGAAGCGCACCGTGTTCGCCCGGGTACGCCGCTCGAATATACCATCCGCTTCCAGAACACCGGAAACGATACGGCTTATTTGGTGGTACTCCGGGATACGCTGTCCAACCATTTCAATGCAGCCCGCACAGAAGTATTGGGCGCAAGCCACGATTACGAATTTGCCCTGGTGGGCGGCAATATTCTGCACTTTACCTTCAACAATATTCTGCTGCCCGACAGCACGACCAACCTGGAAGCTTCTCAGGGATATATCCTCTTCCGGGTTTACCCCAAAGCTGATCTGGCGCAGGGAACCGTGGTAGAAAACAACGCAGCGATCTACTTCGACTACAACGAACCGATCATTACCAATACCGTGCTCCGGACGTACGAAGATTTCATCTTAGTAAAAACGGATGATGTTCGGCAGCCACAATCCCTGAACGTCAACATCTACCCCAACCCCTTCAGCACCCAAACGACTTTTGAATTGCCGGAAGGCGCCCCTGCAGGCGATTACGCGCTTGAACTCTATGATGCCGCCGGACGCCAACTTCGCTCCATGGCATTTGATGGAACGCGTTGTCAAGTGATGAGAAACGCCTTACCTGCAGGATTGCTATTCTGGAAAATCAGCCGCGAGGGCCGAATGGTGGCCAGCGGGAAAATGATTGCAGAATAATTAGAAGAAAAGAAATGTAGTTTTTGCAGCCTTTGGGCCCCTCGCATGAAAATGGGAGGGGCTTTTTTTGATAGTTAAAGTAAAAGTCTTGCGGGTAACGAACAACGATCAACCAACAACGAACAACTCTTCTATTTACTTTATAACCAGACCCTTCTTATCAAAAGGATTGAGCGCTACGCCCTGAACCCTGGCTTCTGCTTCGACGCGGTATTCCGATTTAACGGCGCGCGTCATTTTTGCAACTTTGGCGATGCCGCCAAAAAGGAAATTGCGCTTGCCAAATTGATCAATATCAGAACGGGGGATGATAAATGGCAGGGTGAAGTCTATTTCAACGGGTTCATTGGCAGGCACTTCGATGATTTGCCGGAGCACAATGCTGCCCAATTCGTATTCATCAATGAGTTTTTCTGCCCCTCGACCCCGTGAATAGCGTTCGATCAACACGACTTTTACCTCCGTAACCGTTTGCGGATTCATGGATTGAAAGCGCATCCCGCCTTCCACAACGCCTTCTTTTTCAAAGACTTCTTCCGGCAAGAGCAATTCTAATTTTACTCCTTCAATGCCCAGCCATTTTTTTACTTTTCCAAACATGGATCTATATTTTTGTGATGAAGGATAGGCTCCAATGGTGAAGTTGGCAGTTGGCAGGAGTAGGAACAGTTGCCTACACCATCCGCTTATGCCAACTTTGCCCAAGCGCTTTTTCCCAGGAACGCTCTAAATCGCCTTTGTTTGAGATCAGCGTATCGAAGACCAAGGTATGGTCATCAATTTCGCCGGAGGCATATTTTTCGGCAAACTCCTGCCGTGGAACGGTGAATACCTGTTCTCCCTGGCGGTAACTGAACCGCATACGATCAAAAAGATCTACGCCTTGTTCAGCTTGAAGCGCTTTGAGGAAACGCACGGAGGAGTCAATGGAACAACCACTGGCATCGGCCATCCCTTCATCTACCATTAAAATGATGAAGCGGTGGTGCCAGACATCGGCAAAAGCGCGCAACCGGCGGTCGTGGCTGATCCACCGCTGAGCGAAATCCTGCACTTTTTTTTGGATGTCAACGAGTGCTTCCTCCGGGAATGGTCGGTCACTTTGGTAGATCCAAACACGCGCACTGTCAGGGAATTGTTGATATGAATTGTTCATAACGAAAAAAGAATCTTGTTGCGAAGATAAAAACGTTCGGGGATTGGGAAAGTTTTACATTCTTTGCTGCTGAAAAATTCTGACAGCAAAAGATCAAGTGTAACAGAAAATCTCTAATTTGGCCTTCAAATCCAAATTATTTCTCTAAACCAGCACAGGAATATAGCATGAAATTTTCAATCTTCACCTGTCTTCTTAATATTATTCTTATTTTCGGATTGACTCCCCTGATCGGCCAAACCGTAATACGTGGTGAAGTCAAAGATGAAAAAAGCAGTGAGCCATTGATTTTGGCAAACGTATTTATTAAAGGCACCACCGAAGGCGTCACCACGGAATACGATGGCACATTTGAGCTGCGCACCGCTATGCCGTTGCCGCTTACCCTTGTGTTTTCCTACACTGGTTATGATGAGAAAGAACTGGAGGTCACTTCGGCTACCCAGCGCATCGTCATGAGGTTGCCGGAGAACTCGATCACAATTTCTACGATCGAAGTAAAAGGGCAGCGCATCAGCGATAAGCAAAAGCAATCGGCCCTAACCGTAGAATCGCTTGACAATATTGCCATCAAACAAACGCCGGCGGCCAGTTTCTACGACGGGTTGGGTTCGTTGAAAGACGTTGATTTGACGGCAGCCAGTCTGGGCTTCAAAATCGTGAACACGCGTGGATTCAACAGCACCAGCCCCGTGCGTTCGCTTCAAATCATTGACGGCGTAGACAACCAGTCTCCCGGATTGAATTTTTCTTTAGGCAACTTCCTGGGCGCCTCCGAATTGGACGTCAACCGGGTTAACTTAGTGGTAGGCGCCAGTTCCGCTTTTTATGGCCCCAATGCATTTAACGGGGTTATCAGCATGGAAACCCGCGATCCTTTTCTTCAAAAAGGGCTTTCCGTTATGTTGAAAGCTGGCGAACGCAGCTTGCTTGAAGGAGGCATTCGCTGGGCAGATGCCCTGAAAAACAAAGATGGCCTGGAGCACATAGCCTATAAATTCAATGTTTCAGGGTTCAGCGCCTACGACTGGGAAGCGGATAACTACGACGTGGTTTTTGACTCCCAAAGCGCACAGGATAACCCAGGCGGCTACGATGCCGTGAATATTTACGGCGATGAATTTGTAAGCGGTAACGAATATCCGACCATCATCGGGATGGGCAGCATTCACCGCAGAGGATACCGGGAGAAGGATCTGGTGGATTACAACTCCCGCAACGTCAAGGTCGGGCTCGCCGCCCATTTCCGGTTGAACCCTGCGAAATCCGTGGAATCGCCTACTTTGATTTTAGCATCTAATTTCAGCACTGGAACCACTGTTTATCAGGGTGACAACCGCTATAGCCTGCGCAATATCCGGTTTTACCAGCACCGCCTTGAGCTGAAAAAAGAAGATAAATACTTCTTCAGGGTGTACGCCACCCATGAAGATGCAGGCGATTCATACGACCCTTATTTTACGGCCCTGCAATTGCAGGAAAATGCCAAAGAAGGGCAATACTGGAGCGCTACGTATATTGCCCATTGGCAAACGCAAATCGTACCTAAAATCAATAGCATAGACGGATTGCCGCGTATTTCCCAGTTTCCGGGCGACCCGCAGGGATATCGCGATGCATTGAACGCTTTTTTAGCGAACCCGATGCTTCAGGATTCCCTTCAGGTCTGGCACAGACAGGCCCAGGAAGTTGCTTTGAAAGCCGACGCGTTGGTGGAAGCAGTAGATTATTACGAGCCGGGCACCCAGCGGTTTCAGCAGGCATTCGACGACATTACTTCAAGGGTCTCTTATGCAGAAGGCGGAACCCGTTTTTTCGACAAATCTGCCCTGATCCACGCGCATGGAGAGTATAAATTTAACGACCTGTATCAGGGCGGAAGTATTTCCGATCTGGATATCGTTGTTGGCGCCAATGGACGGCAATATTTGCCGGACTCTCAGGGTTCAATTTTATTGGATACTGCCGGAAGGAAAATCAACACCTACGAATTTGGCCTCTATGGAGGCGGAACGCTTGAATTCAACAATCGCCTGAAATTCAGCGCTTCTATCCGGATGGATAAAAATCAAAACTTCGATTACCTGTTTTCACCGGCAGCGTCACTGGTTTATACGCCCAATCCGAATAACACCCTGCGTTTGTCTTTCTCTTCGGCCATCCGAAACCCTACGCTGGCTGACCAATACCTGTTTTACAATGTAGGCCGGGCCATCCTGCTGGGCAATATTGATGGCGTAGACAGTTTGGTAACCATTGAGTCGCTTCGCGATTACCTCAATACCAACAACACCAGCTTATTAGACTATTTCAGCGTTGATCCGATCCGTCCGGAAAAAGTACAAACAGTGGAAGCGGGCTACCGGACAACGTTGTTTGATCGCCTGTATCTTGACGCTACCTATTATTACAGCTTCTATCAGGATTTCATTGGTTACAACATTGGGGTTGATGCCTTCATCAACACAATTTCCGGCGGAATTACCGGGGCACAAGCCTACCGGGTGGCTGCAAACGCAACCGATCGGGTAACGACCCAGGGCTTTTCGATTGGCGCCAGCTTGTATTTCTCGCAGTATTATTCCATCAATGGCAACTATTCCTGGAACAAGCTGAATACCGAAACCGACGATCCGATTGTTCCGGCGTTTAATACACCGGAACACAAATACAATATCGGGCTTTCCGGCAGGGACATCACCTTGCGCTTCGGTGGGACTTCCATTCCGAATTTTGGTTTCAGCGTCAATTACAAATGGATTGACGAATTCATATTTGAAGGCTCGCCACAATTCACAGGTGTCATCCCTTCGTATGATATGCTGGATGCACAGATTAACGTAGCGGTCAACAAGCTCAACACAACTTTCAAACTGGGCGCCAGCAATATTTTGGACAACAAAGTATTTCAAACTTATGGTGGCCCGCGTATCGGAAGACTGGCTTATATTTCGGCCGTTTACGAATTCAAGAAAAAATAGCAACTTCCTTTTCTCAAATATTTTTAAACCAATAAATTGCTTTCTATGAAAAAAGTCAACATTCCGATTTTACTCTTCTTGTTTTGCTCAGGTGTCAGTTTCCTGCATGCGCAGACTACGCGCTATGTAGATCCGATATTCAGCGGGGTGGACAAGGTGAGTGATGTCGTTTATGGAACCAATGTTTCGGTGCTGACGGGTGCCCCGGCGGCACTTGACCTCAAAATGGACGTTTATACGCCTGCTGGAGACACTGAAACCGACCGCCCTGTTGTATTGTACTTACATACCGGCAGCTTTTTGCCACAGTATTTGAATGGACAAATTACGGGCGGAAAACTCGACTCAACTGTTGTTGAAATTTGTACGCGATTAGCGAAGAGAGGCTATGTAGCCATCGCTGCAACTTACCGCCAGGGTTGGTTGCCAACTTCCCCTGACCAGAATGTCAGAACGGGATCTTTGCTGCAGGCGGCTTACCGCGGCATCCAGGATGCCCGCACTTGCGTTCGTTTTCTGCGTAAAAACGTGGCAGAGGGTGGCAATACTTATGGCATTGACCCGGATAAGATTGTGATGTGGGGACAAGGCACGGGTGGCTATATCTCGCTGGGCGCTGCGTTTTTAGATGATTATCAGGAAATTGTGATTGATAAGTTCATCAATACTGCAACCGCACTGCCTTTTGTTGTTGAATCCGTTCATGGCGACATTTACGGAACAAATACAACGCCGTTGAATTCGCCCAACCACGTTGGCTACAGTTCAGATTTTGCAATGGCCATCAACATGGGCGGCGCGCTTGCCGACAGTTCCTGGGTAGATGGTGCGGACAATGAGCCGGTGACCATGGGCTACCACGTGGTGACCGATCCTTTTGCCCCATTCGGCAACGGCCCTGTAATTGTACCGACCACCAATGAATTTGTAGTGAGCGTATCGGGTACGAGAACGGCAGTGCAGTTTGCTAATGAAGCAGGCACGAACGACATTCTGGAACCGGTTCTGACTATGTCACCGGATGCTTTGACCCAGTTTGTAACAGCTGTGAAAAACGTTCCGGTTAACTTAGCTGCATTGGGCCAGGCGCCGACTACACTCGGTGCAGATCATATTTATCCATTCCGTGTTGTCGGATTGGGTTCCGGCCCATGGGATTGGTGGAACAAGCCATTGCTTGATGCCATCATTGCCCAGTATCCGCCTCAGTTTATGTTGAACTCGGAAACGCTGCATATGAACGGCTTGATCACCAACCCGGACATGTCGGCAACCAAAGCGCGTCTGTACATTGACACGATTATGCAATATTTCATCCCGCGTGCATGCCAGGGCCTGCAGTTGGAAGAATGTCTTTTGGTGAGCAAAACAGAGGAAATTGCAAACGAAGATCTGGTACAACTTTCTGTTGCACCAAACCCTTCCAGCAGCGACATGCTCATCCAGTGCAATGCTCAAACGCCGATGATGGACCTTCAGGTGTTCAACATGAACGGCATGCTGGTGCGGTCGGTTCGCGGTGTAAACACGAACCAGTATAGGTTGCAACGAGACAACCTGCCTCCGGGTATGTATTTGGTTAAGGTTCGGTTTGAGCAGGGCTTCCTTGCCAAGCGGGTCGTCTTTAATTAATTCGTGTCTGTTTTTATAGTCCGATAGCTGCGTTATTTTCTGACCCAAAACTGGTCATTTACGCGAGTAAACTCCCGTTTTTGGGTCAGAAAATGCCTTGCTCTCGAACTCTAAAAAGCAGACACCTGCCTAAATGGAAGGACTACAAATGTCTGTCCTTATGTTCAAAAAACAGCAAACAAACCAAGCGCCGCCACTCAACCAGAGGGCGGCGCTTTTTTATTCAGGGGTATAGAGTATTTCGGGTTAAAAAAGCGTTTTGAAATAGTAAACTACAAGCCTTATCTTCGGCGATACTTTTTCAACATCCCTTTTCATCCATGCCAACATCCGTTTATTACAGCCGCGATTTGAGCTGGCTCTCCTTCAACCACCGCGTCTTACAGGAGGCTCGCGATCCCCGCGTACCTTTGTACGAAAAGATCAAATTTCTGGCCATTTACAGCTCCAACCTTGATGAATTCTACCGGGTCCGGGTGTCGGCGTTGCGCTCTTTTAAATCGCTGAAAAAAGAAACCCGCCGGGAATTTGAGCTGAAACCGAAAAAAGAGCTCCGGCAAATCCGCGCCATTGTGGAGCAACAACAACGAGAATTCGGCAGCATTTTCCGGGAGCAGATTATCCCGGATTTGGAACGCAACGGCATCCGGTTGCTGCGCACCGAAGATTTCAGCGAAGCGCAGCAGGAATTTGCCATACACTATTTCCGCGACCAGGTTTTGCCCCATCTCCATTTTTTTGAATTGGCAACGGGTGCCCCGGCGCCGTTTTTGAAAAACAAAGGCCTGTATTTTGTTGCCGTTACTGCTGAACCCCCGGTCCGGTTGTATTTGGTTGAAATGCCTGTTGGCCCTTGTCCGCGGTTTGTAGAACTGCCGGTTACCGGTGATCGTTTCGACATTACCTTTTTGGATGACATCATCCGCCTGAATTTGCAGGAATTGCTGGGTGCGCCCGTAGACGATGCGTTTGCCGTAAAAATGTCGAGGGACGCCGAAATGTACATTGACGATGAATACAGCGGCGATTTGATCGAAAAAATTAAACTAGGATTAGTCGAGCGGAATATGGGCGCGCCAACGCGTTTTTTATTTGACAATAGGATGCCCGAAACTTTGCGGATGCAATTGAAGGCGATTTTCGACCTCGGCAAAAACGAAATGATTCCCGGTGCGCGCTATCACAATTTTAATGACTTTTTCGGTTTCCCGAACCCGGGCAATAACCCAGCGTTGCACTACCGCCTCTGGCCGCCCGTGCCGCACCCCGAATTGGAAAAAGCTCCTGCTGTGATGGCCGCCATGAGCGAACGCGATTATTTGTTGCATTTCCCTTACCAGCGTTTCGACTACGTTATCCGCCTGATCCGCGAAGCGGCAGAAGATGCTTCCGTAACCACCATCAAAATAACCTTATATCGCGCTGCAGCGCAATCAGAAATCGTACAAGCCCTCATTGTGGCCTGCGAACGCGGCAAAGACGTGACGGTTTTCATTGAAGCCAAAGCGCGTTTCGACGAGGCGTCCAACCTCTATTGGGGGGAACAATTGGAAAAAGCGGGCGCAAGCGTCCATTACAGCTATCCCGGCATCAAAGTCCATTGCAAATTGTTGCTCATCGGTTGTGCAGAAAGCAGTGCTGTGCCGCGTTACGCATACATCGGCACCGGAAATTTTAATGAAAAAACGGCGCTGTTGTATACCGACCACGCCTTGCTGACTTGCCATCCCAAATTAACCGCAGAAGTGGGGCAGGTTTTCGATCTCCTGTCGCGCCGCATTATTTTGCCGCGTTGTAAGCAGTTGCTGGTAGCGCCATTTACCCTGCGCGAAGGATTTATTGAACGAATTGACCGCGAAATTGAGCACGCCCACGAAAATCGCCCGGCGTATATGATTTTGAAAATGAATAGCCTGGAAGATAAAGAAATGATCGCCAAGCTATATGAAGCAAGCCGTGCAGGGGTACGCATCCGGATCATCGTTCGGGGGATTTGCTGCCTTATTCCCGGCGTTTCGGGCATGAGTGAAAACATCACCGTGACGAGTATTGTGGATCGTTTTTTGGAACACGCCCGCATTTACCTGTTTGGCAATGGCGGAAAAGAAGAATTGTTGATTGCTTCTGCCGACTGGATGACACGCAATTTAGACCGCCGCATTGAAGTGGCCGCGCCGATTCTTGACCCGGTATTATTTGAGGAACTTCGGAAAATCCTGGATTTTCAGCTCAATGATAACGTCAAAGCCCGAATCATTGACGCCGGACAAACCAATCCTTATGTTGAAAAAAAGGCAGACAACCCGTTGGTAAGAGCCCAGGAAAGCAGTTATCTTTTTCTGAAAACAAAAGCAGGGTTACCTTCTTAAACAGCTTGTACGGGAATATTTGTTCAATCCTTTGGAAATGCAGTCATAAGAAGATAGCTTTACTTCGATTATTATCCTAATACCTTTGAAAAATGAAACTGATCGCCGCCATTTTAACCGGGCTTGTCGCCCTTGAACATTTGTATATCCTTTGGCTGGAAATGTTCGCCTGGACGACCAGAGGTCCGAAAGTTTTTCGTTCTTTGCCAAAAGATATGTTTGAAAAAACAAAGGCTTTGGCTGCCAACCAGGGATTGTACAATGGCTTTCTGGCGGCGGGTTTGATCTGGTCTTTGTTTATACAAGACCCGGTTTGGGGCAACAATGTCGCGTACTTTTTTCTGGGCTGCGTAATTGTTGCCGGAGTTTATGGCGCGGCAACTGCGCAAAAATCAATCTTTTATGTGCAGGCTGTTCCGGCGATTATTGCGCTGGTTTTCAGACTGCTTTCCTAAACATGTAAATCTTAAAGTAACGTCAATATGAAATTCACAAGACAAGCAAGCGCCAACTGGCAAGGCAGCGGGAAAGACGGAAAAGGTACCGTCAGCACCCAAAGTACAGTACTCAACAACGCGCAGTATTCGTATAAAACCCGTTTTGAAGACGGCGTTGGCACCAACCCGGAAGAACTGGTCGGTGCAGCGCATGCAGGCTGTTTCAGCATGAAGCTGAGCTTTGTCATCGGAGGCATGGGTTTTGTGCCCGGCAATATAGACACCGTTGCCAAAGTGACCTTCGAAGACGGAAAAATTTCCAATATCCATTTAGATCTGAAAGCTTCCGTGGAAGGCATGTCAGATGAACAATTTCAGGCAGCCGCGAAGGAAGCCAAGGAAACCTGCCCGATTTCGGTGTCATTGAATACGGAAATTACGCTGACGGCCGTACTGGTGTAGGGCGCATAGCCATTGGATTAACCGTTTCGCACCTCAAACGAAATGCGGACAGTGTCCCACGCGATGGACACAACTGCATTTTTGCCATCTGTCGTATTGACCGTATAAGTCAACATCTCGACTGGCTTTTCAAGGGTTTCAGGCGCGACCTCCATACGAAGGATGTCTTCGGATTGCTGGTAATCATCAGCCAGGTGCATATCCCATTGCTTATTGAGGATGATGACCCACTTTTTCTCGCCGGGAATTGTGAAGAAGCCATATTTGCCGGCGGGCACCTGCTTGTCGCCAATTGTGACGGCTTTGTCAAAAGAAATGCTGGTGGCTTTATGGGCGCCGGTTACCCAGATTTCATCGTAGGCAACCAAACCCCCAAAAATTTGCCTTCCCCGAACGCTCGGCGCGCTGTAGTCAATGTGGATATGGTTGTCACCCACCATTGCCATCGCCGAAGTCTTCGGGCTTTTGGGCTTTTTTGATTCAGTGGTCACTTCCGCGGGGTCGTGCTGATGGCCGGTTTGGTCTTTATCTTTAGGAGAACAAGCCAAAATCAAGGCTGACAACAGGATAAATGTGATGTTTTTCATGTTATGAAGTGATGTTACGCTTTTTGAATTTAGATTACATGCGTTCAATGATGACCGCGTACCCCTGTCCCACGCCAATGCACATCGTTGCCAGCGCGTATTTTTTGTTTTGCCGCTGCAATTCCAGCGCTGCGGCATGGATGATGCGGGCTCCTGACATGCCCAACGGGTGGCCCAAAGCAATGGCGCCGCCGTTTGGATTAATGCGCGGATCCTGATCTGCCAACCCCAACGCACGGGTGCAAGCCAACACCTGCGCAGCGAACGCTTCGTTCAGTTCAATCACGTCCATATCCGCCAAAGTCAACCCGGCTTTTTGTAGTGCTTTTTGGGAAGCAGAAACCGGCCCAATGCCCATAATGCGGGGTTCTACGCCCGTAACTGCTGAACTGACGATCCGCGCAAGGGGCTTGAGTTGGTAGGTCTTCACCGCCGTTTCAGAAGCAATCAACAGCGCAGCCGCTCCATCGTTAAGCCCGGAAGCATTGCCGGCGGTAACCGTACCGCCGTCTTTTTTGAAAGCAGGCCGCAACTGTGCCAAGCCTTCCGGCGTTGTTGCCGGTTTTAAGAATTCGTCCTGATCGAAGGGTAGGGGGGCTCCTTTTTTTTGTGGGATGGCCACCGGCGTGATCGCCTCCGCGAACCGGCCAGATTGCCGGGCTTCCGCTGCTTTTTGCTGCGACCAGCTTGCAAAACGATCCTGGTCTTCGCGGTTGATGTGGTACAATTCGGCTAAGTTTTCGGCGGTCATGCCCATGGCATCGGTGCCGTAAAGGGCATGCAGTCTGGGGTTGATGAAGCGCCAACCGAAACTGCTGTCGTGCATTTCCACGTCGTTTCCAAAAGGGCGCGAAGATTTTGAAATGACCCACGGCCCCCGCGTCATGTTTTCAACGCCGCCGGCAATAAACAAGTCGCCATCGCCGGCTTTAATGGCGCGGTTGGCGTGGATGACCGCCGACATCCCCGATGCGCATAGGCGGTTGACCGTTTCGCCGGGAACCGTAAAAGGGAGTCCGG
Source organism: Saprospiraceae bacterium (assembly GCA_022841505.1). Lineage (GTDB taxonomy): Bacteria > Bacteroidota > Bacteroidia > Chitinophagales > Saprospiraceae > JABWAJ01. The sequence goes on along the minus strand of JALHRK010000094.1, from coordinate 1,999 downwards.
CCAACAGAGCAGCCATGCGCGCCACATTGCGGTTGTCCTCGCCGGCCTGGTTGGCGCAACCCAGAATTACATCGTCGTAGGCATCCCCTGGAATGGTTGCATGCTTTTCTACCAAAGCTTTGATGACTAAGGCGGCGAGGTCGTCAGTGCGGATGGTAGACAAAGACCCTCCGAAGTTGCCGATGGGCGTGCGAACGCCGTCTATAAGGTATGCGCTTGTGCTCATGAATATTTTTACTTTTTAACCTGAGTTCGGATATTCACTATCTTAACCTGAGTATCATATTACTTGCAGGCGCTTCTGTTTGGAATACTTTTGCACCTTTTTAGGAATTAAGGCGGACTAAAGCCCGCGGAACAAAGCACGGCGCCCTTCGTTTCGCGGGCTTTAGGCCGCCTTATCCTTATCCGTTCCTTAAATCATGCCCGAACTCACATTGATATTAATGAAGGACAAAGGTACTTGGTTCTTTCGCAAGCTGTTTAATTGATTCCGCTAAAGTGCCACCGCCATCTGAATATTGCTGCGTTCATAAGGTGACGGATAGCCGGTAATTTTTTCAAAACCAAGCTTGTGGTATAAATTAATGGCCGGTTTCAGCAGGGTATTGCTTTCCAAAAAAACCTTTTTTGCGCCAAGCGAACGCGCTTTTTCAAGCACAGCCTGGCCAAGCAGCCAGCCAATGTTTCTGCCCTGCGCTTTTGGAGAAACCGCCATTTTGGCCAGTTCGTAGTCGAAATCCGGGTGCGCCATTTTAATCAACGCGCAAACACCAACCGGTTCATCCCGGTAAAGTGCCACCAGGATATAGCCACCTTTGTCTAAGATGTAGCCCTGTGGGTTGTCTAGCGATTTGTAGTCGGCTTCCTCCATTTTGAAATAGGTGGAGATCCACTCCACGTTCAATTCGCGGAAAGCATGCTGGTAACGGGGTTCGTAATCAACGATGGTCACTAAGCCGCTTTCCCTGATTTTGCGCTGTTCTGTCACGCGTTGCAGCAGGGATTTCTGATCAAGCAGGAATTCCCATTCTCCGATGGCTTTCCAGAGGTCGTGGTTGGCCTGCGCCGAAATGGCTTCGATGGCGTTCCCCACATCCTGGTATTGGTCTTCAATGAGCCCGACGGCAGCCATACCTTTGGCGGAAAGCCGCACCACATTTTTGCGCCGGTCGCTTTTGTCTTTTGCATCTTCAACGAATTCCTGCTTCGACATCTCCCCAATGATTTTGCTGACCGACGGGTGCGAGTGCCCGATTTCTTCAGCAATGGCGGTGATGGTTTTTTCCTGCCCTTGCGACAAGGCATAAAAAACAGGAAACCATTTGGGTTGCAGGTTTGTGCCGTAAAGCGCGTACACTTTTCCGGCGTCCTCGGTCATGCGGTCACTCAGGCGGCGGAGCCTGCTGCCGATGGCTTTTTTGCCGGCTTGTTCGTAAAAATCCATTTTAAAGTAAATTACGTAACTAATTACGCAAATATATACTTAACCAATCATTTTTCATGCGATTGTGGCCTTGAATCTGAATAATAAATTTTTCAAGGATTATGCATGCTCTTAGAATTTTGACCTTTACTCAGTCAAAGCCGGGTTTCACACACTCAAAGCGGGGTTTCGTCACTTTTTTTTAACAAGGCTTTCTTTTTACCTTACTATTGTAGATGAAAGCATTGTCTGGTGATGCGGGCAAACTTCACAAGTAATTTTGGACGATTAGCCGATGGCAGAATCGTTGCCATTGTTGTTAGGCTGTATTTATAACCATCAAAATATTAAAATTATGGAAAATTTGAATTGGGTCAATCTGACCATGGTTTTTGAAGCTGTTTCTGAGGAAGAGCAATTGGAAGTTAAGGGAGGGTTAGATCCACTTGTGTTTGATCTTGTTCTCGGCTAATTTCCATAGCCGAAGATGGGCTGGAGTACTCATCCTTAAGTTTTAAATAAAGCCTAAGGTCGTATCATTCAGCCCATCTCATCTTTCAAAGGCATTTACTT
>JALHRK010000093.1 GCA_022841505.1 Saprospiraceae bacterium | reverse complement strand
ACATCAGGCTTTCCTGTCCGGCTTCTTTCAGCAGGCGCACCAACGCCTGAAAAGCGACAAAATCCTTCATTTTCGACATGTCAATGCCGTAACAATCGGGGTAGCGGATTTGCGGCGCTGAAGAAACCACGATGATTTTTTTGGGACGCAGGCGCGCCACAATCTGAATGATGCTGTCGCGCAGCGTGGTGCCACGCACGATGGAGTCGTCGAGCAGCACCAACGTATCCTTTTCATTTTCCACAATGCCGTAGGTGACATCGTATACGTGCGACACCATTTCGCCTCGGTTGGCGTCGGCGGTGATGAAGGTGCGGAGTTTTTCGTCTTTCACCACCAATTTTTCCACACGCGGACCCATCGCCAGAATTTTTTCAAGCTTGGCCGGTTTGATATCGGCGCCCATTTTCAGGATTTTTTCCTGTTTGACCGCGTTCAACTCCTTTTGCACGCCTTCCATCAATCCGAAAAATGCAGACTCTGCCGTATTGGGTACAAAAGAAAAAACCGTGTGTTTGAAGTCAAAATCTGCCGCCTGCAAGACCTTTTTAGCCAATTGTTCGCCCAATTTTTTGCGCTCCAGGTAAATATCGCGGTCGTTGCCCCTGGAAAAATAAATGCGTTCGAAAGAGCAGGCAGCGCGGGGCATCGGCTCTGTGAATGGCTTTTCTAAGATCGTCCCGTTCTTTTTGATGATGAGTGCGTGGCCGGGTTTCAGCTCGTGGATCTTGCTAATGTGGGCGTTGAACGAAGTTTGCAAAGCCGGGCGCTCGGAAGCCACCGCCACAATTTCTTCGTCCTGATAATAAAAAGCCGGGCGGATGCCCGAAGGATCGCGCATCACGAAAGCGTCGCCGTGCCCGATCATGCCGGCCATGACGTAGCCGCCGTCAAACTTTTTGCTGGCGCGGCGCAGCAGGCGTTGCACGTCGAGGTTGTCGTAAATCAGGTCGTTGATCTGGATGTTGTTGTAGCCGTCGGGTTTGAACCACGTGTGCAGGCGCTGCACCTCGTCGTCGAGGAAGTGCCCAATTTTTTCCAGCACCGTCACCGTATCTGACTTTTCCTTGGGGTATTGCCCCAGATCCACCAATTCATCGAACAACTCATCCACATTGGTCAGGTTGAAGTTGCCGGCAAGGATCAGGTTGCGGGAAATCCAGTTATTTTGCCGCAGAAAGGGGTGGCAAGTCTCGATGGTGTTGTCGCCGTGGGTGCCGTAGCGCAGGTGTCCCAGCAGCACTTCGCCCACATAAGGCTTGTTTTCTTTCAGCCAGACCGGGTCGTTCAATTGTTCCGGGGGCAGCTCGTTGAAGTGCCAGTAGATTTGATCGAACAGGTCGGCCAGATAGTTGGAAGCGTTGCTGCGCTTGCGGCTGATGTATTTGGTGCCCGGCGTCGGGTCCAATTTGATGGTTGCGAGGCCGGCGCCGTCCTGGCCGCGGTTGCGCATTTTCTGCATCAACAGGCGGAGTTTGCTCAGGCCATAGAGGGTGGAACCATATTTTTCCTGATAAAAATCGAGGGGTTTCAGCAGGCGGACTAACGCAATGCCGCATTCATGCTTAATGGTATCGCTCATGTATGTTTTTGAAATGAAGTTGCAAAGGTACGTTAAAAACACTTACTGAAACGGCAGGAAGGCGCGCATAGTTTTGAGAATGATGAAGGAAAAGCAGCAAGTTGCTATCTTTGCGCTCCCTATCCAAATAGCGGAAAAATGAACAAAAAACATTGGATCAGCCCGGATCACCTGGGCATTGAAGCCGTTATGTCAACAATGACCGACGGCGCAACGCTGCATCTTTCGCCTGAAAGTGCACAACGAATCAGCCGTTGCCGCGATTTCCTCGAAGCTTGTCTCCATAAAGAAGATCAACTGCACTACGGCATCAATACCGGATTTGGATCGCTTTGCAACATCCAGATTTCTCACGCGGAGATCGAGGCGTTGCAACAAAACCTCGTGCGCTCGCATGCCTGCGGGGCCGGCGATGAGGCGCCTTCCGAAATTGTGCGCCTCATGCTTTTCCTGAAAGCGCAAAGCCTGGCGTATGGCTATTCGGGGGTTCGGGAAGCATTGGTTCAGCAGCTTTTAACGCTATTTAACCACGGCATTACGCCGGTTGTATACCAATTGGGATCACTCGGCGCGTCGGGCGACCTGGCGCCTTTGGCTCACCTGAGTCTGCCGCTCATCGGCGAAGGAGTGGTCTATTATCAAAACCAAAAAATGAAAGCGGCGGAAGCCCTCAAGCTGGCCGGGATTGATCCGGTCACCCTGAAAGCCAAGGAGGGATTGGCCCTGCTCAACGGCACCCAGTTTTCTACCGCATACGCCGTTTGGTGCGTCCACCAGGCTAAGCGATTGTATCGAATTGCCAACTACTGCGCGGCGCTGTCTATGGATGCGTTCGACTGCCGGATGTCGCCTTTGGATCACCGCCTGCACGACATCCGCCCGCATGCCGGGCAGGTGCAAACGGCTGCGGAGGTGCTGCAATTGCTGGCAGGCAGCGAAATTGCCGGGCAGTCCAAAGTGAACGTTCAGGATCCTTATGCCTTCCGCTGCGTGCCGCAAGTGCACGGCGCCAGTTGTGACGCCATCAACTACGTTGCTTCCGTGACCCTGACGGAGGTCAATGCTGTAACGGACAATCCGAACATCTTCCCCGAAGAAGGGGATATTCTTTCTGGCGGTAATTTTCATGCACAGCCGCTGGCCCTTGCGCTCGATTTTTTGGCGATTGCCTTAGCGGAATTAGGCAGCATTTCGGAAAGGCGTACTTACCAGTTGATTTCCGGGAACCGCGGCCTGCCGGCGTTCCTCATTGCCGAACCGGGGTTGCATTCCGGCCTCATGATCCCGCAATACACAGCGGCGTCCATCGCCAGCCAGAACAAACAACTTTGCACGCCCGCTTCCGTGGATTCGATTGTGTCGAGCAACGGCCAGGAAGACCACGTCAGCATGGCTGCCAATGCGGCTACCAAAGCCTGGCGGGTGGTGAAAAACGTGGAGACCATCCTGGCCATCGAATGGATGACCGCAGCGCAGGCCCTGGAGTTCAGGAGACCTGCCCATACTTCGCCGGCACTTGAAGCCCTGTTTGCGCAATACCGGGAAGTGGTGCCGAAATTGGATGCGGACCGGATGCTTCAGGAAGATATTGCGAAAACAGTGGTTTTTCTCCAGGAGTATTTTACCCCTGAGGCTGCTGCAAGGCTTTTTTGAACAGATCCTGAAAAAAATTAACCCCCATCTGGGTCATGCTGTTGGCCGCAAAAGGCGTTTTACCACCGTCTTTGTACCAGATGTAGTAGACGCAATTGTTGTTTAAATAAAAATCACCTTCCAGCGCATTGCGACCCGCTACCTGAAAAAAGATCCGGCCTTCCGGTTTGCAGGCATTGTTGATCATCGGCACATCTCCGGCGATGTGCTGGATGGTAGCCTTGACCGCGTTTGGCTCATTTTGGCTGACCGCAATATTGAGGTTGTAAAACACAAAATCAATGTAATCACATTTAGCCCACAGCATTTCCAGCGTGTCTAAAGCAATGCTGGGATAAAGCGCGGAGCCGGCAGGAGTTGTCGGAGCGGCGGGTTCCTGGGTTTCTTTTTTTGGCGCTTCCTGGCAGCCAAAGAGCACCATGCCTGCGATGGCGAATAAACAATAGATACGGATCACAGTATTTTTATTTAATGATGAAAAAATTTCGGTTTTAAAACAAATAGATGCCCCGGATACTGACCTGGCGCCCCAAAATCCGGCCATCGCCGGCATCCGCCTGCAAGCTGTTCAGGTGCTTTGACCAACGCACATCCAAGCCAAATTTTTCAGAAAAATGAAAGGTTGCGCCCAGGACTAAGGAAAAAAGGTCGGGGTTGAACGTTTGATTATCCGTAATGTCTTCTCCCACCGCGTCAATGACCTTATAATTAATGAGCCGGCTGTAAGAGCCGCCCAGATAAACCCTGAACTTCCAGTCGGTAAAGCTGACAAACACCGGCGCCTCCACCATATTCAGGCGGATGTTGTCGTAAATCGAAGACGGGTCGTCACTTCGGGAGCGATCGCTGCCCGCCTGGGAGTACAGCAATTCGAGCGTCAGGTTCCATTTTTCGGCCAGTTGGGCTGAAGCCCGAAGGCCGCCGATCAGGCCAATCTGGTTGTAGCCGGCTAAGCGGTCGCCGTCGAGTTGCGACATGTTAAACCCGGCCGTTATTCCACCCTGAAAGCGTTGCGCCTGGGTGGTAGTAGATACAAGTACGAAAATTGCCATGGGCAACATCAGATTCAGAAAGTTTGTTTTCTTCATGAGCGTATCAGATTTTTCATGTGTGAATCGTAATTTCATAGCTATCAATTTAAAGGATTTCCTTTTCCGAACCCGCCGTGCAAAAATAAGATTATACACGGACATCCGCCCATCGGGATTTCGCGAATGCGCCAAGATGGAAAAGATGCTTTCCAAATGAATCAGTTATTTTACCTTTGCTGTTATGGGAATGTTCAAATACACCACCGGAAATCTTAAAAAACTGGAAGCCCTGATGGAGGAGCTGGGCTACCTCGTTCGTTATGAAAAAGGCAATTTTCAATCGGGATATTGCATTGTTCAGGACAAAAAAATTGCGGTGGTGAATAAGTTTTACGACGCAGAGGGGCGCATCAATTGTTTGCTGGAAATTATCGCCAACCTTGAAATTGAAGCGGCGGCGCTGAGTGAAAAATCGCAAAAACTATACCGCGTGATTAGTGGACTGGCGTTGGAGGAGGAAGATGATTTGAAAATTTGAGGATTTGAAAATTTGAAGATTGGGCGTCTGGAATAACTATTGACAGAGAGGCAAAACAGGATCGTGTGTTCATCGTTCCGATCATCCTGAAACCTAACGAACAACTTACAACAAACAACGAATAACCAATACACCAATAACTAGTAACCAATACACGAATAACCGTTACAAATCATAACCATCATCGAAGTCAGGATTACTTTTTTGGGAACAGGCACTTCGCAAGGCGTGCCGATTATCGGATGCGATTGTGTGGTGTGTCGTTCAAAAGACCCGCGCAACCACCGCCTGCGAACCTCGGCCCTTATCCAGGCCGGGGGCAAAAATATAATCATTGACTGTGGCCCTGATTTCCGGCAACAAATGCTGCGCAACGATATTCGCGAGGTGGACGCCATCCTGCTGACGCACGAACACAACGACCACGTGATCGGTTTGGACGATGTTCGGCCCTTTAATTTTCAATCAAAGCGGGACATGCCCATTTATGCCACCCCGGGCGTAGCAGCAGAAGTGGAACAGCGTTTTGCGTATGCTTTTTCTGAAATCCGGTACCCGGGGGCGCCTTCCCTCCGCTTTTTTGAAATTGACAAAGACCACCCGTTTGAGGTTGAAGACCTTCCAATTCTCCCGATTGAAGTGATGCACGGCAACCTGCCGGTGCTGGGCTTCCGGGTTGGCGATTTTACTTATCTGACAGACATAAAAAGCATCAGCGACATTGAGCTTGGAAAGGTACGCGGTACTAAAGTGCTGGCGCTGGGCGTTTTACACCATACACCCCACTATTCGCACCTGTGTGTGGAAGAGGCGCTTGACCTGGTTCAAAGGATCAAACCGGATCAAACCTGGTTTATCCACATCAGCCACCACATGGGGCTTTACGAAGAAGTTACAGCCCAGCTTCCGGATGGCGTAGATTTAGCCTACGACGGGCTGAGCGTGACCGTGTCAGGGGGGTAAACAACAGTGTACAAATTACCCCGAAGTAAAAAAGCGCGCAAAAAAACACCATCGGGCTATGAAAAGCCTTAACTTTCGCAAACAAACCTAAAAAAACGTACTATGTCCAGATTAGATTATGTTACGGTAGGCATCGTTGCCGTTTGTCTGGCAGCCCTTGGGTTCCTGGTCTATAAAACAGTAGGCCTGATGAATGGGAATGCTGAAACGGAACCCCAAGCCACTATGGATTATGTAGACCCTTACCCCATAGACTCCACCGGCAAGGACACGACAAGTTTCACAGATCCTGCTTTTAGCAGTGTTGACGACGCCGGAGTAACCGATTACAGCGAAGAAGACGATAAGATAAGGGACATCGTTTCCGACAGCAAAACCACGGCTAAAAGTGGAACCGAGTCCACGAAGAAAACGGAAAATGTGAAGCCTGAGGTGAAAAAGACCGAAACGGCTCCGAAAACTACCGAAACTAAAAAACCGGTAGAAACAGCAAAGGGAACGACAAGCACTAAGCCTAAGGAAACCACAACGGCGAAGCCTAAGGAAACGACAACTGTCAAACCTAAGGTAGCGACAGAACCTTATTTTGTACAAGCCGGAGCATTTAGTGCGCGCGCCAACGCGGAGACCCTGGTAAAAGAACTGAAAAAATTGGGGTACACGGACGCAAAAGTTGAAATGACGAAAAGCAGTGCCAAAGCATTGGTTGTGGTGGATTACTTTTCAAAGAGGAGTGATGCCGACGCTTTGGTGAAAACCTTAAAAAGCAAGGACAACATAGACGCGCTGGTGAAAAGCAAGCAATAAAGAGGAAAAAGGAGCAAATGGCAAGAGGCAAAATGCAAATTTGCCTCTTGCCAACTTGCACTTTGCCTCTTGCTCATTCATCCTACGGCTTCGTCATCCCGAACGCATCCATCCAGGCCAGCATGCCGCCTTCCAGGTTACGCACATTCGAAAATCCAGCCTGCCGCAACAATTGTTGCGCCATGCCGCTGCGCTTTCCCGAGCGGCAATAAACCACCAGCTCCTGGTCTTTGTCCATTTCAATAGAACTGGCATTTGCAGCCACCTCGCCTAGCGGAATCAAGCTGCCGCCAATGTTAAACTCTTCGTTTTCGTAAGTTTCCCTTACATCAAGCAGGGCTATTTTTTCGCCGCTGCTCAACCTTGCATGAAGGTCCCGAACATTGATATCCATGTTGCTGTCTTATTTTTTATCTCGCAAATGCAACTGCACGCTTTTCGCGAATCACTGTTACTTTAATCTGGCCGGGATACTGCATTTCGTTCTGAATCTTTTGTGAGATCGTAAACGAAAGTTCGTCCGCGTACTGGTCGTTAACTTTGTCTGCTTCAACGATCACCCGCAATTCGCGGCCAGCCTGCAGGGCGTAAGCCTTTTGAACGCCGTCGTAAGACATGGCCAATTCTTCCAGTTCGCCGATGCGCTTGAGGTAGCTTTCCAGAATTTCGCGGCGTGCGCCCGGGCGTGCGCCGGAAATGGCGTCGCAAGCCTGTATGATCGGCGAAATGATGTTGTTCATTTCGACTTCATCGTGGTGGGCGCCAACAGCATTCACCACGGCGGCATGTTCCTTATATTTTTCGCAAAGCTCCATGCCAAGCAGCGCGTGCGACAATTCGCTTTCTTCTTCGGCTACTTTGCCAATATCGTGGAGGAGTCCGGCGCGTTTTGCGAGTTTCACCTGCTTTGGGTTCAGACCCAATTCGGCAGACATCACGGCGCAAAGGTTCGCCGTTTCGATGGAGTGTTTGAGCAGGTTCTGACCGTAAGAAGAACGGTAGCGCATCCGTCCGACCATTTTCACCAAATAAGGATCAAGACCGTGGATGTCGAGGTCAATCACCGTGCGTTCCCCGATTTCGACAATCTGTTCGTCGAGTTGCTTACGGGTTTTGGCCACCACTTCTTCGATGCGGGCCGGGTGGATGCGTCCGTCGGCGACCAAACGCTTGAGCGCTAAGCGGCACACCTCGCGGCGGATCGGATCAAAGCTGGAAATTACAATGGCTTCCGGCGTATCGTCAACGATAATTTCAGCGCCGGTAGCGGCTTCGAGGGCCCGGATATTCCGCCCTTCGCGACCAATAATCTGGCCTTTAAGGTCGTCAGAATCCAGGTTGAAGACAGAAACCGTATTTTCGATGGTGTATTCTGCGCACATCCGCTGGATGGTTTGAATCACAATCTTTTTGGCTTCCTTGTTGGCTGTTGATTTTGCCTGCTCAATCGTATCCTTGATCAGCGCCATGGCTTCAGTTTCCGCTTTGCCTTTAATGGCTTCGAGCAACTGCTCTTTGGCTTCCTGCTGGCTAAGTGCGGCTACTTTTTCCAATTCGCGGATGCGGAGGTCGTTGGCGGCATCGAGTTCTTCCCTCTTTTTGGAAACGACTTTGAGTTGCAGGTCCAAATTTTCGCGGATGGCTTTAATATCCGCCTCTTTCTGTTCCAGTTCGCTGCGCTGGCCTTCCAGCTTCTTCACGCGGTCTTCAAATTTTTCCTCTTTCTGACGCAACTCGCCTTCCATGGTTTTAACCAGCATCTCGCGGTCTTTCATTTCCACGACATGACCCGCTTTTTCGCTTTCAAATTCGGAGCGGTAGCGGTTAAATTTCTCTTTGGCCTCCTGGATTTTGCGTTGTTTGATCTTTTCGTTTTCGATCTCGGCCTGGGAGATGATTTTTTCTGATTTGGTCTCCGCTTCGTCCACAATGCGTTTTGCGGAAAGGCGCGCTTCTTTTACCGCCTGGTCCGCTTTGGCATTCATCTCTTCTACTTTCGACTGCACCGCATTTTTACTGAAAAGGCGGATGAGCAGGTAGCCGAGGATGGCGCCTACAATTAGCCCAATGGCAATCCCTATTCCTATTCCGGTGGTACTCATATCATTACACTTGTTTTGAGAATGATAAAATGGCCCGCAACTTTAAGAGCATGCTCTTAGCCGCGTGCAACATGCATGACCACAACCGCATGAAAAGGGAATGAGAAAAAAGAAATTAAGACAACAAAAGTTTATCTAACAGTTCATCCAAACGGGTAAGTTTTGATGCGACCACGCCATCCGGCATGGTCAATTGATTGGCCTTGTGCGATTCAACCGCGTACGTCAACGCCGCCATTGACAAACAATCCTGCTTATCTTTATTGGCGTAAGTTGCCTGAAACCGGTTAATGCGATCGTTCAGTTCTTTGACGATTCGGCGAATGTCGGCTTCTTCCGAAGCCTTGATTTTCAAGGGATAGGGCCTGCCGGCAATGGATACCGTGATGCTCTTGGTCTCTTGTCCATCTTCACTCATGCGTCAGTTGTTGTAAAGCCACTCAATGCACTTATCAATCTCCCCGATGTATAGATCAATTTGTTGCCTCAGCTTTTCCGTTGTTTCCTCTCCCCTCGTTTCCATCGCCTGCTGGGTCGTGCCTAGTTTATTTTTCAAAATGGCCGCTACTTCCTGATATCGGGTCGTTTCGGCTTTTAATTGTTCGTTTTCCTGCAACAACAAGGCATGATCTCGTTGAAGCTGTTCTAATTTCAGCGCCAACTGCCTCACTTTTAAATCAATGCCATCAATTTTTGAAGACAGTTCCATGCTTGTAGTTCATTGTATTGGTTGAAAACGCTGATTTTGGGAAATCCCTCCTTTTGTTCAGCAAATCAAACCAATCTCATTTATCCTGCAACTAACGCCTGATGAGTGCGCCAAGTTGTGTTTCGTATGCCGCGATCAATTGATCCATGATCTTTTCAATGTCTTTGTCTTGCAAGGTTTTACTTGAATCCTCAAAAACAAAGCTTACGGCATAACTTTTTTTACCCTTGCCGAGCTGCGACTCGCTTTCGTAAACGTCGAATAAATTGACATTCCGGAGCAACTTTTTGCCCACCTTTCCGGCAATCGTGGCAATATCGTTAAATTTTACCGATTCATCTATAACTAGTGCTAAATCCCTTCTTACAGATGGAAATTTATTCAGTTCTTCGCTGACAACCCGGTGTTTAGCCGCGCTTTTCAGCAGGTTGTCCCAATGCAGGTCGGCATAAAAAACATCCCCTTTAATGTCCATTTTTTTCAACAAACGCGGCGACAATTTCCCAAAAACAGCTAATTCCTGTGGGCCCCGGTGGCAGCGAAGCGCGTAACTGAAAATTTCGTCCTGTACGGCGGTTTCCTGAAACCCTGTTGCCCCAAGCCGGGTCAAAATATTGGCAGCATAAGCTTTCAACTGGTAATAACCGGCTTGTTCCTTATCGCTGCGCAACCAACTTTCTGCCCATCGCTTGCCGCAAAGGAAAATGCTGAGGTGCTGTTGTTCGCGGTATCCTCCTTCCGGTTTAATGCGGTAGGTTTTTCCAAACTCAAAAAGGCGGAGGTTGCCCTGCTGGCGATTCTGGTTGTGGGATATGGCTTCCAGTCCGCTCAGCAACATCGTTGGACGCATGATGTCCAATTGCACGCTGGACGTATTGTTGATGTAAACCAATTCCGCTTCGTTTACCGAAGTCAAAACTTCTTTGTAATATCTTGATTCCGATAGTGAAAGCCCCATCATTTCGTTGAATCCATGCGCAGCTAAATAATCGCTGACGCCATTGCGCACCTGATTCGGATCCGGCCAGGGCGCTTTGCTGACCGCAAGTTTGATGTGGCCAGGCTCCGGCACGTTGTTGAAGCCATAAATACGCAAAATTTCCTCGATCACATCCGCTTCCCGTGTCACGTCTGATTTATTGGTCGGCACGGTCACGGTCAGCCCGGCATCTGTTTCTGCCACGATATCCATGTCTAAGGCCGCAAAAATTTCTTTCAGACGCGGCTTCGGAATATCCACGCCGATCAGCCGGTTGATGTTGGCAAAAGCGACATCCACCCGGGTTGCTTCGATCGGGTTCGGATACAGGTCAATGATTTCGGAGGCAATAAAACCGCCCGCGAGCTCCTTAATGAGCAGGGCCGCGCGTTTGAGCGCATAAAGCGGGAGGCCGGGATCGCTGCCTTTTTCGAATACTTTGGCTGCTTCGGTCCGCAAATTATGGCGCATGCTGGATCGGCGGATCCATTTGGGATGGAAATGCGCCGACTCCAGAAAAATGCTTTTTGTGGTTTCTTTTACCCCGGAACGAATGCCCCCGAATACCCCGCCAATACACATGCCGTTGCTGTTGCCATCACAAATCATCAGGTCTTCGGCGTAGAGTTTGCGCTCTACTTCGTCTAATGATGCAAAAGGCGTACCCTCTGGCAGGGTTTTCACGATCACTTTTCGACCGGAGATTTCATCCAGATCGAAAGCGTGCAGCGGTTGGCCCAGTTCGTGCAGAATGAAGTTGGTGGCGTCCACCACGTTGTTGATCGGGCGCACCCCGATTGCTTTCAGCCGGCGGCGCAGCCACTCCGGCGACTCGCTGATGGTCAATCCCCCGATGACCACCCCCGCATAGCGCGGGCAGGCTTCGTAGTTTTCAACTACTACTTCTATGGGCAGGCTGTGGTTGTCTGTTTTAAATGCGCTCACATCCGGCAGCCTCACCTGGCCGCTATGGCCGGCGTTAATTTTGAGCGCGGCAGCTAAGTCTTTCGCTACGCCGAGGTGATTCGTTGCGTCAGAGCGGTTGGGTGTTAACCCGATTTCAATGACGTAATCGTTTTCCAATTGAAGCACTTCGCGGGCGGAAGCGCCAACAAGGGTTACCTCGGGCAGCACCAAAATGCCGCTGTGGTCCGAACCGATGCCCAATTCGTCAGCCGCACAGATCATGCCTTCGGAAACTTCGCCGCGAATTTTTCCTTTTTTGATGGTGAGGGCTTCTTCACTGCCGGAAGGGTACAGCGTTGTTCCCACAGTGGCCACCAACACTTTCTGGCCGGTTGCAACGTTTGGCGCGCCGCAAACGATTTGGAGCAGCGCTTCCCCGCCAACGTCTACTTTCGTCAGGGAAAGTTTGTCCGCGTCGGGGTGTTTATAGCATTCTTTGACCCAGCCGACCACAACGCCTTCCAGACCGCCTTTAATGCTTTCAACTTTTTCTAAGCCTTCCACTTCGAGGCCCAGATCGGTGAGCCATTCAGAAACTTGTTCAGCGGTAAGATCAAGATCTAAATAATCTTTTAACCAGTTCAGCGAAACTTTCATTACAATGCTTTGCTTTGCATTTTGATCCTTTGCATATTGCAGTGGGTGCAAAGATAAAGCTATATTGAGCGCACTTCTTAACTTTCTGCTGCCAACTTGAAAAAACAAGGCATAAATACAAATACGACAGACGCACATGAAAAATTTTTTATCGGTTGAAGATGTGCCCGATTTAACGGGACTACTACACAAAGCCTTAGCTTACAAGGCCGAACCGTTTGTTGACAAACAACTCGGCGTGGGCAAAACACTGGGGATGCTGTTTATGAATCCCAGCATGCGCACCCGCATCAGCACCCAGGTAGCTGCCAGAAATTTAGGCATGGAGGTCATCGTTTTTAATGTTGAAAAAGATGGCTGGCAATTGGAATTTGCCGACGGCGCCATTATGAAAGGCGATAAAACGGAACACATAAAGGAAGCCGCCGCTGTGCTGGGCCAGTATTTGCAGGTGCTGGGCATCCGGAGTTTTCCGAAATTGACCGACCGCAATGAAGATTACAGCGAGCACGTCATCCGGCAATTTGCCAAATATTCGAATATTCCGGTGCTCAGTCTGGAAAGCGCCACTTTGCACCCGCTGCAAAGCCTGGCAGACATCCTGACCATTAAGGAAAACTTCCAGCAGCCGCGCAGGCCAAAAATTGTCATGACCTGGGCTCCCCATGTGAAAGTATTGCCACAGGCGGTTCCAAATTCTTTTGCACAATGGGTCAATGCCTGGGGCGAAGCCGATTTTGTGATTGTCCAGCCGGAAGGCTACGAACTGGCAGAGCAGTTTGCAGGCAATGCCACCATCGAAAACAATCAGGACAAAGCACTGCAAGGCGCTGATTTCGTGTATGTTAAAAACTGGTCTTCCTACAAAAATTATGGGAAAATCATCCGGAATGATACTTCCTGGATGTTCACCAACAAAAAATTAGCGCTGACGAACAATGCTAAGGTGATGCATTGCCTGCCGGTGCGCAGAAATATTGTGATTGCCGATGAAATCCTAGACGGGCCTAATTCTATTGTCATCCCACAGGCCGGCAACCGGGTTTGGGCTGCGCAGGCCGTGTTGAGTGAATTATTGAAATAAATACAAGATCGGGTTGCACCTATGACCACAATTCACTCCGGACAATGGGGCATTATTGCCAATCTGACCGCTGGCGGCGGCGCTGTGAAAAAGCATTGGCCCGCCATAGAGGCCGCACTGAAAGCAGGGTTGCCAGTGGCGCAGGTGTGGTTTACGGAATACCCCAAACACGCCATTGAGCTGGTGGAAAAAGCAGTGGAGGCTGGATACAGGCACTTGATTGCGGTAGGCGGCGATGGCACAAACCACGAAGTTGCGAACGGGATCCTGATGCAGCAAATCGTTGCGCCTCAACAGATCACTTATGCGTTGCTCCCGGTGGGCACCGGTAACGACTGGGCCCGGATGTACGGGATTCCAGGCGCAGTGAAATCCTGGGTGGAAATGGTGCAAGCCGGGAAAACCTGCTTTCAGGACGTGGGTAAAGTAGCATATCGGGAAAATCAGGACCGGGATGGAGAGCGCTATTTTGTGAATGTGGCCGGCATGGCATACGACGCTTTTGTGGTGCAGTATGCCGAATCGCGCAGGAACCCGAGAGCAGGGCGGTTTTATTATTTGCTGATGATCCTGTGGTGCCTGTTCCGCTACCGGCATGTCAAAAGTGCCGTACAATTCGCAGACACCCGCGTGGAAGATTATTATTATACCATCAATATTGGCATTTGCAGGTACAGCGGGGGCGGCATCCAAATGACGCCACACGCTGTACCCGACGATGGCTTGCTGGCACTGACCTTAGCCGGGTGCATCAGTAAATTGGGGGTACTTTTGGCAACCCCTCGTTTTTACAACGGCACCATCCAGGAACACCCCAAAGTAACTACGTACCAGGTGCCTGCATTGCTTGTAGAAGCCGCCGGAGCAGCGCCGGTTTTGCTCGAAGCCGATGGGGAATTTTTGGGGCAGGCGCCCGCAAAATTTTCAGTTGTAGCCGGCGCATTGCGCATTGTTGTGCCGTCCTGATGGTGACGGGCGTTCAAACAGACGTCTAATAGTTTGTAATATAATGTTTATATTGTGACACCTGTTTTCAACCTAAAAGCAACTAACCATGAAAAGACTTAGCTTCTTTTTACTGATGATGGCCTCTTTGATCAACCTGGACGCTCAGGTATACGAACAGTACAAAACCATGAGCCAGGGCGATCGAAATGCTCTGACCATGACCCTCCCACAAAACAAGGAAAAATTCGTAGGAACCCTTTGGAGTGCGTACCTGAAAGAATTTTACGGGACAAAAACAAAATTGAATAAAAAAACGGGGGAATGGTTTTCCGACAATGTGGATATGCCGGCCATTGGCCTGGGAAATACCGTTGACGTTTATGCCAGCGTGGAACAAATCAACGACGATGTTCGCCTTTCGGTGTGGTTCGACCTCGGCGGCGCATACCTGACGTTGCGTGAGCACTACGACCGTTATCCGGAAGCAGAAAAATTGATGATGCGTTTTGCGCTGCAAGTGGCCCAAAAATCAACCGAACAGCAACTGGGTTCTGAAGAGAAAAAACTGAAGGATTTGGAAAACGAGCTGAAAAAGCTCCAAAACACCAATGAGCGTTACCTGAAAGACATCGAGCGCGCCCGTGAAACCATCCGCAAAGCGGAAGAAGGCATCGCCAAAAATGACAAAGACCAGGCCACTACCCAGGAAAAAATTGAACAACAGAAAAAAGCCATTGAGGCCGTTCGGCGCAAGCTGAATGACCTGTAATCGGTAGACGGTTAACGGTGGACGGTAGACGGGCCCGTCCATCGTCTACCGTCAACCGTCAACTGTACAAAAATGCCCATAGAAGTCATTGCTTTCGACGCCGACGATACCCTTTGGGTCAACGAGCCGTATTTCCAGGAAACAGAACGGCGCTTTTGTACCCTGCTTGAAGATTACCTGCCGCAGCATACTGTTTCGCGCGAGTTGCTGCAAACGGAAATTGCCAACCTGAGTCTCTACGGCTTTGGGGTGAAGAGTTTCATGCTGTCTATGGTGGAAACGGCGATCAAAATTTCCGAAGGCACCATCGGCGTCAGTGCCATCGAAAAAATCATCCAGGAAGGCAAAGCCATGCTGGACCGCCCGATTGAATTGCTGGAAGGCGTAGAAGAAGTGCTTTCCAAGCTGAAGGGCCACTACCGGTTAGTGGTGGCGACCAAAGGCGATTTGCTCGACCAGGAACGCAAGTTGAAGAAATCGGGACTGGAGCATTTTTTCCACCACATCGAGATCATGTCCGACAAACAGGAAGCTGATTACCTGAAGCTCATCCGGCATTTAGACATCCAGCCCCATCAGTTAATGATGATCGGGAATTCCCTGAAATCGGACGTACTTCCCGTTCTAAACATCGGCGGGCATGGGTGCCACGTGCCTTACCACACCACCTGGGAGCACGAAAAGATAGATATCCTGGTAGAGCATCCCAATTTTCGTTCGGTGGGAACGATTTCTGAAATCAGCGGTTTTTTGTTGTCATGAAAAAAATGATAGACCTGGAAACCTGGCCGCGGCGGGCACATTTTGAGTTTTTCAAAACATTTGAAGAACCTTTCTTTGGCATTACCGCCCACGTTGAATGCAGCAAAGCTTACGAATCCGCTAAATTGCTGAATGCTTCTTTTTTTCTGTACTACCTGCACAGTGCGCTATGGGCAGCCAACGCCACCGAGCCTTTTGCGTATCGCATTGACGAGCAAGGCCGGCCGGTTGTGTATGACCGCATCAATGCCGCCCCTACCATCAATCGCGAAGATGGCACCTTTGGATTTTCGTATATGGATTATGATCCGGATTTCCGCACCTTCGAAGCTACCGCTCAAAAGGAAATTGCCCGGGTGCGCCAGACCAAAGGTTTGGAAGTTGCTGCTTCAGGTGATAATGTAATTTATTTTTCTTCACTGCCCTGGATTCCGTTTACCAGCCTTTCTCATGCCAGGAAGCTGAGCATTGGCGACAGTGTTCCCAAAATATCTTTTGGAAAACTGTCGCGCAATGCTGAAGGGAGCAACGGCCAACAAGGCGATAAGGCGCTCATGCCGGTTTCTGTTCATGTCCACCACGCCCTGGTGGATGGCCTGCATGTTGGGCAGTTTCTGGAAAAATTTCAGGAAGCGCTGAACCGGGATACTTTCTGAGTTCTTAGCAACAAACCCACTCCCACCAACGGCCTCCTTTTTAATTAATCCCTAAGCGCTACTACCTTTTTCACGACATCCGGCATACCTTCCGATTGCACCCGGATGTAGTACACGCCACCAGGCCAGGCTGAAAGGTTAAGGGTTTCAACGCTGTTTTCCGCAGTTTCTAATTCCTGAACGTTCAGCCTGTTCCCCTGCAAGTCGTACATTTCGAGGCGAACGGCGCGGTTTGCGTAAGCACTTAAATCTACCATAACGGCGCCGGAGGTCGGATTTGGAAAAACCTGGACTGGAATTGTGGCAGCATTGATGTCTGATTGAGCCGTCACGCCACCGTTGCCGGTTTTCAAAATCAGGCCATTGTCTCCCACAATGAATCCGGTATGCTCATCCGTGAATTGTACGGCATAAAGGCTGATGCCACCTTCATAGATTTGTTGGCTCCAGGTATTCCCGCCGTCCGTAGAGTTGAGAATCCGACCGTGCCAGCCTACTGCATAACCGTGTGTCTGGGAGGGAAAATGAATTGCGTAGAGCTGGGGTTCGCTGGAATCGTCCAGAGAAATCCAGTTGCTGCCGCCGTTTGAGGTGGCGACAAAAGCACTGATGTACCAGCCGCCTATGAAACCTTTGTCGGGCGCTGTAAAAAAAACTGCTTCGAGATTGCTGAGGTTCGGGGTCGGCGTATTGATTGGGATTTCTGTCCAGGTCTCTCCGCCATCGGTCGTTTTCAGGTATGCCCAGCCGTAGCCCGTCCCGACTGCGTATCCGATTTGCGGGGTTGGAAAATGGATGCTGCTCATGATGCGCAGCGTCACTGGGGTTTTTGGCGCCCAGGTTGCGCCCCCGTCCGTGGTTTTAAAAATCAACCCATTGCCGCCCAGGCAAAAACCGGTTTGCGAATCGAGGAACAGCAGGTCGCGAAAGGAATAGCCTGAGGGCAGGGTCAATTCTGCCCAATTATTGCCACCATCCACGGTTTTGAAAGCATGGACATCGCCAGCGACAAAACCTGTGACTTCATCTGTAAAGTACACCGCGTGAAGATCTTCCGGGGTATTGATGGCGAGGGCGTTCCAGGTTTCGCCGGCATCCGTCGTTTTGACGACCGTGCCCGCAGCGCCAACCGCATAGCCCGTTGCAGAAGACGGAAAATGAAGGTCGTACAAATGGTTGCCGGTTCCTGAAATTTTGGGAACCCATTGTGCTTCGGCGTTCCGAACAAAAAGTGCAAAAGTAAACAGCAGGAAGAGTTGCATTTTTTTCATAATAATCTGGTATTAAGTTCATACAAAATTAAACCCGAATGCGTACGAACGCTCATTTTCAGGAGATAAAAGAATGTCGGCCAGGAGCGTAATGAAAATAAAAAACCGGGTTTTTAAAAAATCCGGCACATTCGCCCATAAATTTATGTAGTATAGGTCATAAAAGTTTTTAATATCCAAAACTTCAGATGCTGAAATGATCCTTGCTTTTGATACTTATTATTATGATAATCAGGCAAAAACCGTTTGTCTTGGGTTTCATGACTGGGCCGATGAAAAGCCGGCTCGTGTTTTTACCGAAACCATAGATGTACCGGCGGAATACGAACCGGGCGCTTTTTACAAAAGAGAGCTGCCGTGCATTGTAAGTTTACTGAAACAAATTGACCTGAACAGCGTGAATGCCATTGTGGTAGATGGCTTCGTGGTACTGGATGATGCCGGTAAACCCGGATTGGGCGGATGGCTTTACGAATATTTGGATCAAAAAATACCGGTGATTGGTGTGGCGAAAACCAATTTTGCACAAAACATTGCCAACAAACGGGCTGTAATCCGGGGAGAAAGTACGAAGCCCTTGTTTGTTACCGCGCTGGGAATGGATCTTGATACGGCTGCCGGATATTTGAAAAATATGCATGGTGCGTATCGGATGCCGACATTGTTGAAAGAGCTTGATCGGCTGACAAAATCTTAATAAATGCTTGGACATGTATGAAAAGAAAATTGAAACTATTTATCCTGACTTCCACCGTATTGCTGCTGATTGGGCTCTTGTTTTACTGGCGTGCCAGAGAATTTTTAGACCAAGTAATTTATGATTTCTATTTTGAAAATGAGCCTGTTGTTAATAAAATAGTACTCGAAAAAATTTTGTCAGATTTTGAAATCATTGATGTTCAAAACATTCCAAAAGCAACGCTCGAAGCTTCAAAAATGAATGCCCCCCCTTACCGGGAAATGGTCGCTTCCTGCAAATTTTACAAACTAAAAAAGAAAGACGTTTACCGAAAAATCGCGGGCAACATCCGCATCAAAGACCTCATTTCCAAAGATGTTGCCTATCGGAATAGCTGGTATTTTTC
>JALHRK010000092.1 GCA_022841505.1 Saprospiraceae bacterium | reverse complement strand
GGCGGGGGAATTGGCTGGGTCTGGGATTGAATGCCATTTTTTAACCCCTTTGCTCTCGAACGCTAAAGAGCAGACACCTGACAGTTGGACAAACACTAATTTATTCAAAACTAAAATGTCTGAAAATGCAAATTAAATTGATGTTAACGGCCATAATTGTTTCACTTGGATTATTGACTGCTTGTTCGCAGCAATCCGGTGAGCCGTATCAGAATATACCGCTTTCGGAATTTAAAGAAAAAATGAAAGATTCCGATGTCGTTATTCTGGATGTGCGTACGCCACAGGAAACCGCGCAGGGAAAAATAAACGGCGCCATCGAAATAGATTACAGCAGCAGGGATTTTGATGCAAAAATCCGGCAGTTGGACAAAAACAAAACCTATCTGGTTTATTGTGCGGTAGGCAGCCGTAGTGCAGCCGCTTGTGATGCCCTTTCTAAAAAAGGATTTGAAAAAATCTACAACCTGAAAGGCGGCTACATGGGGTGGAAAAATGCACAATAACCCATTGCTTTGAATTAAATTTTTCAAATCTCACTCGCGGGTTAGCTTTAAGCAGTATGCTACTGGACGGTTTGTCAACGTGACGTTTACCAAACTTATAAAGTTTAGTAAACGAAGCCCAACGTGACGTTTACCAAACTTATAAAGTTTAGTAAACGGGGCTGTCCACGTTGATTTACGAACTAAAATACCTGCGGGAAAATTATTTTCAACACACCATGTTTGAATTAATTAATTTAGTGAAATCGCCCTGGCATTGGTCAGTGGCGGGTATTTTGGTGGGACTAACGGTCCCGGCGTTGCTCATTCTGGGGAACAAACACTTTGGAATTTCTGCCAATTTGCGCCATGCCTGTGCAGCCTGCCTGCCGGCCAATATTCCATTTTTTAACTACGAATGGAAAAAGGAGGTTTGGAATTTCTTTTTTGTGGGCGGGCTGATCCTGGGCGCTTTTTTGGCGGCTCAATTCCTGCAAACATCCGGCCCGGTTGACATTCATCCAAATTTGGCAAACGACCTGGCCCAATCCGGCATTACCGATTATTCCAGTTTAGTGCCGCAACAATTATTTAATTTAGAAAACCTGTTCACCTGGAAGGGCTTGTTCTTTTTTGTAATTGGCGGGTTTCTGGTGGGGTTCGGCGCCCGCTATGCCGGTGGCTGCACGAGTGGCCATGCCATCAGCGGTCTGAGTAATTTGCAGTGGCCGTCATTGGTTGCAACTATTTTCTTTATGGTAGGCGGGTTTGTCTCAGCAAATCTGATTGTTCCTTTTTTATTGAATCTCTAAACCGCATTTGAATCATGGAAAATTTGAATATGCAGCAAAATATAGCGGGCACTTTGGGCGAATACGAAAACCGTTCGCTCGATACGATATGTGTAAACGACAGCCTGCAAAAGGAATCCTGGGTTGCCAACATCAAATACGGCGTCGTTGGCCTGCTGTTTGGCATCGTTTTCGTCAAAGCGGAAGTAATCTCCTGGTTTCGCATCCAGGAAATGTTCCGACTCGAATCCTTCCACATGTACGGCGTCATTGGCGTGGCAGTCATTGTGGGCGCAATTTCGGTGTGGGCAATCAAGCGCTTTGGGATAAAATCCATTGGCGGGGAACACATTGAGTTTCATGATAAAAAATTCAATAAAGGCCAGATTTACGGCGCTACCCTCTTTGGCTTGGGCTGGGCCATCACAGGCGCTTGTCCGGGGCCGTTATTTGCCCAAATTGGCACAGGCGCGCTGGTCATAGGCGTCACGCTGCTGAGTGCCATTGCCGGAACCTGGGTATATGGCTATTTTCGGGAAAAATTGCCGCATTAAGAGCTTGTGTGATGAACATTACAGATTGTTGGGTTTGATGCCTCGTATCTTTGCATCAGATTTTTGAACATAAAGAGCTTTTTCAAAATTTGAACCAGCTCTAAAAAAAACAAACGAATATGAGTTTTTTGCAATCGCTGTTTGGTACAGCAACAAAGAAATACACCGACGTTCGTGGGGATGAATTTTTGAATTTGTTGGGATCCACGAAAAACGCAGTGTTGATAGATGTACGCACGCCTGCTGAATTTTCAGGTGGAAAAGTAAAGGGGGCCATCAATATGGATATTTACAGCCCCAATTTTGCTGCAAGTATTGACAAATTAGACAAAAACAAAACCTATTTTGTCTATTGCCGCAGCGGCGCCCGGAGCGGACAGGCCTGTAACCTGATGGCAGAACGCGGATTTGAAAATCTGTACAACCTGTCTGGAGGAATTTCAAGCCTGTAATCATTTCACTAACCAAGTTACCCAAACTGAATTATGGAAAATACAATTTCAATGCCGAAAATTGGTGATTTAGCGCCGGATTTCGAAGCAGTAACCACGACCGGGAAAATAAAGTTTTCGGAATTTAATAAAGAAAGCTGGGTTGTGTTTTTTTCACATCCTGCTGATTTTACACCGGTTTGCACGACCGAAATGACCGGCTTTGCGCAGGAACACGATTTTTTTCGCCTCCACAATGCAAAATTGCTGGGGTTGAGCATTGACAGCATCCATGCACACATGGGCTGGGTGAACAATGTGAAAGAAAAATCCGGTGTTTTGTTTGATTTTCCAATCATTGCGGATATTGACATGAGCATATCCAAACTCTATGGAATGCTCCAGCCGGGCGAAAGCGAAACGGCAGCGGTCAGGGCTGTGTTTTTCATTGACCCGAAAGGCAAAATCCGCTTGGTCATGTACTATCCGATGAATGTTGGCCGCAGCATGCCCGAAATCAAGCGCGTACTGGTCGCCCTGCAAACCGCCGAAGAACACAAGGTCTCCATGCCCCTGAACTGGCAGCCGGGCGACAAAGTCATCGTCCCAGCTCCCAAAACGCTCGCGGAACTTGCAGAACGCGAACAAAGCGGTCTGGAAATGATGGATTTTTACTTGGCAAAAAAGTCACTTTAATTTTCGATTTTTCGTTCCTTAGCCTGGTAGTTTCGAAACTACCAGGCTATTTTTTCATTTTATCTTACGGTGCGTGAACCCGGCTCGACTTTTCAGAGACCGGTTTTTTTTTCGCTACAAATTCTGATTTTGTATGATGAAAGATTTCTGGAACCAACGATACGCGGAGCAGGAATATGCTTATGGAGAAACGCCGAATGTGTTTTTTCAGGAGCAATTGCCTGCCTGCCAACCTGGGAAAATCTTGTTGCCGGCGGAAGGGGAAGGTCGAAATGCTGTTTTTGCAGCCAGAATGGGCTGGGAAGTAGAAGCCTTTGATCAAAGCGAATCCGGACAGGCAAAAGCGTTGCAATTGGCCGATCGCTACGGCGTTAAAATAAATTACCAGGTCATGTCCCTGGAAACTGTTGAATTTCCTGAAAATCATTTTGATGCTATTGGCCTGATTTATGCGCATTTTTCAGCTGAAAAAAGGAAAAATTATCACCAGAAATTAATTTCTTTTTTAAAACCCGGCGGCTATTTATTCCTCGAAGGATTTAACCCATTGCAAATTAATTACCAATCCGGAGGCCCCCGCGACAGCGCTATGCTTTTTTCTCCGGAAGTCCTGCTGGAGGATTTTTCAGGAATGAACATCGAACTTTTACAGGAAATTGAAGTTGTTCTTCAAGAAGGGCTTTATCATGTAGGCCCGGCAGCGGTAATCCGATTGATTGCCAAAAAGTAAACAAACCTAAATTCACCATGTACATTCGATTTTTTGTTGCCCTGACCGTGTTTTTATTCTTTTCAAGCCTGAATTCAGCATCCGCCCAAAAGGAAATTTCGAACCAATTCAATAGTTGGTACATGTATTTCGGGAACCACCGGTTGAACGACCGTTGGGGCATCCACACGGAGTACCAATGGCGGCGCGAAGGAATAGGGGAGGCCTGGCAACAATCGCTGTTGCGCATTGGGGCCGATTATTACGCCGATGACAAAAACACCCTGACCGCCGGTTATGCCTGGGTTGTTACCTATCCTTATGGTGATCAGCCCATTGCAGCAACTTTTACGGAGCATCGCATCTGGCAGCAATGGATTACCCAGCACCGGTCAGGCCCCTTGTACGTCCACCACCGCTATCGGCTGGAACAACGGTTTCTGGAACAACCGGCTGAGGACAAATACGTTTTCCGGCAACGATTCCGTTACCGCCTCCTGTTGACGCTACCCATCGGGCGTCCGGAGCTGGCCGACCGTACTTTTTTTGCCGCCGCTTATCTGGAGCCTTTTCTCGGTTTCGGCAAAGGCATTGCCAGAAACATCCTGGATCAAAACCGCCTGTATGCAGCGCTGGGCTACCGGTTCAATCCCAGGGTGAATGTTCAGCTTGGCTATTTGAACCAGTACATCATCAAACCCGACGGCCTCCGGCACGAACGCAACCATACCCTTCAGGCAGGGTTGACCTGGAATGTGGATTTCAGGAAGTCATCTGATTAATCCTTTAAACCTCGCGCCGAATTGCTTTGTGTGATGTATGTCACATTTATTTCGCCAGTTCCAATTTATCTTAGCGGAAGTTTTACAAAACCAAATTATTGTGAAATTTCGTTATTGATCGGACATGAAAAACAATCGCAATGGAACACGCGAAAATGAATTGTTTACGATAGTCGTCAATTTGGCGACCACCGCAATCGTTATCCTGGTATCCGTCTTCATTTCATTAGCCCTGGCTTTTTTGTTTGATGGTGGATTGGATCAATTTTCAAAATCATTTTCTAATCTTGAAAAAAAAGAAAACAACGCGGCCTACAAAGGCAATGAAGCTTATTATTGGGTTGCGCCAAATCCCGACAAGATAAAACACGAAAAACATCGGGAGCAGGTTTTATACGGGCGGGAATTAATTGCGCATACTTCAAAATACCTCGGCCCAAGGGGATCTGTTAAACCGATCAGCAATGGATTGAATTGCCAAAACTGCCATTTGTCGGCAGGTACGGTAATATTTGGGAATAACTATGGCTCGGTTGCCTCTACTTATCCTAAATTCAGAGCGCGGAGCGGCACAACAGAAGATATTTACAAGCGGGTGAACGATTGTTTTGAGCGCAGTTTAAACGGCCAGCCGTTAGACATTGCCGGCAACGAAATGCAAGCAATCAAAGCATACATCGAATTTTTGGGCAGTAATATGCCGAAAGGGGAAAAAGCCACCGGCTCCGGGTTGAAAGAATTGCCCTACCTCGACCGGGCTGCCGACCCTGAAAAAGGCAAATTGGTTTATGAAAATTTGTGCCAAAGTTGCCACCAGGCTAACGGCGAAGGCCTGCTCAACAACATCGGCACGGAATACCAGTACCCGCCGCTTTGGGGCAGGCACAGCTACAACGATGGCGCCGGCCTTTACCGGATCAGCAATTTTGCCAAATACGCCAAATACAACATGCCGCTTGGGGTAAATTTTACTTCGCCGCAACTTTCTGACGAAGCAGCCTGGGATGTTGCCGCCTTTGTCAATTCCCAAAAAAGACCGCATATAGAAGTGCCAGGCGATTGGCCGGATATTTCCAAAAAGCCTGTTGACCATCCCTTTGGCCCTTTCGCAGACGATTTTTCCGACCTGCAGCACAAATACGGACCGTTTAAACCCATCGAAGCGATGAAAAAAACGCAAAAAAAATAGCAAGGGTAAAACAATTCAACCAATTCAACCAATTCAACTTTTTTACAAACACACGACAAGTTATTATGGAACAAAGCAGAAGAAAATTTTTACGACAAGTGGGAGCACTGGGCGCAAGCGCCGGGTTGGTCAGCGCGAGTCCTTTGCTGGCCAAAGTCTTGCCGGTCTCCGAAACACCCGTAACCGACAGCGATAAACCATTCACCATCAACATCCTGCAAACAACGGATGTGCATTGCCAGGTATACCCGCACGACGAACTTTTTTGGGAAAACGAAAAAGCCGTTTTCCGAAAAACAGGCGGCTACGCCCATTTGGCAACCTATCTGAAAAAAGAAAAGAAAAAGAACCCGCTCACGTTTGTGATGGACACCGGCGACATGTTTCAAGGCAGCGAATTGTCCATTAAAACGAGCGGAAAGGCCATGGTGCCTATCCTGAATCGCTTGGGGTACGATCTCTACCTGCCGGGCAACTGGGAGGTCGTTTATTACAAAAAAGCCATGCAAACCCTGCTGGGTTCGCTGAACGCGCCCAAAGTATGCGCCAATATGTACCACGATCTGGGCGACAAAAAAAAGGGCGAACTCATTTTTCCGCCTTACCACATCTGGCATGTAGGCGGCGTAAAAATCGGTTTTTTGGGTTATACCGACCCGCTGGTACCGATGCGGCAGTCTCCTGCTTACAGCAAAGGCATCATTTATACCAAACCTGAGGAAAATCTGGCGCACTATGTCAACGTGCTGCGCGAACAGGAGCAATGCGCTTATGTGCTGGTGGTGGCGCATTTAGGCTTGTCGCAGCAAATTGCGCTGGCCAACCTGCCGGAATGCGAAGGCGTGGACTACGTTTTGGGTGGCGATACGCACGAAAGGGTGCGTAAACCGATCCAGTGTAAATACGCGAAAGTGGTGGAACCCGGCGCTTTTGGCTCGTTTGTGGGCAAACTCGAACTAACGATTCAAAACGGCAAAGTAATCGCCGATAAATACACCCTCGACGAAGTCAACGCCGACCGGTACAAAGCCGATAAAGAAATCACGGCACTGATCAAAGCCAATGAAAAACCCTTTGAAGACGATATTTACAAGGTTGTCGGATACAGCGCCATCCCGCTCTACCGCTATTTTGTGGTGGAAAATCCCATTGATACCATGGTTTTGGATGCCCTGAAGTGGAAGCTGCCCGAAATTGACATTGTGCTTTCCAATGGCTTCCGGTTTTGTCCGCCGCGTTCCACGCCAGATCATACCGGCAATATTCCAATTACGAATGGGTATCTTTATGACATGTTGCCGATTGACAGCACGGTTCGGACAGCAAAAGTGACCGGACAGCAAATTATGAACTGGCTGGAAAACGAACTGAACAATGTTTTTGCTAAAGAGGCTTCCCAGCGTTTTGGCGGCTGGCTGATCAAGTTCAAAGGCATGAAAATGTCTTTTTATGCCTTTGGTGAAAAAGGAAAACGCGTAAAGGACGTCACCGTTGGCGACAAGCCCTTAGACCTCACCCAGACCTACAGCGTTTGCGCCTGCGAAAGAGACGGCGACCCGATTGACATGCTTTGCCGGATCAAAAACGTGGCCGAGGGGAAAAATACGCCTTATACCCTGCATTCCGTGATGCGGGATTATTTGGCCGTGAACTCCCCGGTGAGCCCGAAACTGCCCGAAGCAGCCGATATTCTGGATGCGCCGCAAACCCTGCTCACGCAGGTTTCCGGGGTAGATTATAAATTCACATAAACACAAAAACGCTTAAAATGAATCAATTATTAATTGCAGGTCTGTTGCTCTTCACCTTTGGTACCATCAGCGCCCAGCACAAAACGCTGCCGGACAATGATTATTCCGGCAATAAAATTGTCATTCAGGTGGTCACAGAAGACACCGTAGCGCACAAAGCCCTGATGAAACAACTCAACAACATCACATCAGTGGCGGCAGACACCGAAATTGAAGTCGTTTGCCACGGCCCGGGACTGTATATGCTGGTCAAAGAAAGAAGCATCGTTCAGGCGCAGCTCAAAAAACACGCTGAAAAAGGCATTCAATTTGTTGCCTGCGAATTTTCTTTAAAGGAACGCAAAGTAGACAAATCGCAAATTGTGGAGGAAGCCAATTTTGCAAGGTCGGGAGCGCTGGAAATTGCCAGCAAGCAGCGGGCAGGATGGAGTTACCTCAAGGCAGGTTTTTAAAATAGCATTTAATGGTCATGGGAAAATATTGGGATGTTTTTGTCAAAGGCTACGAGGGGTACGCCAATTATTTTTGGAGTGAAATTACCAACCCCAACTGGCACAATTATTTTTATTGGCTGCTGATCGTTTCGGCTTTCTTTTTTCTGTTGGAATTGCTGGCGCCGTGGCGTAAAAACCAACCTAAATTCCGCAAGGATTTCTGGCTGGATTTTTTTTACATGTTTTTTAATTTTTTCCTGTTTTCGCTGGTCATTTACAGCGCCGTTTCTTCGGTGGTCGTCAACTTGTTCAACGACGGCATTCGGGCAATCAGCGGGTTTGATTTGCAGGCTTCCAATCCGTTGCGGAGCGCTCCGATGTGGACCGTGCTGCTGGTCGGGTTCGTGGTGCGCGATTTTGTGCAGTGGTGGGTACACCGCCTGCTGCACCGGAGTGAGCGCCTCTGGGCGTTTCACAAAGTACACCACTCGGTGGAGCAAATGGGGTTTGCGGCGCACCTGCGCTACCATTGGATGGAAAACGTGGTGTACCGCACCATTGAATACCTGCCGCTGGCGCTGTTGGGCGTTGGACTGTATGACTTTTTCATCATCCACATCTTCACCCTCGCCGTTGGGCACTACAACCATTCCAACATCACCGTTCCCGGGTATGTCACCGGCGGTATTCTGGGCGCCCTGATCGGCTTAGTGATTGCCACCAGCGGCTTCGATGTGCACCTGCTTCAGAACCCGTCCGCCTGGGTACAGGCGTCGGTGGTTTTGGGAAGCGTTGGCGCCGGCGCCCTTTTGCTGGGGCCGCTGATGAAATACCTCTTCAACAGTCCGGAAATGCACATCTGGCACCACGTATACGAATTGCCCGAAGGCCGCCGGTTTGGCATCAATTTCGGCATTTCGCTCGCCATCTGGGATTACTTGTTCGGAACCGCCGTGATCCCACACAATGGCCGGGACATTAAACTGGGTTTTCCGGGCATGGAGGAACTGCCAAAAGATTTTGTGGGACAGAATTTGTATGGGTTTGGTGGGAGGTAAAAACTCTTGATCCCGGGCTCATGTGCATGGTGGTGCTGATTATGTAATTGGATTTGCCAACCCGAATCATCGACATATTGGGTATATCGGCTTGGATGGTCAGGTTTTGCCCTGTTTTTCCTGTACGGACAGCCAGGGAACAATTGTTGTCAGCAACGCTGTAATCTCTTTGGGTATTTTTTTTCATCAGAGTGAGTATGATCCGGGGCCTCTCCCCAGAAGGATTCTGGCCTTCGGCATTTTTTTGTTGTAAGTGTCCAGCGCACGCTTAAATTTCTAAAATGTTTCAAGATAGCTACTTTTTGCCTATGAAATTTGGAGAAATAGAATGGATTAACTAATTTGCATGTCAATAATATATTATAACAATAACCTAAAAAATACAATTATGCCATTATTTTATGGCGATGATAAAATCGAGGCGCTTCTTGAGCAAAGACGGAGTGAAATAGAGCAGCTATCAGTAGTGTTGGCAGAAACAGCAAGAAAAGAATTTAAAGAAGATGATAGTTCATTTTTGGGCATATTGGGTGATTTTAACATAATTGGGAAAGGCCACCCTACCATGCAAGCTCTTGAATCTAACGGGTTTTTAATACCTGACGAGTTAAAATCTATACCAGGCTCCAACGTTGAACGTAACAAAGCTTATGATCAGATTGCTTTATGGGAGCCTGAAAGAACCAGAGGATTTGTTTCCTTAGATATTAAAGCTGCCAATATTTTCGATTTCTTTGAGGATGTTTTTACGGATGGAGATGAAGCTGCTTTCTGAAATGAAACAGGAAACGGATTGGAGGTATGTATCACGTATGATCTGTGGCGCACCTATAAAATGTCAGATCATTTGCCTATGTGGATTGAATTGAGATCTGATTTTAGCAAGGAGTACCTTGGTGGAATTTCTTCTCAGGAGGTGTAGGACAAAAAAATCATATGTTATCATGTCGAATAAAATGCAATTTAACTATAAAAATATCAATTACGGAAACATTACAGCCAGTGGAAACGTCCATATCGGTGACAATTTCTATATTGTTGAACGTGATTTTCAACACAGCCTTCTTTTCCTAAGCATCCAAAGAATGGAACCACCCTTATTGGATGACCATGAGGCGCAAAAGGCTATGACTTATAAAGCGCAACTCTCTGTAAAATTCAGACTACAGGACGCCGCTCAGGGCGAGCCACTTCTGCGTGAACAGGTAACGATTACTGTACCAACGAGTCTTTATCAGGAACTAGAAAACTTTCAGAATATTCGCCGGGGATTGGACATTACCTCCCGAACGGTGAGGCGATTGCTGCCTGAGTGGTTAAAATCAGAAGAAGAGCGTTTGAGCCGATTCCTTCATAGTACTTTTTTTTCCGGCGATATTGGTGCAGTATGCGCCGATTTTATAACACTTCTCGAAAAAAGCAAAATTGAAGAACTTTTGCTTGTAATATCCTCAGATGAGACCGAAATCATAAACTTGCCTTGGGAAATGACCCTGCCGGTCTTGTTTTTGCCTAAAAGTGAAAAGGAGGGCATGCGCGTTGGATTGGATCGCTTTGGGCTTGTTCGTACTTCGGAAAAGGCGCTGGCCAATTTCAGCGTTCAGGGCAGAATCCTCAGCGCTGCACCTTTAAAAATGCTATTCGTTGCAATGCTGCCTGAGAATATGCCCGAAAAGGACAAACTCCAGGAAATTGAAGACAAGCAACGCAAGGTGATTGAAGCAGTGGGCAGCTTAGAAGCAACAGGTAGCCAACCTAGGATTGCTATAGAGTTTTTAGACAATACCTCGCTTGAAGAATTGGGCCGCGCACTGGCTAAAGGCCGACATGATATTGTCCACATTAGCGGACACGGCGCCTACATGCCGGAACAGCAAAAAGGCGTACTCTTTCTGGAAGATGCAGACGGCAACGAAAAAACTGCATCTGGCGCTGAATTAGGTGGCATATTGCGCGGGCACAAAAGCGTGCGGCTAGTCATCTTGAGTTCTTGTGAGAGCGCTATTGCCGGTTCAAAAGGAGGGATACCGGAACAATTGGCCGCTTATGGCGTACCTGCTATCGTGGCCATGCGTTTTGCCATCAGCGACCCTGCCGCAAAACAGTTTACCTCCGTTTTTTACGATTACTTAGCAAAAGGCGAAACCATCACCTACGCCTTCCACCAAGCTAGAACGACGCTTTGGGAGGAAATCTGCAGGTTACGTGAAAACCACCGGAATGACTCCTTGATTGCAGAGTGGTTTACCCCGGTACTGTACCTAAATCAGTACGTTGGTCCTTTAATTGACAAAGAACGACCTTACCATCTTCCGGATGACTTTTATCCGCATAGCAGTTTTTTGAAAACCCGGACGACCCGTCTTCTTGGTGATGGTTTCATAGGCCGGAAACGGTACCTGATTCGCCTACGTCGGCTCTTTGCTTCCGGTCAGCATATCTGCCTTCATGGACTGGGTGGCATGGGAAAGACGACTTTAGCAGAGGCTTTTGCGCACAATTATGAGAAACGCAGCCATATCGTTATTATTTTTCGCAATATGCTGCAGATTAATGAAAAATACATTATTGAAGAATTGTTATGTCGGTTTGAAGAAACAAATCCGCCTGCTTCGCTGCTGCGGCAGCTAAAATTTCAATTAAGTAACCCTGATCCCGCAGTAACTCCAACAGACAAACTCCAATTGCTGATTGAAAACTACTTGAAAGGGCGAAAAACCATCTTATTATTCGATAATTTTGAAGACGTCCAACGCAGCGACGGGGATGAACTGCAACGCGAAATTGGCAGTGAAGCCCTGCGAGAGTTTCTTCGATATTTTTGCCAGGCAGCCCCGGAACATTGTCACTTGCTCTTCACCACCCGTTATGAAATAACAGATTTGCGGGAATATGTCGTACACATGGCACTTGATCGCCTGGGGTTTGCTGAACAATACCGGCTTATCAACTTTTCACCTCGCTTACGACAGCATAATTTTAGAGAACGCCTGCGAATTTTTGAACACTTAGGGGGCCATCCCCGATCCTATGAGTTCCTCGACTCCCTGATGTCGAATGACCGCGAAGTATTATGGAATAATTTAGAAGCGCGATTGGATAAAGTCCAAAATGATGCATTTGAAGACCTTCTGCTAGGTGAGGTATATGATCGCCTGACGCCTGAGGAGCAGGAGCTTTCGCAGCTCGCTTCGGTATTTATATTTCGCTCGCCTTTGACTGCCTTGGCGGCCCTGAGTGGACAAGATTTATCCCAATTGATCCCAGTATTACGTTCCCTGCAAGCCTGGTCGCTTTGTTTTCTGGATGAAGACCAGCAAGAATTTGAAGTCCACCAGTTAACCAGACAATGGATTGCTTCCAATTATATTAATATGGAAGAATGGTTAGCATGGTCAAAAAAGGCCGGGGATTTTTTCAAAGAACGACCCCTTTGGCAGGATGAGTTTCTTACGGCACACTACTATGAAATGGCAGAGGAATGGGATGAATTTGCAAAATCCAGTATAAAATTAGCGGAGTATTTGTGTGAGTCCCATGAGTTTGACATTGCCATTAATTTGCTTAATAATCTTACTAATAAAGACATTGATCTCCGATTTAAAACAAGGGCATACAAAAACTTATCTGCGGTATATTATGTTTTAGGCAAACCAGATGAAGCATTACCCTATGTAGACAAATGGATTAAACTTTGCATAGATTCAGGGGATGATTCCGATGAAGCAAGCGGATTAATGCTTTTGGGGCGCATACTGCTGTCTATTGGAGAAATTGACCGCGCAAGATCATGTTTTAATGATAGTCTCCTTATTAGTAAAAGGATTGGAGATGAAGAAATGGTGAGAACAGCAAGCAATAATATTGCTATGATTGCCCAGATGAAAGGTGAAAATAATCAGGCTGCATTGATTTTTTATAGGAACTTGGAAGAAAGCCAGGTTTCCGGTGACAAGCAAAATGAGTGCATCGCTTTAAATAATATTGCATTTATAGAAATGGACAAAGGCAATACTGATGTGGCGCTGGAGCATTTCAAAAAATGCTTAGACATTCTAGAAGACTTAGAAAATCATATACTTAAAGCAACTGCATTAAACAACATCGGGAAAATTTATATAGATAAAGGCGATTATCAAAATGCAGAAAAGTTCCTTCTTGAAGGACTTTTAATTTGTGAAAAAATAGGATTAAGGCAAATAGAAGCCAAAATATTGAACAACCTGGGACTCTTAGAAGATGAATTCAATCTTACGCTGGATTTTTTTAACCGCAGTTTAATAATTTGCCGGGAAATCGGAGAAATAGAGGGGGAAGCTCTGGCACTTTTGAATATTGGCGCCGTTGAACAAAAAAAAGAAAACTTTGAGAAAGCATTTGAACTGTTTCATCAGAGTTTGGAGATATTCCGAAAAATAGAAAATTTAAATGGCATTTGGCAATGTCACCTGAATATTGCTCTTCTGCAATGTGATAAAAATGAATTTCAAGCGGCAAATGCATCCATTGATTATGCCATTGAAATATGTAAAAAAATTGGTAATCTTCCTGTTATTGCAAATCACCTGAACAAGATAGCAGGGATGCACTTTGAACAGGAACGCCATAACCAGGCTTTGGTACTCCTGAGGAGATCATATGAACTTTATGTCAAGATAGACCCTGTTGTGGCTCAGGATATTTCAGCCGGCATTGAGTACATCTCGAAAGTACTGGAAAAAGAAGCGTAATATGAAAATCGAAATACACGAAATCAACGACCAGCAAATAGCCGAGGTCGTTTCAGATACCAACGTGATCGCCACCACGCAGGACGGCTTAGATTTATTGGGAAACCTGTATTTTCAAGGTTTTGATAAAGTCATCCTTCATGAAAAAAACATCACGCCGGATTTTTTCGATTTAAAAACCGGAATTGCCGGCGAAATCCTTCAAAAATTCTCCAATTACCGCGTTCGGTTGGCGATCGTCGGCGATTTTAGTGCCTACCCAGGCCAAAGCATCCGGGATTTTATTTTTGAAAGCAACAAGCGCAGGCATATTAATTTTGTGGGCTCCATAGCGGAAGCAGTGGACCTGTTGATGGGGTAAGCATGGCTTGTACCGCCGAACGCTGTTCAGCGTAGCCCTTTGCTGTCTAAAACGCTCTGGAACACATCATTTTCTTCCGTGTTGTCCGCGTTCGCAGCGTCGTCCACGTTCCAATTGAGGCTTTTAAGAACGCGGACGACGCAAACGACGCGAAAAACGCGGATTGCTGCACTGCTTTCCTCCTGCATTCTTGCCTTCAACAAGGTTTTAGACAGCAAAGGATGTAGCCCCAATTCTACCCAAGACCCTGCGCTTGTTCCCGCAACTATGAAGATTTACAAGGAAAAATAGCCGCAATATTTGTCGTTCAAGCGCCAAAAACCTCTGTTAATTTATCCCAATTTCCTCAAGGCGTGTAATTTGGGTCTGTAACTAAAATAACCATCCAAAATGAAAAAGCAACGCCTGCTAATTTACCTGCTTCTGCTGTGCGGCAACACAATTTTTTCACAACAAGAATGGGCGCCTATCGGTGCGCGCTGGGTTCAAAACATCGGTATTGATTTCGACTCTATTCCTGCCCCCAACCCGCTGTTGGATTATTATGTGGTGGAATGCACCGGCGATTCTGTGATTAATAATCTGAATTTCAGAAAAGTAGGTGATTACCTCATGCATCAAAATGGCGGAAAGATTTACTATTGGCATGGCGACTCCCTGAATTTGGTGTATGATTTTGATGTGGAAGTGGGAGATACCGTAAATTTAAACTTACTCAGTTGCCTGGGAGGTGTTATTAACATGTCTGTCAAAGTTGATTCAGTGGGCTTTATCGTGGTCAGCGGGCAAATGTTGAAACGGGTTGTGACCTCAAGTATCCCCCTTGATCCTTTCTATTGGTTTTACCCGGACGGTTTTTACACCTACATTGAAAAAATCGGGCGGCCTGAAGGGGTAATCATTGAAGATTTGCCTCCCTGTATTTTTCTAAGCAGCTACAGAGCTCCTTGGTTACGTTGCTATTCCGATTCAGAAATTGATTATAAAAGCCCTCGTTTTCTGAGTTTTGGAGATTTTGACTGCGAGTACCAACCGCCAACCAGCGTGCAGGAAACCAAAAGATTAACCTGGTCTGTAGGCCCGAATCCTACTTCAGGGATAATTTCCATACAAACAAACGAAACCGTCGTGGAAATGCGCCTTTTTAACCCAACCGGTCAGTGCTTACTTTCCACAACGCTTTCGCAAGAAAAAACACTGGATATCAGCGCTTTCCCTTCCGGGATTTATTGGTTGCAAGCGCTTGATAAGGAGGGGCGGTCATTGGGGGTGGTAAAAGTGATTCTGATGCTGTAATTAGTGTCTGTCTTTATAGCCCGATAACAACATTTTACAGCGTTTTTTGTGAAGTAATCGCACTCCGTGAAACTCCTTTTTACTCTGTGAGACTCCGCGAAATCAGATAACACGGAGTTTCACAGAGTAAACACGGAGTCTCGCTGAGTTAGGCATAAAAACTCTGTGAAACTCCTTTATTTTTATTACCCAAATTTTCCCGGATTCCCCATTATCTGCATTACTTTTACCCTGAAAAAACAAATACCCATTTTACCCGTATGAAAAAAATCGCCATCCCTTTTTTTCTACTGTTTCTGCTGCTGTTTGGTTTCGGTCAGTGCCAAAAAAGCAATGCCCCGATTGATGTTTCGGGCTGCAATTTTTATTTCTGGAAAACCCGCCTCAGCTTCAATGCTGCCGACAAGGCGCTCGCCGATTCGCTCGGCGTAGAACGGCTTTATCTTCGCTATTTCGACGTGGACTGGAGCCCTTCGCTGGGAATGCCCGTTCCTGTTGGCGAAATCACCCTGACGGGCTGGTCGAACGAAAATTTTTTTTCAACCAATGAAGCATATTTTCTCGACGACAGGCAGGTCGTGCCGGTTGTTTATCTGGAAAACCGGGTTTTTTCCGGCAGCTACGACCCCGACTCGCTTGCAGCCAAGATTTCCGATAAAATTGCCTCAATCAGCCGCGAAATTAACTGGTATCTTTATCCTTCATGGGGATATGACTATGCCAATGCCGAAGACTCGAATTATGAAGTCCTGGACAGCCTGTATGAAGGCGCCCGGCAGCGTTTTTTCGATGGTTTGACCGAAATCCAGCTTGACTGCGACTGGACGGCCACCACCCGCGAGCGCTATTTTCAATTTTTGAAGGCGATGAAAAAATACAACCCCGACAAAACCATCTCCTGCACCGTGCGCCTGCACCAATTCCGGGATCAGGAAAAGACAGGCGTTCCGCCAGTGGATCGCGGTACGCTGATGTGTTACAACATGGCTTCGCCAAAAGATCCGGGCGTCAGCGACGCCATTTTCGACCCGGCGCTCGTGCAGGGTTATTTGAAAAACGGCGACTACCCGTTGCCGCTCGAAGCTGCGTTGCCGCTGTTCAGTTGGGGCGTCTTGTTCCACGAAAACGAGTTCAAAGGGCTGGCATCGGGATTGTCCGCCGAGGCCGTACAATCGAATCCGCTCTTCGAAGCCGAACCGAACGGCAAGTATCGTTTCACCGCCGACACCGTGTTTTCGGAAATCTACATGCGCCGGGGCGACCTCGTGCGCATTGACCAGGCTTCGCCCGACGAACTCGCCGCGCTCACAGAGCGATTGGCGCAAATCAAAGCCATAAAAAACATCTCATTTTTTGACTGGAACCCTTCCAACATTCGCACTTACCATGTGGACGACCTTTACAAAAAGTTTCAGGCTGCCCGTTAGTCTCCTGGCGCTGCTGCTGCCGTTGCCGTTTGCCAATGCCTGCGGCGTTTATTACTATGGGGAAGAATACCGCGTCGCCCTGCTCAATCCGTACCTGATCGGAGAGGAGTGGTCGGCGTTTTTTTACTCCGCCGAGCTTGTCAATCAAGACATGCAGTTCAAATCTGGCAACGACCGCAGCCAAAACTGCCGGGAATGGGCAGCTTATATGGGCAACGGCGCGACGGCTACCGAAGTGCGGGCGGTTGTTTACCAGTCTAACCGCGACGCCCTGCTCAATGCTGTGGCGGAAGGCGCAGACAATCAACGGTTTGCGGGTAACAGCTTTTTCAAAACGTTGCTCCAAAACGAAAAACAGCCGGCGCTCGATTACCTGCTTTTAGCCAAGGAATACGAGCATTATTCTTTTCTGGAAACGACAGATCCCTGGAGCGATCCCTATGATCATATGGACGCTGCTGTCCGTAAAGCGGAGGAAGGCAAACGAGCAGTACAGCAGAAAATGAGGGCCAATTTTGAGCAGGCAAAAGACGCTTTTCTGCGTCGCCGTTATGCATACCAACTGCTGGTGATGAACATGTATGCGGGCAACCAGAGCGAGTTTAACCGGCTTTATGATGAGTTTTTCAAAAATGACAAAACGGCTTCCCCCATCGCCAATTGGGCGCATTTCCACCGTGCTGCCATGACGAGGGATTCGGTGGAGGCGAACTATCTCTACGCCATGTCCTTCGCCCGCTGCCCCGAAAAGCGCATCGCCTGCTACCAGCGTTTTGATAAAAAACTAACAGACAGCACTTTGGCTTTTTGTAAAAATGACCAGGAGCGGGCAATCGTGCTGGGGCTCGCCGCTGTGCGCTACCCCGGCAGGGCGCTTTCGCAAATCAAAAAGATTCAGGTACTCGATCCAAGCTGCCTCTTACTACCCCTGCTTTTGGTACGGGAAATCAACAAACTGGAAGACTGGCTGCTCACCAACGAACTCACCAGGATGAGCCCTGCCACATACCCCGCCGGCAGGGACCAAGACAAGTGGGAATGGGCGGGCGCTCAATGGGAAGCGTACCGGGAAGCCAATAAAATCAGCGATAAGGTTTACCTCGCCGAAGTGCGGGATTTTGTGGTGAAACTGTCGGGATTAAAGTCCGACGCCGCTTTTGCCGATTTAACGAACTTGTTTGCCGGGCACTTATATGCAATTGAAAGTCAGGGAATTTTCGCAAAGAACCATCTCGCTGCCATCAGTCCAAAAGCATCGGCAGGCATCCTGGAGCAGCAATTGACGGAGCAAATCCTGATCCTGCTCGACCGTCGCAACCTCGCCAGTAAAGGCACTAAAAACGACCTGGTTGCCCTACTCGTGAAATTGCAGGCGATCCAAAAAAACTACCGCAACGGTAAACGTGACTTTGCCGCACTGAACCTGCTCATTGCCGATGCCTACGAGAAAAAAGGCGACCTCGTCACCGCTTATTTTTTCTACAACCACGCCCTAGAACTGCCCAGCGCCGACCGGGTAGATTTTGGCACTGCCTACTACGCGCTCTTCCGTTACTTAGACTGGCGTGCCTCGGAAAAAGACGTGGACGCCGTGCTGGCGCTCCTGGAAAAAAAGGACAAAACCCCGTTTGAAATATACCTGACCACCGCTCCGCTCCCCAGCCGCAACGCCCTGCTTGACCTGCGTGGCACGATTTCTTTCCGCAAAAACGACCTGCCGGAAGCGCTATCCGCGTTCAAACAGGTAGACCAGGATTTTTGGAAAAATAAGTATGAGTTCAGATATTTCCTCAACTCCGACCCCTTCGTGGTGTGGAGAGACACGCTGCACAGAGGGAAATTTCCCGCCACCAAAACT
>JALHRK010000091.1 GCA_022841505.1 Saprospiraceae bacterium | reverse complement strand
CCCTTACGGAGACACACCGATTATATGATGCACTGATTGAGCAATTGCCGGTAGTGGCCGCTTTTGAACAGGATTTTTCTCCAACGGTGACCAACTGGCTGCCTTTTTACTGGAAAGGCTACCAGCAAAGTACCCGCTATACCTACCGGCTCGAACTGGACGACCTCGACCGCATTTACGACGGCATCAACCGCAACATGCAGCGCAATATCCGCAAGGCCCAAGCCGCAGTTTCCATTTCCCAAAGCGGCGATATTACAGACCTATATCGCATCAACCGCATGAGTTTTGACCGCCAGGCGCTCCAACTGCCCTACCCTTTTGAGTTGCTGAAAAGCCACGACGAAGCCCTGCTCGCCCATAATGCCCGCGCGCTTTTTTTCGCCCGCGACGACGCCGGGCGCCTGCATTCTGCGTCCTGCCTGATCCATGATGCAGAAACGGCGTATTACCACATCGCCGGCGACGACCCGGAAACCCGCAACAGCGGCGCCGGCATCCTGCTCACCTGGGAAGCCATCCGCTATACCAAAGAAGTACTCGGGCTCCGTCATTTCGATTTTGAAGGCAGTATGATGCAAAACGTGGAAGCCATCCGCCGGCAGTTCGGGGCCGTGCAGTTGCCTTATTTCCGGGTTTGGAAAACAAATTCGCGGGTGTTGAGGTGGTTGGGGCGGTGAAGGAGCAAATTGGCAAAAGGCAAGTTGGCAAGGGGCAAAGGGCAAATTCGCAAGTTGCACGGGTTATTCCTAATTTTGCCAATTTGCCAATTTGCCTATTTGCCTATTTCACTCGTGCCGCTTCCGCAACACCCCAATCACCTCGTCCAATTCAAACCCTTTTGCGGCAAGCAAAACTAAATAGTGGAACATTAAGTCTGCCGCTTCGCCAAGGAAAAGCTCCGGGTTGTCGTCTTTGGCCTCGATGACCAATTCCACGGCTTCTTCGCCTACTTTTTGGGCAATTTTATTGATGCCTTTCTGAAAAAGGGAAGCCGTGTAGGAACTTTCACCGGGGTGGTCGCGGCGTTGGCGGATAACCGCTTCAAGGGTGTGCAAAAAATCTTCCGAACGGTTGATTTCTCCGAAGCAGGTATCCTGTCCGGTGTGGCAAACCGGGCCTTCAGGGTCTGCCTTCAGCAAAATGGTATCCTGGTCGCAATCGAGGGCGATGTCTTTCACCCTGAGGAAGTTACCGCTGGTCTCCCCTTTCGTCCACAGGCGGTTTTTGCTGCGGCTGAAAAACGTGACGACCCTATCCTGCAACGTCTTTTCATAAGCGGCTTTATCCATATAGCCCAGCATCAGCACCTTGCCGGTTTGGGCGTCCTGCACGATGGCGGGAAGGAGTCCCTGGCCCTTTTCGAAGTCTGGTTGGGTGGAAATTATCGTCATTTTATGTGGTATTGGTATCAAAAAGAAACACAAAGGTAGAACCCGCCACCGGATAAGTCGTTGCAGTAGAGCTGTTAAATTTCGATTTTCGTGATCAATCCGGTCACTTTGTATGGTTTTTTCAGGAAGGGATTTTATCTTTGCATTTCGTTTGTAAAATTCAATTTACAACTCACTGATTTTTAGTAACTTGGATATCGCTGATCTGCAATGAAAACAGATTGGGCGGAAAACAAAATAACAGTTTAAAGGATGGCTCTGATAAGTGAAATTCGGAAAAGGTCATGGATCGTACTGGTTACGGTCGCGCTGGGTGTTGGCGGGTTCATCATTATGGACATGGTCAACTCCACCGGCCCGGGCGGCACAGGAAGTATGACGCGTACGCTCGGCAAAGTGAATGGTGAAAAAATTGATGTCATCAATTTCGACAATACCTTCAACATGCTTTACGGCAATTCGGGCAGCGCTTCGCTGGCAGCCCGCAATGCGCTGTGGGAGTATACGGTAGAAGAAATTTTGATTAAAGACGAGGCGGCTGCCCTCGGACTTGGCATTAGCGAGCCGGAGTTGGAAGACCTTCAGTTTGGTCCCCGCCCCAGCGCAATCATTCAGCAGCGCTTCCCGGATCCAAACAACCCGCAAGGCATGAATCGGGAGCAGCTCAACATGATTAAGCAAATCATTGAAGAAGATCGGGTTGACGAAGCCATTGAACAAGGCCAGTTGGCGCCCAACTTCACGCAGTTCTGGGAATACCAGAAAAAAGAAATCACCAAAGATCGCCTTCAGTCAAAAATAGGCGCCCTGGTTGCCAAAGCGATGTATACGCCTACCTGGATGGCAGAAATGCTCTACAACGAGCAATCCCTGACGGCTGACGTCGCTTATGTAAAGGTGCCTTACGACAAAATCGAAAATACGGACGTTTCGCTGGAAGACGCGGATTTTGAAGCATACATCAAAGAAAACGAAAGCACCCTGAAGCGGGATGCAGAATCTCGCAAGTTGCAATTGGCTATCCTGGAGGTATCTGCTACGGTGGAAGACTCCGCTGCTTTGGAAAAGCGCATTGCCGACCTCATTCCGGAATTCCAAACGGCAGAAAACGACTCCCAGTTTGTATTCCGCAACGAAGGCCGTATTGATGCAGCTTATTTCAAAAAAGCAGACTTGCCAGTTGCCATTGCCGACACCATTTTGAAGTTGCCTGTCGGCACGGTTTACGGCCCCTATATTGATGCCAACAACTACAATGCCGTTAAGGTATTAGACCGCATGGTTATTCCCGATTCGGTGCAGTCGCGGCACATCCTGCGCCCGGCAACTACCCCGGTGGAACTGGCTCAGGCGCGTAAAACCATTGACAGCCTCAAGGTGCTGATCGAAGCCGGTACGCACCGATTTGACTCCTTAGCTGCTCAATTTGGAACGGATGGCACCAAAACCAAAGGCGGTGATTTGGGCTATTACGGCATGAACGGGTTGGTGAAACCTTTCAATGACCTGATCTTTTTCAAAGCTGTGCCCGGAAAAGTATACGTTTGCGAAACGCAATTTGGCGTACACTTAGTAGAAGTTACGAACAAGAAATTCATCAACAACGAACAAGGCGTTCAAGTGGCGTATTTATCTGAGCCAATTATGCCGAGCCAGGAAACGCAGTCAGCGGTTCGCGACAGAGCGGACGAGATGATGCGCACAAACCGGACACTGGAAGCTTTGGTGAAATCAGTTGGACAGGATCCAACCATCAAGTTGGAAAACTCTCCGTTGCTGGGCGAAAATGATTTTGAGATTGCGGGACTGACCACGGGTACCGAAACGCGCGAATTGGTGCGGTGGGCTTTCAGCGCTGATGAAGGCGATGTTACGCCTACGGTTTATTCCTTCCGGGATGAAACCGGCTACTACGACAAGCAATTTGTCATTGCCGGTTTGAAAACCGTGCAGGCTGCCGGACTTCCCTCGGTTGCCAATATTCGCGATGAAATAGAAGCAGAAGTGATCAACCGCAAAAAAGCGGAAATCATCAAACAACGCCTCAGCGGCAAAGACCTGGCAGCAGCAGCCGCAGCTTTTGAGGTGCCGGTGGATACCGCCAGAAACATGAGTTTTTCACAGAGCTTCATCCCCAATGTCGGTAATGAACCGGCAGTAATCGGCCATATTTTCAAATTAGAAGCAGGGAAAACTTCGGAAGCGATCAGAGGGGAAAGCGGCGTTTTCCTGCTACAGGTGATCACCAAAGCCACCCCTGGCCCGATTGATCCGATGCAGATCACTTCGATTCGTACCAGAAACAACATGGCTTCCGGTATGGGTGCGCAAAACGCCCTGATCGGTGCGATGAAAAAACAAGCCAACGTGAAGGACAAACGGGCGAAGTTTTTCTAAGGAACCAGCTTCTGATCAGCTATGCGATCAACATAAACTAAAAAAGGCCGGCAGCATTTCGTTGCCGGCCTTTTTTAGTATCGGTCTAAGTTACTTCAAAAAATCCCGCGCCTCATTGGCGCATCAGTTTTTTTGTACATCTTTGCAGCCGAAAAAATGGTTTCACACTTGTTCTAAAACGCCGGTCATGTCAGATATTCAAAATGTAGGCAAGAAAGGATATTGCATGTTGTATTTCTTCATCTTCTTCTTGTTATTCATTATTTTGGTGGTTTCGGTCTACAAATACAACGGCAATTTCCTGGGGAATTGATGAGGAGTTGATGTTTCAAAACCGGCCTGGGTCGGATTCCTGCATCATCCGAAGGGCCGCTTCGTAGACATCTTCCACATTGGGTTTGGAAAAATAATCGCCGTCGGAGCTGTAAGCGGGGCGGTGCGCCTGTCCGCTCAGGGTGACAGGCATTGCATCAAGGTGGTAATAGCCGCCCTGTTTTTCCAATACTTCGCGCATCATGTAAGCGGTAGCGCCACCGGGCACATCTTCATCCAAAAAGATAATGCGGTTGGTTTTGGCCAAGGATTGACCAATCCGGCCTTCGATGTCGAACGGCAGGAGGGTTTGCACGTCAATGACCTCTACCGAAATGCCTTCTTCTGCCAGCCGTTCACCGGCCGTCAGGGCAATGCGGACGCAGGCGCCGTAGGTCACAATACTTAAGTCGGTTCCTTCCCGCAACACCTCCGGCAGGCCCAGCGGCACGGTGTATTCGCCCATATTGTCGGGCAGGTGTTCCTTCTGGCGGAAAGCATTGAGGCACTCGATCATCAGCGCCGGGTCGTCGGATTGCAGCATCGTATTGTACATGCCTGCGGCCTGAACAAAATTTCGGGGTGTGAGGATATAGATCCCGCGCAGCCCGCCCAGCAATACGCTCATTGGCGAGCCGGAATGCCAAATGCCTTCGAACCGGTGTCCCCGCGTGCGGATAATAGCCGGCGCCGCCTGGATGCTGTTGCTGCGGTAGCGCAGGGTGGCTAAGTCGTCGGAAAGCGCGGAAAAAGCGTAGATGAGGTAATCTAAATATTGTATTTCCGCAATGGGCCGCAGGCCCCGCATTGCCATTCCAATGGCCTGGCCGATGATGGTCCACTCCCGGATGCCGGTGTCGAATACGCGCGCTTCCCCGTATTTGGCCTGCAACCCTGCAAATCCCTGATTGACACCGCCAATTTTGCCGACATCTTCCCCAAATGCGTACAGGTTGCCATGTTTGGCCAACG
Source organism: Saprospiraceae bacterium (assembly GCA_022841505.1). Taxonomy (GTDB): domain Bacteria; phylum Bacteroidota; class Bacteroidia; order Chitinophagales; family Saprospiraceae; genus JABWAJ01. The sequence continues at coordinate 13,608 of JALHRK010000091.1, read as the reverse complement.
CCGCATCGAAAAAAGCGTTGATGATTTCAAAGCCATTTTTGACGGGTGAAGTTTCGGAATAAACCGGACGGACGACTGGAACGTGGAGCGCCGAATAAGGACTTTCGCTGTACAAATGCTTGCTGTAGCGCACTTTTCCGCGGTCTAACCGTTGTTGCACAAAATTGCGCAGGTCTTCTACCGCTTCGGTGTTTACCCCGCGCATCGCATGGCTCATGCGCCGCGCCGCCCTTAAAATTTCGGAAAAAACGGGGTTGCGTGCGGTTCGCAGCTCTTTGTAGATTTGCTCCACAGGCTCGGTCACATTTGAGCTACTGGCTAAACGGGCATAAATGCCATCCAGAACCTGAAGGTCATCCATCAGGGGCGTTTCAAACAAGGCCCAGGCGCGATCGCGCGCTGCGCGGACTTCTTTTTTTGCTTCAGCTTCTACTTGTTTAAGTTCATCTTCTCCGGCGATGTTTTGAGCCAGCATCCAAAGCCGGAACTGCCGGTTGCAATCGAAATCGGCTTCCCATTGCAGGCGTTCTGCCGATTTGTAGCGCTCGTGCGAGCCGGAAGTAGAATGGCCCTGTGGTTGGGTCAGCTCCTCAACGTGAAAAACTGCCGGGATATGGGTTTGGCGCATTTTTTCAATGCCCTGGATGTAGGTTTCGCACAGGGTTGGGTAATCCCACCCGTGGATGCAGTAGATGTCGAAGCCTTCTCCTTTTTCGTTGAGCCGGAAACCTTCCAACGCCAACGAAATGCTTTGTTTTGTGGTCTGATAGGATTTTGGCACCGAAATGCCGTAGCCGTCGTCCTGGACGGTCACCGCAAGCGGCACCTGCAAAACGCCCATTGCATTGACGGCTTCCCAAAAAACGCCTTCGGAAGTGCTGGCGTCGCCGATGTTGCAAAAACAAACCTCGTTACCCTGGTCAGAAAATTGCGTTTCTCCGAGTTGAGCATCCTCCCGGTAGCGTTTGGAAGCGAAAGCCAATCCCAATCCCCTGGCCATTTGCCCTCCTGTCGTGGAAATGTCGGAAGAGAGGTTGTACATGTCTTTGTGGGGCAGCCATTCGCCATCGGCGGTCAGCATCGGGGTGGCATGGTGGTTGTTCATCTGCCTACCTCCTGAGAACGGGTCGTTTTCGCAATCGGCGTACAATTGTGCGAACAGGCTTTCGATGGAAGCGAGGCCCAATGCCAGCAACAGCGTGTGGCCGCGATAGTAGTCGGCGCGGAAATCCCCGGGCTTGAACGCCTTAGCCATCGCGATCTGGAAGAGTTCTTTGCCGTCGTCAGAAACGCCGAATTTCGCCCGTCCGTTGAGTACTTCTTTCCGGATACTCAGGCTGATTTCACGGCTGACGCAGCAAATGAAATAATCGTGGAGAACCGTTTTTTTGTCGAGGGGCAAACCCATATTGGCGTGAGATTGTGTGGATAGTAGTGCCCAAAATAGGAAAATCTTCGCAAGGTTAAGGGTTTTTGCAAAGAAAAGCATCGAATCCGCAAGAAAGTCAGGCAGTTCTGCCAACCGATTTTTTTACATTTTACGACGGGAAACGCCTCCTCACTCCGATAATTCCAGCCACTTCATCTCCTTCTCTTCCAATGTTTCTGTCACAGTAGCCAGTTCTTTTGAAAGCTTTTCGATGTCGCTGAGGGCAATATCGCTTTGGTTAAACAACGCCATGATTTCCGCTTTCCGGGCTTCGAGTTTGGCGATGTCCTTCTCTATGCGGTTCAATTCCTTGCGCTCTTCCTGCGTGCGTTGGCGCTGAATTTGCTGGGGCTGGGCAGCCACTTCCTTTTGCAGCTGCTCAGCCCGTTCGACGCGGCGTTGTTCGCGCTCGCGTTCTTTCAGGTCTTTGCGGTAATCGGAATAGTCGCCGTTAAAGTCGCGGATATGCCCATTGCCTTCAAAAATGAACATGTGATCCACGAGCTTATCCATGAAATAGCGGTCGTGCGATACGATGATGACGCAACCCGGAAATTCGAGCAAAAAATCTTCCAGTACGTTCAGGGTGAGGATGTCTAAGTCGTTGGTCGGCTCATCGAGGATGAGAAAATTGGGGTTTTTCATCAGCAGCGTCAGCAGATAGAGGCGCCGCCGCTCTCCGCCGCTGAGTTGCGAAACGTAGACCTGCTGCTGTTTTCGGCTGAACAGGAAGCGCTCCAGCATTTGCGGCGCCGTGATTTTTTGGCCTTTTTCCAACGGAATAAACTCGGCGATGTCCTGGATGACTTCAATGACGCGTTTGTCGTCTTTGAGTTGGATGCCGTCCTGGGAGTAGTAGCCAAAAACGGTGTTGCCGCCCACGACGACTTTGCCGCTGTCGGGGCGTATTTCCTCTGTGATGAGTTTTAAGAACGTGGATTTGCCCACCCCGTTGGGGCCGAGGATGCCCACGCGTTCTTCTTTTTTGAATTTATAGGAAAAACCCTCCACGATGGGCGTTTCGCCGAAGCGCTTGCCGACGTTGTGCAACTCCAGGATTTTTTTCCCAAGCCGCTGCCCTTTGATTTCGATCTGGATTTCTTTGTCCACCTGTTTGCCCGACACCTTTTCATCCAATTCGTAATAAGCATCCACGCGGGATTTGGCTTTGGTGGTGCGCGCGGAGGGGGAGCGGTTTACCCAGTCGAGCTCCTTTTTCAGCAGCTTTTTGGTTTTGTCCAATTCCACGCCCTGCGTTTCCTGGCGAATGGCTTTTTTTTCTAAAAAGTCTTTGTAATTGCCGGTGTACCGGATGAGCTCGCCATGCTCCAATTCCAGGATATTATTGCAAATGCGCTCTAAGAAATACCGGTCGTGCGTCACCATCAGCAAGGTGATGTTGGGCTGGGACAGGTATTCCTCCAGCCACTCGATCATGTCAATGTCTAAATGGTTGGTAGGCTCGTCGAGGATGATGAATTCGGGGTCGTCAATGATCAGTTTGGCCAAAGCCAGTCGCTTCCGCTGGCCGCCGCTGAGCGTACGCACGGGTTGGCCCAATTTGATGATGCCAAACTTGGAAAGGATTTCTTTGATCCGGGCTTCCATGTCCCAGGCTTTCAGGTCGTCCATTTTCGCAAGCGCGGCCTGCATTTCGGCTTCGTTTTCCGAAAACAAGAGCGCTTCTTCGTAATGGCGGATGGCCTGAATAACCGGATTTTCAGAATCCAGCACCGCTTCCAGAATGGTGTGCGAATCGAAGAAAAAAGGATCTTGTTCCAAATAGCCGATTTTGGCGTCGCGGCGCAGCAGGATTTTGCTGTTTTCGCCTTCGGGCGCTTCCTGACCGGCAATCACGCGCAGCAAGGTAGACTTGCCGGTGCCGTTTTTTGCCACCAGCGCTAATTTTTGGCCTTTGCTGATTTGGAGAGAAATGCGGTCGAACAGCACTTTCTCTCCGTAGGTTTTACTCACATTTTCAAGCGACAGGTAGTTCATTCTTTATTTTTTGTAAAAAATATTGGGATTCTTCGAGCAGTTGGCAGTTTATCAGGTGGCAGTTGGCAGTCTTGCTCTTACTTCTGATCGTGTTCCATTTTCAAATCGAAAAGCTCGTTAGAACAGTTAGCAGTTTATCAGGTTGCAGTTGGCAGTCTTGCTCCTATTTCTGATCATGTTCCATTTATAAATCGAATACAAAAATTTCAATCATTTGATAACCAGTGATTTGAACTATGAAGCATCCTGCCAACTGTAAACCTGCCGACTGCCAACTGACCTACATCCTCGTCTTCCTCCCCCAACTTTCCAACTCCGCCTCATTCCAGAGTTCCGGATAATAGACAATGCGTTGTTCTTTGGGAGGCAGGTATTGTTGCCAGTTGGTACCACCGGTTGCGGCGATCACTTGCGGTTTGTTGTCTAAATAACGCACGGCCGAGCGCAGGTGTACCAGCGGCCAGCGAATATTGGCGTTGAAGTCGTAAGCGCGCAGGAGGTCTTTCAGTTCCTTATCTTCGCGGGTTTCCGGGTCAAATTTGAGGTAAACCTGCCAGATATTACACGCTTTGACCCGGTTGGCCAATTCGATGAATTCCGAAGCGTATTTTTGCTCAAACTGTTTTAGGGTCAGGGTCTTTTTGCCGGTAGCCAGTTCTGTGGCGCCTTTTTTCCAGTAAAGGGCCGCATATTGGGACTCCATGGGCGATTCGGGCGACACTGCGGATTTTTGCGAAAAATGAACCAGGTTGTAGAGATCGGCGCTCAGGATTTCAATTTTCCGGTATTGTCCCGACTGAAAGCCACTGGCCGGCAACAGGCTCATTCTGAATTGCAAAAACTCTGCTTTGTCCATTCCATCTACCATAACATCGAACGAATCAATAAGATGTTCAAAGTAGCGGTTTACGCGTTGCAACTGGCGCTTAAAAAAAGCCAGGTCCTGTTTTTCATCAAAAATAAGTTGTTCAATGGCCTGGATGATGAGTTTGAAATACAACTCCGTGATCTGGTGGTACAGGATAAAAATGCGTTCGTCGGGCAGGGGGGTTCGTGGATTTTGCAAGCTGAGCAGGGTATCTAAGTGGATATAGTCCCAATAAGTCAGGTAATCGGCGTGCAGCAAGCCGTCTAAGTAAGACAGCATATCCTGACCCATGGTCGTATACTTGGCTTCCAGCAAATCGAGCCGGTCGAGGATTTCGTGTGTAAATTTCATAAAATCAAATTGTTAGGGCGAATTTCAAGATGATATAATTTGGATTTCATTATTTACCACAGAGATACATTTAGACTGAAATAACAAAGTCATACCCGCGCAGCCAACTTCATGCCCAAAATTAGGCAAATCATACAAATCACCAAGCTGAGCACGACGTTGCCCATCGCGGCAACCAATCCGCGCTGGTACAGGAAATAAGTTTCGTTGGTGAAGGTGGAAAACGTACTGAACCCGCCACAAAAGCCGGTCATGAGCAGCATGCGCTGGTCGTTGGACAACCAGCCCCGGGCGCTCCATTCCACCAAAAAACCGAGTATGATGCAACTGATTGCGTTGGCAAAAAAGGTTGCCCAGGGGAATACCGGAGGAACGTGCGCAAACATCCGGCTGATGCCATAGCGGCAAACGCTCCCCATTCCCCCACCGATAAAAACGAACAATAAAGTTTTCATACGGCAACTGGTTCTTTTTTGTGCAACACACTGCGGTGCAGCCAGTAGGTAGCTAAGGAGGCTGCCGCCAGCAGGATGAGCAACAAAGTATGCATGCCAACGCGGTCGTGCATCAAAAAAACAAAACTGATGAACAAGGCATTGGCGGCAGTCAGCACAGCGGTTGCGCGCATGTGGCTCATGCCGTAATCAATGAGCAGGTGGTGAATATGCCGCCGATCGGGTCGGAATGGGGAGGCGCCCCGCATGATTCGTGTGAAAAACACGCGCAGGGTATCGTAAAGCGGCAGGATGATGATGCCTACAATGACCGCCGGGCCTGCCTGAAACTTATACAGGTTTGTGTCTTCGAGCCGGTGGTTGATTTCCAGGAATTGAATGGCCAGAATTGCACAGATGAGGCCGATCATTAAAGACCCTGTATCTCCCATGAAAATCTGGGCCGGGGTGAAATTGTACCTCAGAAAGGCGATTACCGCGCCTGCTGTTGCAAAAGCGACGATGGACAATTCGATGGCGCCGGTCATGAAGAACCAACAACCTAAAGTGGTTATGATCAGGGTGCCGATGCTCCCCGCCAGGCCGTTGATGCCGTCAACCAGGTTGAAAGCATTGGTAATGAGCAGGATGGTTAGCAAAGAAATGATGGCACTGAGCCAAATTGGCAAAGGTTCAAAAAAACCGGCAACGCCGTACAAACTGCTGAAAGCTATCCCCGATTTGAAGACCAGAATGAAAGCGGCCAACAGCTGGCCCGCTAATTTTTTGGAAGGCGACATGGGGTCAATATCGTCCTTGGCGCCGATGAGGAAAATGATGATGAATGCACAAAGGATGTATTGAAGGTCGCCAAAATCCCCGAACGGCGTCCACAAGACAATTGAAAAAATAGCGCCTGCAAAAATGCCGATCCCCCCAAGGGAAGGCGTATTTTCAGTATGTGAGCTGCGGTCGGTGGGTTCGTCAAACAAGTGCTTAGCCCTGGCAATTTTGATAATAGAAGGTATAGCAAAGTAGGTTAAAGCAAAGGCAGTCAGGAAACTAAGAATTAGAATGTACATGGTGGTGTACTATTTTGCTGAAATATCGAAGACAAAATTAACACATAGACGCAGAGTTGTTGTCATTCGCGGATTTTATGTGTAAGTTAGCAGGTTATTTTATGCAGCGCCTGAATTTTGGGCGACTCATCACAGCTTGTTTTCACCTTGATCAACTACCATTTTTGCTTATGTGGAGTGCAATCAGCGCCTTTATCCTGAAAATAATCGGTTGGCGAACAGCCCCCGAAACCTGGCCCTTGCCGCCAAGCTATGTGCTCATCGTGATTCCGCATACCTCCAACTGGGACTTCCCGTTGGGTTTATTGGTTCGCAGCGCCATGAAACTGGACGTCAAATACGCAGGTAAGGAGTCGCTTTTCCGGCCTCCGTTTGGCGCGTTGTTCCGCTGGCTGGGCGGCTATCCCGTAGACCGCAGCAAACGCAGTAATTTTGTGGACGCCGTGGTAGACACGTTTCACGAAGACAAAAACTTCTCCCTTTGCATTGCCCCCGAAGGCACCCGCAGCCGCGTAGAAAAGTTAAAAACCGGGTTTTATTACATCGCTAAAGGCGCGGGGGTTCCTATTCTGTTGTGCAAATTTGACTACGCCAACAAAGTTGTGGGCTTAAGCGCTCCATTTTACCCAACGGACGACGCGAACGCCGATTTTGCATTCATTGACAATTACTTCCGGGGCGTGAAAGGAAAAAATCCCGAGAGTGGGTATTTGCATGGAACAGCCTAAAATTACACTTGTTCCTCCATGTCTTTTTCAAAATCAACTTCTCCTTCCCATTTCCCGATGACGGCCGTGGCCAGACAATTGCCAATGACATTCACCGATGTGCGGGCCATGTCCATTAATTCGTCTATACCCAAAATCAGGAAAATAGGCCAGGTCGGTAAACCAAAAGAGACAACGGTGCCCAGCAGAATGACCAAAGAAGCCCTTGGAACGCCGGCGACGCCTTTGCTGGTCAGCATCAGCGTAACCATCATCATGATCTGCTGGCCGATGCTTAACTCGATGCCTGCCGCCTGCGCTACAAAGACCGAAGCAAGGGCAAGGTAAAGCGTGGTCCCGTCTAAGTTAAAGCTGTAGCCGGTTGGCATAACGAACGCGACAATTTTGCGGGGTACGCCCATGCGCTCCATTGCTTCCATTGCTTTGGGCAGGGCCGATTCCGAACTGGTCGTCGCAAAAGCGATGGATACCGGCTCCGAAATTTCGCGGATGAACCGGAGTACCGGTAACTTGATGTACAGCGCAATCGGCAACAAAACGACCAGCAAAAAGATGATCAGTGAAATATACAGGGTGATCAGGAGGTGAAACAGGTTGCCCAGCACCGCCAGCCCACCGTGCCCCACCGTATAGGCCAATGCCGCGCCAACGCCGACCGGAGCGAAATACATGATGATGTTGGTAAACTTGAACATGGTTTCCGACAAGCTTTCGCAAAAATTCAGCATAACAGCTTTCTGCGGCGCTTTGATCAGGCTTAGCGCAATGCCAAAAAGGACGCTAAACACCACGATGGGCAATACTTCGCCATGATAAATGGATCGGGCAATGTTTTCAGGAAAAATATGCAGGATGATGTCTTGCCAGGTTTGTGGCTCGGTTTGTGGTAGCGTTTCCTGCGTATCTGCCGGGATAACCATCCCTGCGCCCGCTTTGGAAATATTGATGGCAAACAACCCGATAAACAGGGCAACCGTGGTGACAACTTCGAAGTACAACAGCGATTTCCAACCCATCCGGCCTACCTGCCGCATATCTGAATGCCCGGCAATCCCCACAACCAGGGTTGCAAAAAGCAGCGGGGCTATGATCGTTTTAATCATTTTCAGAAAAACCTTGCTCAACACCTGCAACCCGATGCCAACTTCAGGAAAGTCGTAGCCGATTTCCGCACCGATGACCATCGCCACCAAAATCCAGGTAGTCAGAGATTTTCGAGCGTATGCGAATAAGGTTAAACTTGCCACGGCAACCCACCGCGCTGCGAACAAAAGGCTATCTGGTAAGGGGGTGATTTTCAGATGAACAAAAGTTAAAATGGCTACTAATGTGCAAATTATCAGGGCAATTAGGCCGGTTTTTCTCTGATTCATATTTGTGTTTCAGGTATAAGGTGTGCTAAAAATGCCCTCAAAATAAGCTTATGTGGGCAAAATTCCATGAAAGTGCCCGATTTGAAGAAGAAGTTAATCTGGTTTTCAGAACAAAACGGGCGATTACAACTTGCTTTTCCCTGCTTTGGTATAGTGTTTTGATTTTTTTGTCGGTATTAATGAGCAATTTACATGGAAGTTGGCCAACTTGAGGGTGTTATTCATTTCAACTCATTCATCTATTAAAACCCAAACCATGACTTCTGCAACGGAAAGAATTCGCGAAATCCAGGAACGCGGCTATGATTTTGCTTTCGGAACTTATATCGAACGCGGTTTCCAAATTTTTGGCAAACAAGCGGGACTGTTCATTGCCTTCACCCTGGTCTATCTGGCCATCCTTGGCTTTTCCAATCTTATTCCGTTTGTAGGGCCCCTGGGCGCTAACATCATTCTTTCGCCCTGCCTCGTGGCGGGTTATTACTTAGTTGCACAAAAAATCAACGCCGGAGAACGCCAGATTGAATTCGGCGATTTTTTCAAGGGCTTTGACTACATCGGCAAGCTGGCTGTTGTGGCCGTTTTTACGTCCCTTGTATTGGCTGCTTCAGCCATTCCATTTGGCATTTTAGTATTTGCAGCAGTTTTTTCCGGCGACCACATCGCTTCTTTTTCATTTGGGGCTTTCCTGCTCCTGATTCCTCCGATCTATCTGGCCATTTCCTACGCAGCAGCGCCGTTTTTCGCCATTTTTTACAATATGGAAGCCTGGGAAGCCATGGAAGCAAGCCGCAAGGTCATCAGTAAAAAATGGTTCACTGTCTTTTTGTTCTCTATCGTTTTATCCTTAATCGCTGGCCTGGGCTTCGTCGTTCTGTTCGTTGGCATTTTGGTTGCAATCCCGGTAATTGCGCTCGCACAGTACGAGGCATTTTCCGACATCATGCAATTAGAGCAGGAAGAAAATGAAGATGATGAGGTGATGCGGCATTTGGTTTAAGTTGGCAAAAGGCAAAGGGCAAATTGGCAAGAGGCAAGTCTGCAAGGGGCAAGGGGCAAGTCTGCAAATTGGCAAGGGGCAAGTTTGCAAATTGGCAAGGGGCAAGTTTGCAAATTTGCCCTTTGCCAATTTGCAAACTTGCCTCTTGGTCTAATGCGCTTCCCGCCAGTTTTCCCCAACCCCCATCTCCACCAGAATCGGCACCTTCAGGTTCGGCATGGCCTTGCTCATGCGGATTTCGATGATGGGCTTGATGGCTTCCAGTTCCGGTTTAAACACATCGAAAACCAATTCGTCGTGTACCTGAAGGATCATGCGCGAACGGAAATTACCGGCGTTCAGGTCCTCATGGATGCCGATCATTGCAATTTTGATCATATCCGCGGCGGAACCCTGGATGGGCGTATTGATGGCAATGCGCTCCGCTAAACTGCGGTCGAGGGCGTTGTGCGAATTGATGTCGCGCAGGTGACGGCGGCGCCCCATAAGGGTCATGACGTAGCCATTTTTCCGGGCTTCTTCCACCACCTGTTCCATATAAATCTTTAACCCTTTGTACTGGCTGAAGTATTGGTTGATCAAATCCGTCGCTTCGGTGCGTTTGATGCCCAACTGGCGCGACAGGTTCGTAGCTCCGGCGCCGTAAATGATGCTGAAATTCACCGTTTTAGCGCGGTAGCGTTGCTCGCGGGTCACTTCCTCAAAAGGTACGCCGAACACCCGCGCAGCCGTCGCACTGTGGATGTCCTGGTTGGCCTGGAAAGCTTCCAGCATGGCCTCATCGCCGCTGAGTTCGGCGATCAACCGCAACTCGATTTGTGAATAATCCGCAGAAAGCAGAACGTGATCCGCGTCGCGGGGGATAAACGCCTCGCGCACTTTAGCGCCTTCCGGCGTGCGCACGGGGATATTCTGCAGGTTCGGGTTGTTGGAACTCAACCGCCCCGTGGCCGCCAGCGCCTGGTTGAACGAGCTGTGCACCCGGCCCGTGCGCGGATTCACTAAGCGTGGCAGGGCATCTACGTACGTGGATTTCAGCTTTGAAAGTCCGCGGTAATGTAAAATGGTTTCGATGATGGGATGCGATGCGGACAGCTCAGAAAGCTTGTCTTCGTCGGTGGAATATTGCCCGGTTTGCGTTTTTTTCCAGCGGTAAGGGATTTTCAGGCGCTCGAACAACACCTCCCCTACTTGTTTTGGCGACCCGATGTTGAAATGAACGCCGGCTTGTTCGTAAATTTCTTTTTCCACTTTCAGGATGCCGGCATTCAGTTCTTCTGAATATTTTTCCAAAAATGCGCTGTTGATGTTGATGCCTTCCGTTTCGATGCCCACCAGCACCCGGATCAGGGGTCGCTCTATGGTTTCGTACAAGGTTTCCAACCCCTCTTCTTTCAGGCGCGGCTCTAAGTATTCGCGCAACTGCCAGGTGATGTCGGCGTCTTCCGCAGCGTATTCCTTTACTTTTTCCAAAGGCGCATCGCGCATGGTGAGCTGGCCTTTCCCTTTTTTGCCAATCAGCGTTTCGATGGAAACGGGCTTGTATTTCAGGAAAGTTTCCGACAGGTAGTCCATATTGTGGCGCTGTTCAGGCTCCAGCAGGTAGTGCGCCACCATCGTATCAAAATAATGCCCTTCCACTTCCACACCATAGTTTTTGAGCATGATGGCGTCGTATTTGATGTTTTGGCCCGTTTTTCCAATGCTGTCTGATTCAAACAGCGCTTTAAATTCCATTACCAAAGCCGTTGCTGCTGCACGATCGGCGGGCACGGGCACGTAGTACGCTTCTTTTGCCTTAACGGCAAATGACATGCCGACCAACTCCGCTAAGTTTGGGTCAATATCGGTCGTTTCTGTGTCAAAACAGAAATGCTTTTGTTTGCCCAGCAAAGCCACGAGCGTGGCGCGTTGCTCCGGAGTTTCCACCAAATGGTATTCGTGGGGGGTGTTGAAAATATCGTGTTCTGCCACCGAATGGGCTGACAGGCTGGTCGTCTTAACCGCTGCCGGAGCAGAACTGGCTGCCGGCTGGTCGTCAAACAGGTTGCCCTGGCGGGAAGCAGGCCCCGGAGTTGGAACGCCTTCTTCGTCTTCGCCAAGAATTTGTTTGGCTAAGCTCCGGAATTCCAGTTCTTTAAAAACCGCAGATAAAATGTCGCGGTCCAGGGGGTCGAGGTTGAAACTTTCGGCGTCGAACTGAATCGGTACCTCTGTATCTATGATGGCTAATTTTTTGGACAACAAACCCTGCTCGGCGAATTGTTCGACAATTTCTTTCTGTTTGCCTTTCAGTTGATGGGCATTGGCAATCAGGTTTTCCACTGTGTCGAATTGTTCCAGCAGTTTGGCCGCTGTTTTTTCACCAATCCCGGGCAAGCCCGGAATGTTGTCCACGCTGTCGCCCATCAGGCCAAGCAGGTCGGCGACCTGATCCACGCGTTTGATCTGCCAGTTTTCCGTCACCTCTTTTTCGCCCCAGATATCAATGCCATTGCCTTGCCGGGAAGGCTTGTAAAGGAAAATATTGGGAGAAACCAACTGTCCGAAGTCTTTATCCGGCGTTACCATGTACACCGTATAGCCTTCTTTTTCAGCTTGTTTGGCGAGGGTGCCGATGACGTCGTCAGCTTCATAGCCTTCTGCCGTCACAATCGGGATTTTGAACCCCCGGACGATTTGCATGATATACGGGAACGCCGTGGTGATGTCTGCGGGTTGCGATTCGCGGTTGGCTTTGTACGGTTCGTACATTTTGTGGCGGAAAGTAGGCCCGGAAAGGTCAAAAGCCACCGCAATATGTGTTGGTTTTTGCGACTGCATCAAGTCCCAGAGCGCACGCGTGAATCCCGTTACCGCCGAGGTATTGATGCCTTTGGAATTGATGAGTGGCCGGGCAATAAAAGCATAATGAGCCCGGTAAACCAAAGCGTGGCCGTCGAGCAGGAAAAGGCGTTTGTCAGTCATGGTGAGTTAGAGATGTTAGATGTTAGACTTGAGATGTTAGACCCATTACAAAGAAGCGTTTGGATCGTCCATTGAGTCGCTAAGGTAGTAAAAAAGTGCTATTCAAAACCCGGCGGTCTGGAAGTATGTTTATTGATCCAAAACATCAGGCAGCCCTTCCTTTTCCTCCGCATTCCCAGGAAAAGACTCCAGCACCCAGGCATTGTCCAGATACAAAACCCCGGCGATGGTGCAGCTATAGACCAGCACGGAAAAGCCGGCAAGGAGCGCTATGTATGCTGCATCAAATAAGTCTTGTCTGTTGGAAACGATAATCGCGAGCAGCCCCGTCCACGTGATTCCGATGAGCCAGAAAAGGACGGTAAAAAAAACCACCGCCCATTTTTGGCGGATTAAAAGCGCGAGTGCGGGTACCAAAACGATTAAGCTGGCGATGATACAAAAATTGCGGAACATGATGGCTTCCCGATCCACCGCGCCAGCACCAGAATACAACACATTTCTGGTTGATTCCTGTTGAAAAAACAAGGCAAAGACCAGTAAAGAAAGGCTGACGCCCATCATCAGGATGCTAAAGAGTTGGATCAGCGTGAGGCGGTTGCGCATCATAAAGCGGTCGTCTTTTTGAGGTATTAAAGTTGGTCCAAAATTTCCCGTGCATTTTCTTCTGCGGCCTCCATCCCGTGAATCAACGCCAACATTTTTTTGTTGCTGAGGAAAAGTATGCCAACGGCCAAAAAAGTAAAAACCAATACTGAAATGCCCGCAATGGCAATCCACCAGGAAACCGGATCACTGTAAAGCTGACGGGAAATGTACCAGACCACACCCAACCAGGCAATGCCCCCCAGCCAAAACAAACCAATGAAGCCCTGAATGGCCCATTTTTGCAGCATCAGCAAACCAATGGAAAAAATCACGATTGAAGTGCCGGCCAGTCCAAAACCATTTCTGATCCAGATCAGTTCAGCCTCGGGCTCAGGATTGTAAGCCAGATCCGAAGCGATTGAATACTGAACAATCCAGGCAAGAACGAGCATGAAAACGGCAATCCCCATCATCAGGATGAGAAAAATATGGGTTGGAAGCAGGCGGTTTCGAGTCATTCTTTAGGTGTTGGTTGGTTGTCAAGTAGGCAAGTTGGCAAAAGGCAAATTGGCAAAGGGCAAGGGGCAAATTTGCAATAACAGGGTTGCCTCTTGCCTTTTGCTCCTTGCCAACTTGCCCCTTGCTCTTTCACAAATCCAAAGCCTCTACGGTGTGGACACAAGTCGGCAAAATGATCCACGAAGGGTGCGTTTCTATGTTTCGCGGGCTTTAGTCCGCCTAAAAACATGATCTCGGCGGACAAAAGCCCGCGAAACAAAACACCCCTCAA
>JALHRK010000090.1 GCA_022841505.1 Saprospiraceae bacterium | reverse complement strand
CGAACAAAAACGACATCACGCTTGAATTTAACGGCAATACCCGCCAGAGTTTCAGCTTTGATTCGCGCAGCGGCGAATTGTACAGCGACGTCACCCTGCGCGAAGGCGAAAACCGCATTTACATCCGTGCCCGCAATACATACGGCACAGCAAACGAAGAGGCGGTGGTGATTTATGAGCGCGAACGCGAACAATTGCCCACGGTTTACATCACCCGCCCCGACCGCGACCGAGTGGAAACGCAGCAATCTACGGCTGTTATCGAAGCCGACGTGCTCCGTTTAACCCGACAGGGAAATGTGACCATGACGGTCAACGGCAGGCAATTCCGCAACTTTACTTTTGACCAAAGCCGCGAGCAATTGCGGGCGGAGGTCAACCTGGAACAGGGTTCTAATTACATCGAAATCAATGCTTCAAACCCTGCCGGGCAGGCGAAAGACGGCGTCACCATTGACTACCGGCGCGAGGTTTCCCAAAACCCGCCCACGATTGTCATCACGGAACCCTCCAAGCCGAGCAGTTCCACTTCAAAAACGACGGCGCTGATTGAAGCAACGACGCAATTTGTGTCACAAAAAAGCGATGTCCGCTTTTATATGAATGGTCGGGAGCTGACCAACTTCATGTTCAACAGCGGCAATGGCCGCATCAGCAGCACAGTCAACCTGGAAAACGGGAATAATGAAGTCCGCATCCGCGTCGCCAACCGCGACGGCAGCGATGAAGCTTCTGTCAGCATCCGCCGCATTGGCCAGGAGATCGAGCAGCCGTTGAGGCCAGACGTGACCATCGTACAGCCTTCGGATGGCGCATCGTTCGACCAGCCGCGCGTGGATTTGCGCGCCAAAACCGAACGGGTAAGCAACAAAGAAAACGTCACGTTCACCTTCAATGGCCGAACCATCAGCGATTTCAATTTCAACCGGCTGAACGGAGACGTCACAGCTACCCTGACGCTGGTGGAAGGCAACAATGTCGTACGCATCACGGGCCGCAACGACGCCGGAACCGACGAAGCAACGGTGAACCTGCGCTATAAATCCGCCGCTGCAAAACCAACCGTGACCATCGTGCAGCCGGCCAACAACAGTACGGTGACAACGGAAACCGCTTCGTTGAAAGCAACGACACAAAACGTGGCCTCGAAAAGTGAAGTGTCCGTCCTGTTCAATGGCCGGGCAGTGTCGAACTTCAGCTTCGACGCAGGGCGGCAGGAAGTGACCACATCGCTGACGCTGGAAGGCGGGAACAACGTGGTGACGGTGAAAGTGCAGAACAGCGGCGGCAACGCAGAAGCGACCGCCAATGTGCGCTTCAACCCGCCGAAGCAACCAACCGTCACGATCGTACAACCGGCAAACAACAGCACCGTGACAACGGCGGCGACTACCCTGAAAGCAACCACACAAAACGTGGCCGCGAAAAGCGAAGTGTCCGTCCTGTTCAATGGCCGGGCGGTCTCGAACTTCAGCTTCGATGTGGGGCGACAGGAAGTGACGGCATCGCTGACGCTGGAAAGCGGGAACAACGTGGTGACGGTGAAAGCACAGAACAGCGGCGGCAACGCAGAAGCGACCGCCAATGTGCGCTACAACCAACCGAAGCAACCAACCGTCACAATCGTACAACCGGCAAACAACAGCACCGTAACGACAGCAGCAACTACCCTGAAAGCAACGACACAAAACGTGGCCGCGAAAAGCGAAGTGTCGGTCCTGTTTAATGGCCGGGCGGTGACGAACTTCAGCTTCGATGTGGGGCGGCAGGAAGTGACGGCATCGCTGACGCTGGAAGGCGGGAACAACGTGGTGACCGTGAAAGTGCAGAACAGCGGCGGCAACGCAGAAGCAACCGCCAATGTGCGCTACAACCCGATGAAACCGCCGGTTGTGGCCATTACCAATCCGGCAACGACAGACTATAACAGTAAAGAAAAAAATTATAACTTACGTGCTGCGATACAAAATGTGGACAATAAGGGCGATATTTTGGTAAAAGTAGATGGTCAATCGCAAAGCAATTTTACTTTTACGGCAGCGTCCGGCGAATTGAGCCTGCCACTGACCTTGAAAGCAGGCGCAAATGTGGTGGTGATCAACGCCCGGAACAGTGCAGGAAGCGATGAAAAAACAACGCGGATTTACTACACCGCGCCGCAGTTGCCGGTTGTAAACATAACGGCGCCGGAAGATAAAGCAACGGTGACTACCTCAACCGTATCTTTAAAAGCGACCGTGCGTTACGTAAGCGATAAAAAAGGAGTTACTGTGACGATCAACGGCAAATCTGCTGTTGCTTTCACGCTGACCGGGGAAAACCTGACTGCGACGGTGACGGACCTGAAAAAAGGCAGCAATCGCATTGAAGTTCAGGCTCGAAATAGTGACGGTGTCGCGGATGATTTCGTCGTAATTAATTACGAACCGATCGTGCAACCCAAACCGGAAGTGCGGTTTGTGCAACCTGCAAAGGCAGGTTCCATCTCTCGGGGAGGCACAGCGGATATCGTTGCGGCCATCAAAAATGTGGCTTCAAAATCGGATGTCGTGTTGAAAATAAACAACGTGGCAACCACTGATTTTGAGTTCGATGCCGCCAAAGGCGAGCTTAAGAAAAAGGTCACCTTGGCCGCCGGTACGAACACCATTGAAATTGAAGCGAGCAACAACGAAGGTAAGGCCCTGGCAACAACAACGATCCTCTACAATGGGGGCAATGCTGCCCAGGCGCCGGTTGTAACCATTGAATCGGTGTCGCAACCGACGACTAACCCGTTGAATCCCAATGTGGGCCGCAGTACGGTAATTGCCGTGATTCAGCATGTTTCATCGAAGGATCAGGTCACTTTTTCGATCAATGGCCGACCAATCAGCGATTTTTCCTTCAATGCGAAAACCGGAGCCTTCAATTGTACGTTTGAACTGGAAAGGGGCGCAAATAACCTTAAACTACGCGCTGAAACGCCCAACGGGGCGGATGAAGCGACAAGAACGATCAATTTTTGAACCACAAGTGAAGTAGCACTGAACTTTAGTTCGGCGCAGACAAGAACGATAAACTTTTGATCCAATAACCCGTCTAATTCATAACGATCACAAAGTTGTTTAGCGGAGTGCTTGTAACTTCGTGATCAACAACAGTCGGGTGATTTCTCGGAGGGCGGCATCTTAGCTGCCCTCTTTTTTTATGCCCGCCTGAAAGTTTGACAGTTGCCCGTTTTTAGATAAACTTGCATAAAAATAGGCAACCATGAAATTCCCACCGCTTCTTTTGTCCGTGTTCTTTTTGGTGCTTGGCGCAAATCTGCTGCATAGCCAGGCCGATCATAAAGCCCTCGACCAATATTGTACACAAGCCCAGAAAGACTGGGCAGTTCCCGGCATGTCGGTGGGCATCATCAAAGATGGTCAGGTTGTGCTCGCCAAAGGCTACGGCGTTGCAGAAGCCGGAAAGTCTGCGAAAGCGGATGAAAACACCCTTTTCGCCATCGCATCCAATACCAAAGCCTTTGTGGCAACGTCGCTGGCGATGCTGGTGGAAGAAGGCAAACTCCGCTGGGATGATCCGGTACAAAAACACCTGCCCTGGTTCAAACTCTACGATCCCTACGTGACGGCACATACCACGGTACGCGACCTGCTCTGCCACCGGGTGGGATTGGGCACTTTCAGCGGCGATGTGGTTTGGTACAAAAGCAATTACAGCGCAGAAGAAGTGGTGCGCCGGGCGGGTGAACTGCCGCAGGCCTATGAATACCGGGGTGGCTACGGCTACTCCAACCTCATGTTCATTGCTGCGGGAGAGGTAATTCGGGCGGTGAGCGGCAAAAGCTGGGACGCCTTCGCAAGCGAGCGCATCCTGAAACCGCTGGGTATGGCGCGCACGATCTCTTCCGTCAAATCCCTCCCGAAATCTGTCAACGTCGCGGCGCCGCACAAACCTGAAAATGGCGTCGAACAGCCGATTCCGTGGGTGGATTGGGACAATATGGGCGCTGCGGGCGGCATCATTTCCAGCGCGTCCGACATGCTGAAATGGTTGCAATGGAACCTTGACGAAGGCAAAGTGGCTGGCAAATCACTGCTTCCGGCCAAAGCGCTGTGGGAACTCTGGCAAACACACAGCATCAACCGCATTGGCGAAAGCGGGCGGAAATTATTTCCCACCCGCAATTTTTCAATGTATGGCTTAGGCTGGGGGCTGTTCGATTACAACGGCCACCTCGTGGTATCACATAGCGGCGGCTACGACGGCATGTATTCGCGCACGTTTTTTGTGCCAGACCTAAAACTCGGCGGGGTCATCCTCACCAACAGCATGACCGGCGTGGGCAATGCGCTGATGTACCGCGTATTAGACACCTACACCGGCAAGGCGGACAAAGACTGGAGCAAAGAATTGCTGGGGCGCGAAAAGGCTGGTCAAACTGCGCATGAAGCTGAAATGAAGGCATTAAAAGACAAGCGGGTGATCGGCACCAAGCCTTCGCTGTCGCTCGAAAAATACGCCGGACTCTACCGCTGCAAGTTTTATGGCGACATCCGCGTCAGTGCAGACCAAGGCAAACTCGCCATCCAATTTTTGCCCGCCGACGGCCTCCGCGCTACCCTCTCCCACTGGCATTTTGATACGTTTGAGTTAAAATGGGCAGAACCACAAGCCTGGTTTGATTTCGGGACGGTGCAGTTTGTGTTGGATAATACCGGCGAGCCGAAAGCACTGCAATTTCAGGTACCGAACGGGGATATTTTTTTTGAGGAGATTCATGCGGAGAAGGTGGAGTGAGGTCAGGATTTGTCTTGGCGCCCTCGCGTCTAAAAATTTCCCGCAAAGGGGCGCAAAGGTCTACTATCGTGAATCTTCGATTTCGCAAAGGACGCTAAGCCAGAGGCCATCACGCTTTGCGACCTTGGCGTATCCTCTGCGACCTTTGCGGGAAATGAAGACTACACTTTTGTAAAATTTTTCTGTTGTTTCAGCGCCACATTAACCAACAAAATCAAAACCGGCACTTCAATCAGCGGCCCGATCACGGCTGCAAATGCAACGCCCGAATCAATACCAAAAACCGCGATGGCAACGGCAATGCCCAACTCAAAGTTATTGCCCGCAGCGGTGAACGCCAGCGAGGTACTTTTTGCGTAATCGGCGCCGGCGCGTTTGGCCAAAAAGAACGCGCTGAAAAACATAATGACAAAGTAGAGGATCAGTGGAATGGCGATGCGCACCACGTCAAACGGGATTTGAACAATCAGATTGCCTTTGTAGCTGAACATCACCACAATGGTAAAAAGCAGGGAAAGGAGCGTGATTGGACTGATTTTGGGAATAAAAACCTGCTGGTACCATTCCTTCCCTTTGCTTCGAATCAGCACATAACGGGTAATGAATCCGGCAATGAACGGGATGCCCAGGTAAATGAAAACACTTTCTGCAATCTGCCGGATGCTGACGTCAACCACCACACCTTCGATGCCGAACAGCGGCGGCAGGATGGTCACAAAAAACCAGGCATAAACGCTGTACAGCAACACCTGGAAAATACTATTGAATGCTACCAAACCGGCGACGTATTCGTTATCGCCTTTTGCCAGGTCGTTCCAAACAATCACCATCGCAATGCACCGCGCAATGCCGATCATAATCAATCCGATCATGTATTCGGGTTTGTCCTGCAAAAACACAACTGCCAGCAGGAACATCAAAACGGGGCCAATGAGCCAGTTTTGAACCAAAGAAAGTCCGAGGATGCGTTTGTTTTTAAAAACCGAAGGCAGCTCTTCGTATTTCACTTTCGCTAAGGGCGGGTACATCATCAAAATCAATCCGATGGCGATGGGAATATTGGTCGTCCCAACCTGAAATTGATTAATAAATCCGGCAGTACCCGGAACAAAATAACCCAGCGCAACGCCGATGAACATGGCGGCAAAAATCCATAGCGTCAGATAGCGGTCGAGGAAACCGAGTTTTTTAGGTGTGGTTGTCTGTGTCATCTGAGTCTATAATTAGAGTATGTCCATTTATATGCGCTTGAATAAACTGCTCCGAGTAGGCTTTGATCATTTCCCGCACTGCTCTGAACTCCGCCATGATTTCTTCCTCGGTTCCTGTTGCTTTCGCGGGATCAGGAAAATTGTGGTGGAATTTTTGCGCTTTGGTCGGAAAGTACGGGCAGCGTTCTTTGGCGTTGTCGCACACCGTAATCACATAATCAAAATCAATGTCGAAGTATTCTTCCACATTGTTTGAGGTGTGGTGCGAGATGTCAAGGCCGTCTTCTTTCATGATGGCAATGGCTCTTGGATTCACGCCGTGGGTTTCCACGCCGGCGCTGTAAATCCTGGCCTCGTCTTTGGCAAAATGCCGCAGGTAACCTTCAGCAATCTGGCTCCGGCAACTGTTGCCGGTACACAATACCAAAATATTTTTCATATAAACTCCTTGTTTTTAGCAGCATTCATTCGCGATGGTGACCGCAAAAAAAGTCTTCAGCGTCTGGTCAAATTGCCGGAACGCCTCCTGGTTGATGCAGTAGCACGATTTTTTTCCATCCACGGTTCCTTTGATCAGCCCGGCTTGCAACAATTCTTTCAGGTGTTGGGAAACGGTGCTTTGGGCAAGCGGCAGCACTTCCACGATTTCGCCGCAAATGCAGGTTTGGCGGCGCGCCAATTCTTTTAAAATGGCAATGCGCGCCGGGTGCGCCAGGGCTTTGGCGAGGTTGGCCAAATCCTGGTCTTCTTGTTCGAAGGCTTCTTTTTTGTTGGTAACCATGGCTCAATTTGAATAACATCGTAAAATTACGATGTTATTCTGGATGGGAAAGTTTTCAAGAAAAATTAATCTTGAGTTAATATGAACTTTGAATTTAATTGACTGAAAATGAATACACTTTGAATGTTTGAGCAGCCTCCTCGAGTCTAAAATTTCCCGCAATAGAAAGGGCTACCGCTCTTCACCAAACAAATTCGCAATCTTCTCCGCCAACACCCGCGCGTGCCCTTCTTCCGCTTCGTGCGACCAGCCCGCAATATGCGGCGTCAACACCACATTATCCGCCCGGCGCAGGACTTGAAAAGGTTCCGGCAAGGCATCCGGTTCGAGGTGGGAAAAAGACATTTCTTCGTATTCGTGGACGTCTAACGCAGCGCCAGCGACTTTGCCGTTCTGCAAATGCGCAACTAAGGCCGCTGTGTCCAGCACAAGGCCGCGGGCGGTATTGATGAGGAAAATTGGTTTGTGAAAACTACTCAAAAAAGCGTCGTTGACGAAATGGTGGTTTTCCGGCAGGTAAGGAATGTGCAGGCTGACGACGTCGCTTTCGCGAAACAGCGTTTCCAATTGCGCTTCAGCAGCAAACGCATCGCCGTAATGGGTTCTGAATTTATCGTAGGCCAGCACCCGGCAACCGAAGCCCGTCAGGCGTTGGGCGAAAGCCTGCCCCATATTGCCGTAACCGATGATGCCCACGGTTTTGCCCTTTAATTCCGTTGCCCGGTTGGCTGCCCGGATCCACTGCCCGGCACGCACCTGCCGGTCAGCCCGACCGATGTGGTTCATCAGGTTCAGCAGCAGGGCAATGGTGTGCTCGCCCACCGTATCGCGGCTGCCTTCCGGGGAGGTCAGCACCGCAATACCCCTTGCCGCCGCCGCTTCCAGGTCAATGTGTTCCGTGCCAACGCCCCAGCGCGCCACACAGCGCAGGCGGGTTGCTTTTGACAGGAACGCTTCGTCAATCCGGAATCGGCTGCGCACTACGATGCCGTCGAATTGCGGCAACAGGCGCTCCGTTTCTTCTAAGGGGGTCAAACTGCCGTCGTGGCAGTCAAAGCCCGCTGCGGTGAGACTTTCCCACAGCAGCGGGTGGACTTTATCGGAGAAAAGGATTCGCTTGTTCATGTTTTTGACTTATAAAAGGCAAGGGGCAAATTGGCAAGTTCGCAAATTGGAAGTTGCGTATTTGCCTATTTGCAAACTTGCCCCTTGCCAATTTGCCCTTTGCCTATTTGCCCCTTGCAAACTTGCCTTTTCCCTAAAGCCATTTTACCAAATTCAAATCCTGCCGGTGCGGCAACAACTCGTGTTTCGGGAAAACCCGGAACCCGTATTCGTATACGCCCGACATGTGCGGATCCAATGCGCAAGCGTACGTAGCGATCGAACCCTTTTGATTGGTTAATTGCAGTTCGTGTGTGATTTTCAGTTCCATTTCGTCGTCGCTCAGGCGGCGGAAAAAGGCCACTTCCACCCCGATGCGCTGGGCAGGTAAGCCGTTGATATCCAGACTTATGGTCGCTTCAAAAGGCTGTCCAACCGGCAGCGGGTGGTTGTCGGAATCAAAAACCTGCATGTCGGCCACGCTGATTTTATCCCAATCCTCCCGCATGTCGTTTTTCCAGGATGCCAGTTCCGATGCTTTGGCGTAGTCATCTGCTTTTACGATTTGGCTGCGCTTGTAAAGTTTGTTGTAAAAACGGTCGAAGTAGTCGTCGAGCATCCGTTTCATCGTAAACTGCGGCGCAATTTCAGCGATGGTTTGCTTCACGTGGTTGACCCATTTTGCCGAGATGCCTTTCTCATCGCGCTCGTAATAGGTCGGCGCAATGTCGTATTCCAGAATGTTGTAGATCGTTTCAGCGTCCAACTGATCCTGAAGGTTCGGGTCGTCGTAGGTGTTTTCCAAAGGCAAAGCCCATCCCGCGTCGGGGCGGTAGCCTTCCACCCACCAGCCGTCTAAAACGCTGAAATTCATCACCCCGTTCAGCACCGCTTTCATACCGCTGGTACCCGAAGCTTCTTTGGGGCGAACCGGGTTGTTCAGCCAAATATCAACGCCACGCACCAGTGTTTTGGCCATTTCCATGTTGTAATCCTCTAAGAAGATCACTTTTCCCAAAAACTCCGGGCGTTTCGACGTGTTGATGATGCTGCGGATGAGGTCTTGTCCGCCACCGTCGGCAGGGTGTGCCTTTCCGGCAAAAATGAACATCACCGGACGCTCCGGGTCGTTCACGATTTGCGACAAGCGCTCGGGGTTGGAAAACAGCAGGTGCGCGCGTTTGTACGTGGCAAACCGGCGCGCAAAACCAATCATCAGCGCATCTTCGCGGATGGCGTTCAGCACCGAAAAAATAGCGCGCGGATTTTCGCCCCGACGCTGGAGGTCTTCCTGCAATTTCCGTTTCACAAAACGGATCAGGCGCTGTTTCTGCACTTGCCGGATGGCCATAATCTGGTCATCGGGCACGCTGTGTATTTTTCGCCAGTGCACGGGGTTCGACTGGTCGCGCAGGAAATTTTTTCCAAAGGTTTTTTCGTACAATTCGTGCCATTCCCGGCCAATCCAGGTGGGGTAATGCACGCTGTTGGTGACGTAGCCGACGTGCAATTCTTCGGGGTGGTAGCCCGGATAAAGCACGCTGAACATTTTTTGCGATACATCGCCGTGCAGTTTGCTCACGCCGTTCACTTCCTGCGAAAGCCGAATCGCCAAATGGCTCATCGAAAACAGCTCAGAAGGGTTGTTGGGCTCGATTTTGCCCAACGCCATAAATTGCTGCCAGGGGATGCCGAGGTCGGCAATATAATCGGCTAAGTACTCCCGTAAGGAACCTTCCGGGAAATAATCGTGGCCCGCCGGCACAGGGGTATGTGTGGTGAACAGGGAGGTCGAGCGCACAACTTCCACCGCCGTGTTAAAGCTCAGGTTTTCGTTGCCCATGTATTGTCTCAGGCGTTCCAGCGCGAGAAAAGCGGCGTGTCCTTCGTTGATGTGGAACAAATCGGGGGTAATATTCAGGGCTTTAAGCGCCCGCACCCCGCCAATGCCCAACAGAATTTCCTGCTTGAGACGGTGTTCGTTGTTGCCACCGTAGAGCTGGTGCGTGAGTGCGCGGTCTTCCCAGCGGTTTTCGTCAATGTCGGTGTCCAACAGGTACAGCGAAATGCGACCTACCTGAAGTTCCCATACTTTGGCCCACACGAGGCTGTCTTTCAGTTGCACACTCACCTTTAACCATTCGCCGCTTTGGTCGCGCACGGGGTGGATGGGCATTTTCGTGAATTGCTGCGGCGGGTATTGGTGGATCTGGTCGCCGTTCAGCGACACCGCCTGTTGGAAATAGCCGTAGCGGTAAAGCAGGCCCACCGCAGTCAGGTTGATGTTGGCGTCGCTGGCCTCTTTAAGGTAGTCGCCGGCCAGCACGCCCAAGCCGCCGGAATAGAGCCGCACCGAAATATGCAGGCCGTACTCCATGCTGAAATAGCCGATGTGCGGCGTTTTCACAGCAGGCGCTTCTTTCAGGTAAGCCTGAAAAGCTTTGTTGACCGATTTCAGACGCGTCATAAAGTCTTTGTCCTCCAGCAGGCGCCTGGTGGTTTCCACACTCAGGCCATCGAGCAGGGCAATGGGGTTGTGGTGAACGGATTCCCATAATTCCGGTTCGATGGTGCGAAAAAGCTGGATGGCTTCTTTGTTCCACGACCACCAGATGTTGCCCGCCAGCTCCTGCAAAGGCGCAAGGGCTTCGGGCAGTTTCGATTCGATGAAGATGCGTTTCAGCTTGATGCTGTTATCTTTCAGTTGACCGATCATAAGCATTTTGTTTGATGCGGGGCAAAATTAGTATTCTTTTCGGATGCTGAAGATGTGAAAGGGGTATTTGTGCCTTTTTTACACTAAGTAGCGTTTGTCTTTAAATCGAGATAGCAGGCAGCACAGTGCCTAAAATGTACACGGAGTTCCACAGAGTAAAAGGAGTTTCGCGGAGTTAGGTGTAAAGACTCCGTGAAACTCCTTTTACTCCGCGAAACTCCGTGTAATCTTTAACGGACGAGGTTATCCCGAACAATTGATCGCCCAATAGCCCCTGATTCGCATGGCTCATATTCACTCAGCAAGACTCTGCGTAATCTTAGGTCCATTTTTTAAAAGAAACTATAAAGCAGCGAAACATTACTGGAAAAATTAAACCCCGCGTTGCCGCTGCTGAGCGAAAATGGCAGCTTGGAAGAAGGAAAAACTGGGCCACCTGTGTTGTTCGAAGACCAGAAATACGAGCCGTTCAGGGCGCCGGTTATGCGGAATTGGTAATTGACAAAATAAGTGGCTTCTAATCTTATTCCGGGTTGAATAACATGGTAGTTAAAATCCAATACATTGTCATCAGCACCAATATAATATTCATAACGCAGCGAGGCATCTGCTAAAACGATGGTCCGGGAATTCGGAAAAAACCCATAACCCAGCGAAGCTTCTGCAAATGGTCGCAACCACTCATTGTAGAGGCCGTCACCCGCATCTACCGGATTGTTTAAATATTCGACGCCTGCCCGGGCGCTTTTTTCTACCTGCCAAAACTGGTTAATCGGGCGCTCGTTGTCGTATTCACCAAAAACTGAAAAGCCGAAATGCCCATCAGAAACCCCCGGATTTAACTCACGTAAGTGGCTGAGCAGCGCAAATGGTGCCACGCCCACTGCGTATCGCTCGCCCGCACTGCGCACATTGCGAAAACTGTACAGCCAGTTATCGGCCACCGTTGTAAAGTAGAGCATATCGCTTTTGGATTCGGCTAACCCGTTTTCTTTAAACCAGTTATCCAATTGCGTCAGCTCATAAATCCGCTGCCGGCGAATATCAAAAATCCGCTGGTTTCGGGCAGCAGCCATCACCTGCCCGAGAGAGAACAGTTGTTCCTGACTGAGCTCGGCGTTGAGTATGCCATTTTCCACCAGGTCGTCCATCATGAATTTTGCGAGGAACACATCATCTATTGGCTCTATGCGGCCTGTGCCAAGCTTTAGCGGCAAGCTGGCATTCAGGTCAAATGCCCAGTATTTCTCTACAATAGGGGGGAGGCTCTGACGCTGGCTGGCTTTTTCAAAAGTAGTTGCAACCAATAATTGGTACTCCCAAAATCGCTGCGGTTCGTAGTAGTGGCGATGCTGGTCATTGATGACGAGGTTGGCATTGAACCGGGTAAAACGTTGCGAAGTTGTGACGCTAAAAACAGATTTAGTTCTTCCTGAAAAAAGAGACTGCCCAAAACTGACCAACCGCAGCGCTTGCAGCTTTTCCGTATTTCTGAACCGGCTATAAGAAAGGTTCAGGTTGTTCTCAAAAATGCTTTGGTGATTCTCGGTTTGCGGCGTTTGCTGATGCCGTAAAATTTGTGCCGCATTGCCGGAAAGGCCAAATTGTGCGTTGAGCGCCTTGCGGTCAATATCCGGAAACCGGAAAGCCGCATAATCGTAATCGGTGGAATCAGGCTGCGTTTGGCTGTAAATGGTGCTTTTCGCAAGCAAAAAAATGATCAGGAGCGCCGCTTGTGCAAAGCGGCAGAAGGTAGTTGTTGTCTTCATAATGTATAGAATTTAGAGTGTACCCGATAAAGGTATTGCTAAACTCAAAACACAACTACGAATAAAAAGCTAAATTCCGTTAATACTGTGTTAAACAACCTATTCCACTTCCGTCACTTTCATCATATTTGTTCTAAACCGGCGGTGCAGCGGCATACTCCCGGTATTGACGATCACGTCGCCCGGATGGATCATTTCTGCGGCTTTCAGAATGTCGGTTACATCGTTGATGGTTTCGTCGGTGGTGGTGAAGCGGTCGTAGTAGAAGCAGCGCACGCCCCAGACGAGGTTCAGGGTAGACAGCATGTGCATCCGGTCGGAAAACATAAAAATATCTGCGTTGGGCCGGTAGCTCGATACTTTGAAGGCGGTGTAGCCGGAACTGGTCATGCCGATGATGGCTTTGGCGCCAATTTCTTCGGCAGTCCGCGCAGCGTTGAAACAAACCACATCCGAATAAAAGGTGCGGGCTTTGTCAGTCAGCACCGGCCGGGTGCGCTTTTCACTGCCGCTGTAATGCTTTTCAGCTTCCCCGATGATTTTGCACATGGCTTCTACCACGAGCACCGGATGGTTTCCGGCAGCGGTTTCTGCACTCAGCATCACCGCGTCGGTTCCGTCGAGTACGGCGTTGGCCACGTCAGTAATTTCAGCACGTGTTGGGCTGGGGTTGGTGATCATGCTGTCCATCATCTGCGTAGCCACAATCACCGGGCGCGCCTTTTGCAGGCATTTTGCGATGATGTCTTTTTGAATCAGCGGCAGCCGTTCCATTGGCATTTCAATCCCGAGGTCACCCCGCGCAACCATGATACCGTTGGAGGCATTGATGATTTTGTCAATTTTTTCTACTGCTTCCGGCTTCTCAATTTTAGCGATGATCTTTGCCGGGTGGTTTTTGGCGTCCAAGCGAGCGCGCAGGTCTTTGATGTCTTTGGCCGAACGCACGAAAGACAACGCGATCCAGTTGACGGGCTGGGTGAGGATGAACTCCAGGTCTGCCTCGTCTTTTGGCGTCAGCGAAGGCAACGATACTTTGGTGTTTGGCAGGTTAACGCCTTTGTTGTTGGAAAGGATGCTGCCGTGTACAACTTTTAGCCGCACCTGGTCTTCCCCGTTCGTATCCACTACTTCCAATACGACTTTGCCATCGTCCACCAGCACTTTTTCGCCTGGTTTTACGTCTTTGGCAAAGCCTTCGTAGCTCATGTAGACGCGCTCCATGTTGCCAATGCAAGGTTCCTGCACGAACGTGAGGACGTCGCCCGGTTTGATGGCCAGACCATCGTTTTCCATTTTGCCAACGCGGAGTTTCGGCCCCTGTAAATCGGCTAAAATGCTGATGTGCAGGTTGTACTTTTCATTGATATACGTGATGTGGTTGATCACTTCAAGGTGCTGTTCGTGCGCGCCGTGCGAAAAGTTGAGTCGAAAAACGTCTACGCCTGCCTTTACCAACTCCAGCAACATTTCATAAGAATTCGATGCGGGGCCTACCGTCGCAACGATCTTGGTATTTTTATGTACACCAGTTACCATCATGCCAAATTTTGTTCTTCGATTTGTGAACTTACTGCAACATTTCCTCTAAGTGTAAAAAATACAACAAAGGACCCCCAAAAGTAACCCTATCTGGGAAATTTGCTACCACACATCCTTGCTTTTTCCCGCTTTTTTCGCACCAAAGGCAATTTCACCCAAATAAGTCGGGAGGAGGGGGCGGTAATTGTTCATGCAATTCGGGACCGTCGTTGTAAGCGGCGTTCACTTTGTCTGAAACCCGGTACAGGTCGAGCAGGCCATCTTCGGCGGGTCGGAGCATCTCCAGGGCTGCTTCTACAGGCAGTTCACCCAGCCATTTACGGATTTCGTGCGGGCTATTCAGCAACACGGGCATCCGGTCGTGCAGGGCAGCCATTTCTAAGTTTGGCGTGGTGGTGATCACCGCAAAAGAGCGGTGCAAAGCGCCATCGGGCTTTTGCCAGGTATCCCAAATCCCCGCCATGGCCAGCAAACGCCCATTGGATGGCAAAATCCGGTACGGCAGTTTTTGTTTGCCTGCGCGCTGCCATTCGTAAAAGCTGTCGGCCAGCACCACGCACCGGCGGTTTCGGATCGGCAGGCGGAAAGACGGTTTTTCGGCAATGCCTTCACTGCGGGCGTTGATGCGTTTGGCGGCGTCTTTTGCGTCTTTCGACCAATGGGGGATCAATCCCCACGACAGGCGGTCCAACACCTCCGGGTTTTCATTGAGAATAACATAAGCCTGCTGGGTAGGCGCAATGTTGTAACTCAGCAACAATGGGCCATCGCTCAATTCAAGCCGCTCGCCGAATTGTTCCTGGATTTTTTCTTTCGTGGTTACGAATGACAAACGTCCGCACATGGGCATTTTGTGTTTTGTCTGGAGTAATTGGCAAGGGGCAAGGGGCAAATTGGCAAGGGGCAAATTGGCAACATGCCTACTTGCAAATTTTTCCATTTGCCAATTTGCAAACTTGCGAATTTGCCTACTTGCCAATTTGCCTACTTGCCTTTTGCAAACTTGCAAACTTCTCCCTCATTCTTACAAAATAACCCGAATGGTTGGGTAAGGTTGCGTTCATGGGCAATCCATTTACTAAGTTTTAAAAACCAAACCCAAACAGATCAGTTATATTTGCTTTTATAGCTGGTTTCAACAAAATACTGGCCTAAAAGCATCATGACAACTTTTCTGCAATCCTCCAATATCGCTTTTTCAGCAATTGAAAACATTTTCAACGCGCAGCAGGCTCAGGTTCCTGCGCTGGCGGCGAGCACGGCCACTGAACGCATCCGAAAGCTCAAACACCTGGAAAAGGTACTGATGGCGCACCGGACCCCCATTCAGGAGGCGCTGTTCGCCGATTTTCACAAACCTGCGATGGAAACAGACATCATCGAAATTTTTCCGTTGCTCGTGGAAATCAAACACACTTCACGCCGCCTGCACCAGTGGATGCGCCCCAAATCGGTGGGTACGCCCTTTCCATTGCTGGGTTCTTCCAGCCAGATCCGGTACGAACCCAAAGGCGCTGTGCTGATCATTGCCCCCTGGAATTTCCCCCTTCAGCTGGCAATGGAGCCGTTGATTTCCGCTGTTGCAGCCGGCAATGCGGTCATCGTTAAACCTTCGGAGTTTACCCCGCATACTTCCGCCATCATGAAAAAAATGCTGCTGGAAGTGTTCCCCGAAAACGAGGTCGCGGTGGTAGAAGGCGATGCCAGCGTGGCGCAGCATTTGCTCACGCTGAAATTTGACCATATCTTTTTCACGGGCTCACCCGAGGTGGGTAAATTGGTGATGAAAGCAGCAGCCGAACACCTGACTTCCGTGACGCTGGAACTGGGTGGAAAATCGCCGGTCATCATTGACGAAAGCGCAGATATTGAAGCAGCAGCCCGGCGGGTGGTGGCCGGAAAGTTGTCGAATTGCGGGCAGATTTGCGTGGCGCCCGATTATGCCCTCGTACATGAATCCCGGCAGGCGGATTTTCTGGCGGCTTGCGCCAAATACATCAATGCCATGTACGGCGCCACGGATGAAGCCCGGATCACCGGCGACTACACCCGCATTGTAAACAGCCGCCACACGACCCGGCTTAAAGGGATATTGGAAGACGCGCTGCAAAAAGGCGCGGTTTCGGAATACCCCGGCGGGCAAATTCACGAAGATAAGAACTACTTCCCACCGGTTTTGCTGACCAACGTGACGCCAGCTATGCGCGTTGCCACCGAAGAGATATTTGGCCCCATTTTGCCAATTCATACCTTCTCCAAACTTGACGAGGCCATTCAATACGTCAACAAAAAAGAAAAGCCGCTGGCGCTGTACATTTTTAGCGGATCGCGCCGGAATACTGAGCGGATTCTGAACGAAACCTCCGCTGGCGGGGTCACCATCAATGACGTTGCCACGCACTTTTATAATTTCAACCTGCCATTTGGCGGCGTCAACAATTCAGGCATTGGCAAAGGACACGGCGAGTTTGCTTTCCACGAATTTTCAAACGCCAAAGCCGTACTCCGGCAATGGGCGCCTATCTCGGGGGCGGAAATGATGTACCCGCCGTTTAATTCGCGGAAGCAGAAGCTGGTGAGTTGGTTGATGAAATATTTATAAGGATTTGAAGATTTGAAAATTTGATAATTTGAAGATGGGGCGACGTGAACATTTTCAAATTACCAAATCCTCAAATCTTCAAATCCTCAAACTACTCTTCTCCATAAAACTCCCCCAACTTCCCCTGAAGTTTCCTCACCGCTTTGGTCATCCGTTTGCGCGAAGCAATTTCCGGCGCCAATGTTTTATTGATGAGGTAGCCGAGGTTGTCTAAGCGAACTGCGGCGGGAAAAGGCGGCTGCAATTCGTTCAGGCTGCTGTCGGAAAGGATGAATGCTTCAGCGCCCGAACTTTGGGTGGCGTCGGTGTAACCAATCCGCAGCACGAACCAGGTTTTTCCGGTTAAGCTCACTTTTGGGGCTGTTTCGAGCGTATCATTCAGGAAATGGCCGTCTATGATGCCTTTGCGGAACTGAGCGATGGCTGTGTCGTAGGCAAAATATACTTCCGAAAAGCGGTATTCCTGCCGGAAAGCGGTGATGGTCGTCAGGTTGTCGGAGCGGCTTTCTGATTCTGTTGTTTCCAACTGCTTTCGGATGCGCATTTTTTCATTTTCGTTCACTTGCGGATTGTCAAGCAAAGCGGACAAAGCCTTGATTTTTTTGTCGTTGGAAGGCAGGCAGACCACCAATACGCCTTCTTTCAAAGCCTTTACCGCTTCGAAGGCTTGCCGCCGGGTCCAGGTGGCGCCTTCCGGTTGCGCATTCAGGAAACAGGGCAGCAACAGCAACAATGCGAGAATGGATCGTTTTTGCATTTTTTTCTGAATATTAAGAAAATCACCCCGATAGCGGGATGGATATTTTCCGTTTTTTAATGGAAAAAGCTCAAATTTGTGGGCTTTTTTAATGTCTTGATACATTTTAAACACTTTAAGTCAGGTTTCTGACAAGCGACATCATAAAAAAAGGCAAATTCCGTTTCAACAACGGGTAAACCAGACAGACTCAAAAAATGACGCAAACCATAAATATCGAACTGCTGAACCAGCAGATTCATGAAGACAGTGCATTCGTTGACCGCCTGAACAGCGAAACCGCGAAAGTGATCGTTGGTCAGCATGACATGATCGAGCGCCTTATGCTGGGGCTGCTCACCAAAGGGCACCTGTTGCTGGAAGGGTTGCCGGGATTGGCCAAAACACTGGCCATCAAAACGTTGGCCAAAGCCATCCACGCTCAATTCAGCCGCATTCAGTTTACGCCCGACCTGCTGCCTGCTGACGTAATCGGCACCATGATCTACAATCCGGCACGCAATGAATTCACCGTGCGCAAAGGCCCGGTATTTGCCAATTTTGTCCTTGCTGACGAAATCAACCGCGCCCCTGCTAAAGTCCAAAGCGCCTTGCTGGAAGCCATGCAGGAACGCCAGGTCACCATCGGCAATGAAACCTTTCACTTAGAGGAGCCTTTTTTGGTGTTGGCCACCCAAAACCCCATTGAGCAGGAGGGCACCTATCCCCTGCCAGAAGCGCAGGTGGACCGCTTTATGTTCAAAGTGAAAGTAGGTTACCCTACGAAAGAAGAAGAACTCGACATCATCCGCCGGAATATTGCCGGCGACGACCTCCAGCAGGTGCGTCCGGTGGTCACCATCGCCGAAATCCTGAAAGCCCGTGAATCGGTGCGCAAGGTGTACATGGATGAAAAAGTGGAAAAATACATCATTGACATTGTTTTTGCAACCCGCAATCCCGGCGATTATGGCCTGAGCCCGCTGGCGCCGCTGATCAATTACGGCAGTTCGCCCCGCGCCAGCATCAATCTGGCCCTGGCGGCAAAAGCGCATGCGTTCCTAAAACGCCGCGGCTTTGTCCTTCCGGAAGACGTGCGCCAGATTTGCCACGACGTCATGCGCCACCGCATCGGTTTGACTTATGAAGCAGAGGCGGAAAATGTGACCCAGGAGGATATTATCAATAAGGTGTTGAATGCGGTGCAGGTGCCGTAAACGGTGGGCCAAGGCCAGGGGCCAGGGCAAGGGCTGGGGCTGGGGCTGGGGCTGGGGCTGAAAATTTTCAGCCCTTACAGCCATCCCTTCCCGGGTAGTTATTAAAGGGCGACCGCGAGGGTCGCACCCTACCGTCTCCCACCCACCGTCACTGTCCATTGTCCACCCCGATGTCTGGGCAGACCGTCCATCGTCCATCGTCTACCGTCTACCTTTCACCAAAATAATCGTCATACATCCGGCGAAATCCCTACTTTTATGTGCCGGATGTTTTGCTTTTTCCGATCTTTCCCTTTGCAAATAATCCTGGCGGTTCTC
>JALHRK010000089.1 GCA_022841505.1 Saprospiraceae bacterium | reverse complement strand
ATTTCGAACCTGAAGCGGTCCGATCTTCAAAAAGGGAAAGTCCTGCGCTTTACGAACATCTACTTCAAAGCAGATAGTACAAATCTCACGGCGCAGTCCTATCCTTCCCTGAACGATATTTACAGCTTTTTGTCCAAAAACCCGGACGTGATCGTTGAGATTGGCGGCCACACCAATGGTTTGCCCCAAAGCGACGACTATTGCGATAAGCTTTCCTCTTTGCGGGCAAAATCGGTAGCCAGCTACCTGACCAAAAAGGGTATTGCCGTAGATCGGGTGAAGTACAAAGGCTACGGTAAACGCAGTCCGATAGACACCAACAAAACGGTGGAGGGCCGAAAACGGAATCAGCGGGTGGAAATCAAAATCCTGGATTTCAACACTTAACCCCTCCCACAAAGACCTGTTCGATCAAATCACTGCCAAAAGCATACGGCAGGTAAGCGATAGAAGGGATCGGTTTGGTGATGAAAAAATTAGCCGCTTTCCCGACCTCAATGCTCCCGTGGGTATGTTGCAATTCCATGGCTGCTGCACCGTTGATGGTCGCGGCATTGATTGCTTCTTCCGGCGTCATGCGCATTTTTACACAAGCTAAAGTGAGGACAAACGCCATTTTGCCGGAAGGCGAAGACCCCGGGTTGTAATCAGTGGCCAGTGCTACGGGCAATCCCGCTTCGATCATGCGGCGCGCTGGCGGGTAATGGTCGTTGAGGAAAAACGGCGCGCCCGGCAATAGGGTGGGCATGGTATTTCCAGACAACAGGCACTCAATTTCCACGTCGGTCAGCACTTCGAGGTGATCTACCGAAATGGCGCCATGCCGTACGCTGGTTTCAATGCCGCCGAGGCAGTTGAACTGGTTGGTATGGATTTTGGCTTTCAACCCGAAGCGTTGGCCCGCAAGGATGAGGCGTTCGGTCTCCTGCGGGCTAAAAAAATTCTTTTCGCAAAACACATCAAGGTAATCTGCAAGTCCTTCGTCGGCAATTTTCGGCAGCATTTCTTCTTCGATCAGGCGCAGGTAGCCTTCCCGGTTTTCCCGGTAGGCCGGTGGCAAGGCATGGGCGCCCAAAAAAGTGGCTTTGACGGCCATTTTTGTGTGCTTTTTCAATTCCCGAATGACGCGCAGCATCTTCAATTCGCCTTCCACGCTCAACCCATATCCGCTTTTGATTTCGATGGCGCCGGTGCCAAAGCGCTGCACTTCCTGCAACCGCGCCAGGGCTTGCTCCAGCAGAGCCTCTTCCGGGGTATCGTTCAGGCGGCGCGCTGAATTGAGGATGCCCCCGCCACGGCGCGCAATTTCTTCGTACGATAATCCCCGGATGCGGTCCACAAATTCGGTTTCACGACTGCCCGCAAAAACCAGATGCGTATGCGAATCGCACCAGCAGGGGAACACCATCCGCCCGGAAGCATCAATTTGGGTATCCGCCCGCTCCGGCGCTTCGCTCATTGGGCCAAACCCGGCGATGCGTTCATTTTCAATCAGCAAAAAAGCGTCGTCAATCACCGGCAATTCGCCCATGCGCGCTCCGGCGACGACGCCAACCGGCGTGTGGGAAGCCTGCACCAGCGTTCGGATATGTTTGATCAAAATTGTTGCCATGTAGCTTGTTTTACCCGCCAAAGTTACAGCAGGCGATGGACTTTGCGCATCCATTCGGTTTTTGTCTTTACTTTGCAGGCATGTCACTGCTAATTTTCGCGGAAGCGCCCTCGCCAAGGCTGGCCTATACAACAGACTTGCTGTTCCGGCAGTTATCGGGCATCCCTTGCCGGGTCACCAACCGCCGCGATGAATTCGATGCTTACCCCGGGCCGCGATTGAATTACAGTGGAAGTCCCACCAGCGGAAACGCCCTGTGGGTTGCGCCCTGCGGGCTGCTGTCAGAAACCGGAATCCGCGCACAATCCTGCGGCTTTTTTATGGTTGCTGAAACGCCTGCTTTGTTTCCGACGCCTGTTTCTGGTGCCCATTTTTCTTTCGACCTGTTTGCTGCAACCTTTTTTTTAATCAGCCGGTACGAAGAATACCTGCCCGCTGAACGGGATGCGCACGAACGGTTTCCTTCGGGCAGCAGCATTGCCGCACAAAACGGATTTTTGCACCGTCCGGTCGTGAATGAATGGGCCATCTTGCTGGCAAAAGCCCTTCAAGCCCTTTATCCGGCCTTGCCCTACCAACCGCTTGCTTACCAATTTCAGCCCACATATGATGTGGACATTGCCTGGGCTTATGGTCACCGCCCGCTTTGGCATCATTTGGGCGCCCTTGGGGCAGATGTGGTCAAAGGTCGCTGGCAGCGGTTGGGGAATCGCTTCGCTGTCTGGCGCAGAAAAACGGAAGACCCCTATTTCACTTTTTCCTGGCTGGCCGCGCTGCACCAACGCTACGACCTGCAACCCATTTTTTTCTTTTTGCTGGGTGATTACAGCCGGTTAGACCCGAATATTGCAGCCAAACACCCCCCGTTTCGCCAATTGATTGCCCAAACGGGCGCTGTGCATCCTATTGGTATTCATCCGTCTTATGCCGCTTCAAAAGACGCTGGCCGGATGGGCATTGAAATTGAACGTCTTGCCGGAATATGCGGCCAGCCGGTGGTTCGAAGTCGTCAGCACTTCCTGCGCCTGCGCTTTCCGGACACTTACCGCGCACTATTAGACGCCGGCATTCGGGAAGATTATACATTAGGTTATGCCGACCAGCCGGGCTTTCGGGCAGGCATCGCTGCGCCTTTTTATTGGTACGATCTGGAACGGGAGGAAAGCACCCCGTTGTTGTTGCACCCTTTTCAGGTGATGGATGTAACTTTACAGCAATATATGGGTCTTTCGCCTTCAGAAGCGGTAACGGCTTGTGCTAAATTGTCGAACGCGGTTCGCAAAACGGGCGGGGTTTTCAGCACGCTCTGGCACAACAGCTCTTTTTCTGCTTTACAAGGATGGGCCGGATGGGCCGGGGCTTATGAGGAAATCATTAAGCAAAGTTTATGATCTTTTTTTTCGTTAATGGCCCTGCAGGCGTTGGTCGTCGAAAGTTAATCCGGTGCTATCGGATAATTTGGCTTCCCGGGTCAGAAAGAAGCGTATTTCGTGCCGCAAACCACGCAGAGAACGCAGAAAAGAACACTGTATTCTACCGTATTTCAAACAATAAAGGGTCGCGCCTGGGTACTTTCAGAAATATTCAGACACAATGAAAAGCAACCGGAATAGCTACCGGAAATTCGCACCCAACAGCGCGAGGTTTAAAAATTTTTCAAACAATCGAAAAACAACCATTGTAATTTTATGAGTCAAAAACCATCTACCGCCTTTATCGGCGCGTCCTGGGTTGCCTTGGGCGCCGGCATGGCCGGTTTTTTAATCGGGCTTTGGCGCTCCGATATGCTGCTGAACGAAAAAGGCTATTATTTCACCATCCTGATGTACGGCCTTTTTTCAGTGATTTCCGTCCAAAAGAGCGTGCGCGACCGGTTGGAAGGCATTCCGGTGACGGATATTTATTATGGCATTAGCTGGTTTTCCACCATTCTGGCCATCGTTTTGCTGGTCGTCGGACTATGGAACGCCACATTGCTGCCGAGTGAAAAAGGGTATTACGCGTTTGCATTTTTGCTGGCGCTGTTCGGCGCCATTGCGGTGCAGAAAAATACGCGGGATAGCCAGGATTCTGGGAAAGGTTAAAGTTTTTCCAGCACTGTTCTGGTTAGTTCGTTGCTTGCGGCATCACCCGTATTCAGCGTACTTGCCGGCTCGAACAGCATCACACAAACTTCTTCATCCGCTACCGGACGGTGTTCTACGCCCCGGGGAACGATCAAAAATTCGTTTTCCGATAGCACCACCGTCCGGTCGCGGAATTCCATTCTGAAGCTGCCTTTCAGTACATAAAAAAGCTCGTCTTCGTGGTCGTGCTTGTGCCAGACAAATTCGCCCTGAAACTTGACCAGTTTGACGTGCTGGCCGTTGAGTTCGCCTACAATTCTGGGATTCCAGTGGTCCGAGAAGAGGGCGAGTTTTTCGGCTGTGTTGATTTTGTGCATGTGGTGATCTTCGCATTTGTGTTGCATAAAGATCACACTTTTTCCTTTATCAACCACCGAATCAAAACCGGAATCAACAACAAATCCGCTACCAAAGCGCTCACCAAAGTAGAGCTGATCAGCGTGCCCACAATCACACTCGGCGGATGCACCGAAAACAGCATCACCAAAAATCCGAAAAACAGGATGATGCTGGTGAGAATCATCGGTTTTCCGGTTTCTAAAAAAGTAGTTTTTAAAGAAGCTTCCACATCCTGACCCTGGCTGCGCGCAATTTTGAAGCGGCTGAGGAAGTGGATGGTATCGTCCACCGCGATGCCAAAAATGACGGTGAAAATGATGGAAACCCCGGCTTCCAGTTCAATGCCGGCAAAACCCATAATGGCTGCCGCTACCAGTAGCGGAAAAATATTGGGCAGCAGGAAAACGATCAGCATGCGCAGGTCGCGGAACAACAGTGCCATCAGCACACCGATGAGGCCAATGGCCAGCAAAAGCCCTTGTATGAGGTTTTTGCGGGCGTATTCCGCATTTTTATCAATGATGAGGCCGGTGCCCGTGCGGTGGAATTTCACTACGGTTGAATCCGTATTGGCAGCAACCCATTGGTCAATGCGCTGTCCGATTTGTTTGATGCTGTCGGCGCCTACGTCGCCAATGCGGGACGTGATGCGCGTTTTGGTTTCGTCGCGGCTGATCATCACTTTGGTCATGGAAGCCGGGATTTTGTCTAACAGCCTGCGGTACTCTCCGAAGCGGGCGCTGTCTTCCGGCATCCGGTAGGCAGCTTCGGCGTTGCCGTTGTTCATTTGGTGAATGCTTTTGAAAAGCGCGGTGATGGAACCAATCGCCTGAATATCCGGGAAGGTGCGCAGGTATTGTTCGGTTTTGTCAATTTCCCGCACCACAGCGTAGTCGGTCGCCAAATAATCGCCCTGTGCGTACACCGCAATTTCCATAGGCCGGAAACTGGCCAATTCCCGTTCAAAAAACAGAAAATCCGCTGTAATTTTGGCGTCTTCGGGCATGTTGTTGGTGATGTTGTAATTGGTATTGACCAAAGCGATGCCGCCGAAACAAACCAGGATGGCCATCACAAATCCCAAAACTATGCCCCGTCTTTTAAACGCTGTAAAATCATTCAATTTTACCATAGCCGCATGCCACCTGACCTGGCTCTTCATGGCCGCGGTAATCTGGTCTGCCCGGAAAAATGAGAGCAGGGCGCTAAGAAAAAACAGCGTCGTAACATAGGCCACCAATACGCCAATGGCTGCATTGATCCCAAAATCGCGGATCGGTGGAATGCGGTTGGTAAACAAGGAGGCAAAACCGATGGCGGTCGTAGCGGAGGTCAGAAAAACAGCCAGCCCGATCTCTTTCAGGGTAATGGTGATGGCTTCATCTCGCCCGCGGCCTTTGTTTCGCTCGTCAATATATTTGCTCATGATGTGGATCACATCCGAGGTGCCGACAATGATCATCAGCACCGGGTAGAGCGCCGCCATGGCGTTGAGTTCACGGCCCAATGCCGACAATAAGCCCATAAACAGCAACAAGCCCAGGCCGATGGCAGTGATGGCTACCGCAACGCCAATGGGTCGCCGGAAGATGAGCATCAAAATGAACACCACCAACACCGACGATACGATGAAAGAGATTTTGATTTCGCGGACTTGCATGTCCACCATTTCTTTTTGGAAATAGGGCCTGCCGAGGTAGTGGAATTCTTCAAAATTATAGCTTGCAACCAGACTGTCCAAAGCGGTCAGGAGTTCGCGTGCCTGGTCGAGCTGAATATTGCTGACCGTTTTCATAAAAACAACCAGCGTTTTGCCATCTGCAGAAATCAGGTTGCGCACAAACCGTTCGTCTTTCAATAGTCTTGCCCGGTCGCGCTCATAAAACTCCGGCTCCGAAATGTGGATGGCGGGGGTGGTCACAATGGCAAAAGGCGTTTTGATCGGATAGGAAAACTTCGTCAGGGAATTGCTCTCCAGCACGTGGGGCAAGTCGCGCGCTTTCAGGGTGAGGTCGTGTACATTTTCCAGAAAACGCTGCTCAAATGCGCCTTCTTCCCGCCGCAGCGCAACGAGCATAAAATTGTCGTCCGCTTCAAATTCTTTGATGAATTCCTTGAAAAAAGCTAAGTCCGGGTCGCCGCTGGGAAAAAATTGCTCAAAATCAAACGAGAACCGCAGCCGGGGCAACAACAAAGCGCTGGCAATGGCCAAAACCGCAAACAAAGCGAGGATACCAATTCTGAACTTCATCATAACTTACATCGTAACAGTGGCCTGAAAGAAAGGCATTCGTGAACTAAACAACGCTTTGGATAACGGGCGAGGGTGGGATATGTTCACCAATTTCATAACTTGCCGCATCAAAACAGCAAGACTTATGGAACCGCCATTCAATTTGCCGGAAGCGCTTCTGCCTTTCCAAAATCAACTCGCAGCAACCCGGAAAGATTTTGTGAAGATCGTTTTATCCAACACCCCGGCTTATCCTTGGTCGGGCAAGCTGGGCGGAACGCCCTGGTGGCCCAAAAATGAAGCCTGGCCGGTGAACCCGGAAGGCGCACACCTGCTGTTTTTGGCGCAAATTAATTTTGAGGAGGCGCCTCCGTTGGCCGATTTTCCCCGGCAAGGGCTATTGCAGTTTTTTATTTTTGACGATTACCTGTACGGGCAGCAGCCCGATCACGCTGCGTTGCAAAGCACTTTTAGGGTCGTTTACCGGCCGGAAATTCATCACAATACCGATGCGCTGACCACTGATTTTTCCTTTCTGCGCAGCTACCGCTACGACGACCTGCCGATAGAGCCGGGGGTTGAATTTGCTTTTGAATACGAACAGCAGACCGGCTACATGCCTCCCGATGATGCTGGTTTTGAGGCAAGTCTGGGTAAAGATTTTTTCGCTCAATTCGGCGCCGACGAATGGGCTTTGCAGGATGCCTGGCGGCGCTTAGCTACCGGCAGCGGGCATAAGATCGGTGGGTATCCGCGGTTTGCACAATACGATCCCCGCCCTGCCGGCAGTGATTTGGCGCTCCTGTTTCAGCTTGATTCCGAGCCAAACAAAGGCATCCTCTGGGGCGACCTTGGCACTGCCCAGTTTTTCATCTCCCCGGAAAAACTACGGCGTCTTGATTTTTCGGAAGTCAGCTATTATTGGGATTGTTATTGATTTCAATCCAGTAACCGCTTGATGCGCTGGTATTCGGTCTGACGTGTTTTCCCGCCTGAGCAACCCAGTTGTTTAGCCTTCTTTTCGATGGCTTCCACACGGTTACCGGGGTTGGGGTGGGTGCTGATAAATTCAGGCGGATTGGAGCCTTTGCCTTCCATTTTTTTGAAAAATCCGGCGGCGCCCGCTGCGTGGTATTGCGAGTTGCACAAATAAACCACCGACTGCCCGTCTGCTTCTTTTTCGTGCGAGCGGCTGAATTTCAGATTCAGCAAACCAAACGCAATTTGCTCTACCGTAGAGGGGTTCGGATCCTTTCTGACCAATTCCAGCAACGCCGAGATGCCATAGACTTTGGTCAGTTGGCGGGTAGAATGGCGCATGTCGGCGTGTGCAATTTCGTGCCCCAGCACCCCTGCAAGCTGGTCTTCAGAATCTAAAAATTTGATCAGGCCGGTGTACACATAAATATAGCCGCCGGGCGTGCAAAAAGCATTGAGCGTTTTGTCATCATCAATGATTTTCACTTCCCAGGCAAATTTATCGCGGTACTTGACCTTGCCTGAATTGACGATATTTTTTGAAATGCCGCGCACGTAGCGGTAAACTTCCTCATTGCCCTTTTCAGGCAAGACTGGAAATTGTTTAGGATCGGAAGCAATTTCTGCGGAGACCTGCTTTCCGAGTTTTACGTCGTAATCGGGCGAAAAAAGATTCAGACTCTGACTGTTGGCACAATTGGTTAAAACCATACAAACAAATAATGCTTGTAGCAATTGCGGTCCTTTTAATGCGATCCGGATCATACCATTCAATTTTTGTGATTAGGCAATCAGCTTGATGAATGGTGCATAAACGAAAAACCAACCCTGCTTTTGTGTTAAGCAAATGATAAAACTTGGACTTCCCTTCGACTTCGCTCAGGGCATTGCTTCGACTTC
This sequence comes from Saprospiraceae bacterium, assembly GCA_022841505.1. Classification (GTDB taxonomy): domain Bacteria; phylum Bacteroidota; class Bacteroidia; order Chitinophagales; family Saprospiraceae; genus JABWAJ01. The sequence continues at coordinate 10,715 of JALHRK010000089.1, read as the reverse complement.
GCTCAGGGCAAGCGCTATACGAAAAGGAAAAAACAAGGCTACAACCACTTTTGCTTCTTAAAATAATAGAGCGTGCCGGCAGAAGAAAGCACCATAAGCATCAGTGCAAAGGGGTAACCACCGCTCCATTGCAACTCCGGCATGTGGGCGAAGTTCATGCCATAAAGGCTGGCGATCAGGGTGGGGGGCATAAAGAAGACGGTGACAACCGTAAAAATCTTGATGATTCTGTTTTGCTCCATGTCTACCAAACCAAGAAAAGTATTCTGCAAATACTCGAGGCGCTCAAAGTTGAAAGCGGTATGCTCCAGCAGCGACCCAACGTCTTTGATCATGATGCGGATTTTATCGTATTCGTCTTTTGGGAAATACGCGCTTTTCAGAATGGCAGAAATGAGCCGTTGCATTTCACTGGTGCTTTCGCGAAACAGCATTGTCAACTCCTGGAGCTTGCTGATTTCGATCAGTACATCCTCATCCAAAGTTTTTTCAATGGTGAGACGTTTGCTGGTTGCGTAGATTTGTTTGGAGAGGTCTTCCAGAAAGTCGGCTTCGATGTCAATCCGCATTTCCAGCAGGATGAGAAAAACATTATGGCCGCTGGCCTGTTGGCGCCTGTTGGTGCGGAACGAACGCGCCACTTCGTCGAAAGACCTGAGTTCGATGTTCCGCTGGGTAATGAGCAGGTTGCTTTTCAGGATAAAAGACACGGGATCCACCCCGTACTGGCCATTGCGGTGGTAAATGTAGTTCAGGTTGGCGTTGATTTCAGCCGCGCTTTCCGCGAATTTGGAGCTACTCTCGATCTCTTCTGCTTCCTGCCGGGTAAAAAGTTCTACCTGGAACTTACTTTCTACAAAAGCTTTATCGTCGGCCGTTGGATTCAGCATATCCACCCAAATCACGTCTTCCCCTGCTACGTGGCGAACTTCTTCTTCGCCATAAGCAGTGAGTAAGCCAATATCCGTTTTGTAAACGCAGAACATCATCATAACAAATCTGCCGCTTGTTGTGCGACAGGTAAAAATACGGAAAAGGTGGAAGATATTGCTATAATGTAAACATACAGAAAGCAATTCAATGGTAAAAATATTTTTAGACTAATCTAAAAAATATTTTTTATTCCTGTAATAATCCATATCTTTGTCCTGAGAATTGAAGCAAAGCAAATCCTTATGGAAAATTACCTCACATTATTGGGAGAAGCCTGGGCCGTTCGTGCCTTGATCGCCTCTGGTATGGTTGGCATCATTTGTGGTATATTAGGTTGTTTTATCGTGTTGCGCAACATGTCTCTGATTGGTGACGCGCTGGCGCATTCTATCCTCCCCGGTGTTGTTTTTGCATTTATCCTGATTGGCTACAATGCCGTTGGTTTTTTCATTGGTGCAGTACTCGCCGGCTTAGTCACAGCCATCGGCATCACCTGGATACAGCACAATGCCAAAACCAAAAACGATGCAGCCATCGGCATCATGTTCACCGCCATGTTTTCCATCGGCGTTATGGGGATTTCCTGGATCAGCCGAAGTGAAGGCGTTCACCTCGACCTCAAAGATTTCCTTTTTGGGAACGTTTTGGGCGTAGCCGACACCGATTTATATCTAACAGCCTTTGTACTGGTTTATGTGGTGCTCAGTGTCATCGTATTTTACCGCTACCTTTTTGCCTCCACTTTTCAGGCGGTCATTGCCCAGACCATGGGGATTCCGGTTCAACTTGTTCACTATTTTCTGATGCTCCTGTTGTCTTTTGCTGTCGTAGCTTCCCTGCAAATGGTCGGCGTCATTTTGGTAGTCGCCATGCTGATTACCCCGGCTTCTGCCGCCCTTTTGCTCAGCAGCCGGTTGAAACGGGTGATCCTGCTTTCGGCGGCCATCGGTTTTTCATCCGCCATCGCGGGCTTGCTCATCGCAATTTATTTAGACACAACACCGGGGCCGGCAATGGCGGTAACGGCCACATTAGTCTACCTGCTGGCGGTCTTTTTTGCGCCGGAAAAAGGCCTCTTGTGGCGTACCCTCCGCAAGCAACGCCAGCGAAGTCGCGTCTATTTTGAAGATTGTCTGAAAAAAGCCTTCAACCTGCAGGAAAGGCAAACGCTGACTTTCGATGCCCTGGCCGCAGAATTAGGCTGGGGACGCCAGGAGTTGCGCCGGCGACTCCGGTTCCTTACCGGAAGAGGGTTGTTCCATTCCGATAAGCTCGAGCTGACTGAAAAGGGCCTTGAAGCGGCACAGCGATTGGTGCGCGCACACCGCCTTTGGGAAACCTACCTTGCGGATAAAATAGGATTGAACACGGATCAAATCCACGATGAAGCAGAACGATATGAACATTTGCTCCCGGATCACCTGCTCGACGAGGTGGACGAAGTGCTGGGGTTTCCGACTACTGACCCACATGGCGAGCCCATCCCGGCCAGAAGAATGTAATGGACCGGTTCTTAAAAGGCAAGGGGCAAGGGGCAAAGGGCAAAGGGCAAAAGGCAATAAGAATAGCATTCATCACCCGAATTTTGCTAAATTGCGAAAAAAAGGGAGATGAAAGACATTATGGATTTAATCGGGCGGGTATTCCTCTCGTTTACATTTTTGTACGAAGCGTATGATTCCATCAAATTTTATGACACGACCCAAAAAATCATGACTTCTTATGGGCTTACCTGGCGGCAGGATCTGCTTCTGGTGGGCGCGATTACCCTCCTAATCCTCGGTGGGTTGATGATGTTGCTGGGCTATCGGGCAAGTTTTGGCGCCCTGCTTTTGCTGCTGTATTGGGTTCCGGTGACGTTCATCGTGCATTCTTTCTGGAATGATCCTACCCCCGAATTGTACCGCATCAATTCCATTCATTTTATGAAAAATATTGCCATCACCGGCGGGGTGTTGATGGTGCTGGTGAATGGCAGCGGGCGATACAGCATGCGCAGGTTGTTGGCTACAGCTCGGGTAAGGGGGGTTTAGGGATCAATCTTCATTCAATTTACTCCCGCAGTATTTGCAATAGTCTGCATCGTTGTCGTGGCCTTCGTGGGAACAAACCGGGCAGGCCTGCGTATTGGTGACCACTTGTTTTGTCGAACGAACCATTTCCGCAGAGACAATTCCGGTTGGAACCGCAATGACTGCGTAGCCCAGAATCATGACAAACGCCGATAAAAACTGCCCGAATCCGGTGATCGGGGTAAGATCGCCATAGCCAACCGTGGTAAGGGTGACGATGGCCCAGTACATGCTTTGCGGAATGCTCGAAAAATCTTTGTTCGTGCCGCCTTCCACCATATACATCACCGCGCCGATCACAATCACCGACAAAAAGACAAAGGTGAGAAAAACGGTAATTTTAAACCGGCTGGCACGCAGTGCAGTGACAATGATGAACCCTTCCTTGACGAAATAACCAAGCTTAAAAACACGGAAAATCCGGATGAGCCGCAGGGCTCTGATGGCCAGAAGGGTTTGCGCGCCAGGGATGAATAAGCTTACATAGGCAGGCAGGATTGACAATACATCAATGACGCCGAAAAAGCTGGTCGCGTACTTTATTGGGCGTCGTACGGAGTACAACCTCAATAGATACTCAATTGTAAATACCGTCGTGAAGCCCCATTCCACTGCATAAAATATCTGGCCGTATTTCAGGCGCATCCACTCCACACTTTCCAGCATGACGATGATCGTGCTGGATACAGTAAGCGCCATGATGGTCAGGTCGAAGAGTTTGCCTTCCCGGGTATCGGCTTCAAAGATGATTTCGTGCAGCCTTTCTTTAATTCGCGTGCTTTTGGGTTTCATTCCTATCCTGTTTAGAGGTGCAAGTTAGGCCACTATAGAATCCAAATAAACTCTAAGAAATATTAATTTTGTTAAAAAATATTTTTAGACTCATCTAAAAATTGTATATTTGCCTCATAAAGCTATACTGCTGTATGGAAAATTTTTCGCAAACAGAAGAAAATTACCTGAAAGCCATCTTCAAGCTTTCAGAGAGGGAAGACAAACCGGCCAGCACCAATGCCATTGCCGGGGAAATGAGCACCAGCGCGGCTTCCGTCACGGATATGCTGCGCAGGTTGGCCGAAAAAGGACTGATCCACTACGAAAAATACCGAGGGGTTGCCCTTACGGAAAAAGGGAACAAACTCGCCACCGGGCTGATCAGAAAACACCGGCTGTGGGAAGTTTTTTTGCTCGAAAAACTGCGCTTTTCCTGGGATGAGGTGCACGATATGGCGGAGCAATTAGAGCATATTCAGTCGCCGGAACTCGTAGAACGCCTCGATGAATACTTAGGGCGGCCCAAATTTGATCCGCACGGCGATCCAATTCCCGATGCTGCCGGTAATTTCACCTTCAGGAAGCAGGTATTTTTGTCTGCCCTGAATCCGGGTGAAGCCGGAGTTGTAGTTGGCGTCAACGACCATTCGCCGGCTTTTTTGCAATACTTAGACCGGATCGAAATCAAATTGGGTGTACAGCTCCGTATTGCTGAACGCTTCGACTACGACGAATCGGTGCGCATTATGCTGGGGGAAACCAACGAGCAGGTGCTTTCCAAAAAAGTGAGCCAAAATCTTTTCATTCAAAAATTCTGAGCACCATGAGAACTGCCATTATCCTGATCGGCAGCCTGTTTTTGGCAAATGCAGCCTATACCCAGGAACGCCTGAAAGTGGTGGCGACTGCTACGATGTTTGAAGACATGGCCAGGATGATTTCCGGCGATTTACTTGAAGTGGTTTCCATTGTCCCGGTAGGCGGCGACCCCCACATTTACGAACCCACCCCAAGCGACGTCCGTCTGGTTGCAGATGCTGACCTGATTTTGCGCAACGGGCTGACTTTTGAAGGTTGGCTGGATGAGCTGATTGCCAATTCGGGGACAAAAGCGAATGTCGTCACCATCACAACAGGGATACCCCCTATTGCCAGCGATCAGTATCATAATGCAACGGATCCACACGCCTGGATGAGCGCCCGAAATGGCCTGCAATACATCGAAAACATCCGGAATGCCCTGATCCGCCTCGATCCGCAAAACGAAGACATTTACACCTTCAATTATCGGCTTTACCGGCAACAATTGGAAGACTTAGACCAATGGATCCGTACAGAAATTGAAAAGATCCCGCTTGAAAAACGCGTACTCATCACTTCGCACGACGCGTTCCGGTATTTTGGCAAACAATATGGCGTTCGGGTAGAAGCGGCGCTGGGTACCTCCACAGACGCCGAAGTGCAGACCTCTGATATTGTGAAATTGAGCAACACCATCCGGGAAACGGGGGTGCCCGCCATTTTTGTGGAAAGTTCCGTGAATCCTAAATTGCTGCAACAAATCGCCCGGGACAATAAAGTTGCGATTGGCGGCAAACTCTATTCCGATTCTTTAGGCGATAAAGACACTCCCGCAGGCAGCTACATCGGCATGTTGCGCCACAATACCGAAACGATTGTGAAGGCATTGAGCACAACCGCACCTGAAGGCCATTCAGATGCAGCTTCGCTGACCAGGAGCAGTTCGGTCTGGCTTTGGATTACCTTGCTGGCTCTTCTGATCGGAGGTTTTGCTTTTGTTGCGTTCAGGCTGGGCAGAAAAAAACCGATTGCGGATGGTGCGCCAACGATTACGGTAGAGGGGCTTTCCGTATCGTACGAACGCAAGCGTGTACTCAGCAATATCTATCTGAATATTGAGGGCGGAAAAATATACGGCGTTATCGGGCCCAACGGCGCCGGCAAATCTACCTTGTTCAAATCCATCCTCGGACTCATTGAGCCAACGGCGGGCAACATTACCATCAAAGGACTGCCGGTGAAAGACGGGATGACCGCCATTGCTTACGTCCCGCAGAAAAACGACGTGGACTGGACTTTCCCTGCAACAGTACTGGACCTAACACTGATGGGGCGCTACCCGCACAAAACGTTGTTTCAGCGGTTGAGCCGTAAGGACAAGGAACTTGCCATTGCCGCTTTGGCGCAATTGGGCATAGAACACCTGAAAAACAGGCAAATCGGCGAGCTGTCAGGCGGACAGCAGCAACGGGTGTTCCTGGCGCGGGCCTTGTGCCAGGAAGCCGATATTTTTTTGTTAGACGAACCATTCGTAGGGGTGGACGTCACTACGGAAGAAAAGATCATCCAGATTTTGAAAGGCCTGGCAGCTGCGGGTAAAACTCTGGTGGTCGTACACCACGACCTGTCTTCCGTACCCGAATATTTCGACGAGGTTATCCTGCTCAACCAGCGCCTCATCGCTGCGGGGCCAACAGAAACGACTTTTGTGAAGGAAAATATCGCGCAGGCTTACGGGGCGCAGTTGCCGGTGTTGCACCAGACGGGATTTTTAGAGTGATCATGACTACTCATACGAATCAGGGGCTAAAGCCCCTCTGAAAGGAGGACGAAGGTCGCATAGTATCTAAAATTTGCACGGAGTTCCACAGAGTAAAAGGAGTTTCGCGGAGTTAGGTGTAAAGACTCCATGAAACTCCGTGTTACTCCGCGAAACTCTGTGTAATCCTTAACCTGCCGAGGTTAGCCTGAGCAATTGATATGATTGGGATTTCCAGATAAGTGAGCTATTGAGCAATTATTGCTTACCCAAGCATATGCCCTCCATCCGCTATATATACTCCTCCTGTGCAATAAGACGCCGCTTCTGACGCCAAAAACACAGCCAGCCCCGCCATTTCTTCCGGCGCAGCCATACGGCCTAACGGCAGGTGGCTTTCCATTTTTTCCAGGATGGCTTCGTTTTGCCAGAGCGCGGCACTGAATTTGGTTTTTACCAAACCCGGGCAAATGACATTCACGCGTACTTTATTGCGGCCCCATTCTTTGGCCTGGTTTTGCGCCAGCATGATGAGCGCGGCCTTGCTCACACTGTAAAGGCCGAGACCAAAATCGGGTTTTAGCCCTTCCACGGAGCTGATGTGGATGATGCTGCCGCCGCCCCTTGCCTGAAGGTGTGGATAGGCTAAGTTGCTCAGTTCGAACGGTGCGCGCACATTAACAGCCATAATTTTATCGAACAGGGCGGTGTCCGCGCTGTCCAACGTAGCAAAAGTGGGATTGATGGCCGCGTTGTTGACGACAATATCCAGGCCGCCGCAGGTTGCTACGGTTTGCTGCACCAAATTGGCCAACTGTGCGCTGTCGCCCACGTGACAGGCAATGCCAATGGCATCAAGGCCGGCGGCGCGCAGTTCGGCAGCGACTTCATCCACGGCTTCCTGCCGGCGGCTGCTGACGACTACTTTGGCGCCGAATTCAGCAAGGCCGCGCGCAATGGCTGCGCCGATGCCTTTGCTGGCGCCGGTGACGATGGCAACTTTGCCGTCGAGGCGAAAACGGGAGGCGATGACGCCCGGAGTATTGGGTTCCATATCAAAGATTTTGAACAGGGATAAATGTAGCAACAATTCCCGGATCGTCTAATCCGATTAAAAAATCCGCTCGCCGAAAACTTGAACTTATTATTGCGATGTTCCCGAGGAACGCCGCAATAATAACTTCCAGATTTGGTCGGCGTCTTTTTCCATCGGACATCGTTGCTTCGTCGGTCGCGTAGCTAAGGCTACGCTCCCTTCTCGCGCCTTGTCTGATGAAACGTAAGTTCGGCGTAGCCAAAAAATCCGCTCGCCGAAAACTTGAACTTATTATTGCGATGTTCCTTAACTTTGCTGTTCTTTTGAAAAAAACGCATGGACTCGAAAGCTCAGATAGATCCAGGGAAATTACCCCGGCACATTGCAATCATTATGGATGGCAACGGGCGCTGGGCCAAACAACACGGCAGGCCGCGCGTATTTGGCCACAAAAACGGCGTACGCGCAGTGCGTGAAACCACCGAAGCTGCCGCTGAATTGGGTATAGAATACCTGACCCTCTACGCTTTTTCGACAGAAAACTGGGGCAGGCCGCGCACAGAAGTGACCGCGCTGATGCATTTACTGGTAGAAACCCTGCACAAGGAAATAGGCACCCTCAATAAAAACAACATTCGCCTGCAAGCCATTGGCGATATTGCCAAACTGCCGGCCAAAACGCACCGGGCACTGCTGGATGGCATCGAGCGCACGAAAAACAATACGCGCATGACCTTAGTGCTGGCCCTCAATTACAGTGCAAAATGGGAGATTCTGGAAGCTGCCCGACAGTTGGCTGCTCAGGCACAGCGCCACGAAATCGAACCGGAAGACATTGACGAAACGCTTTTTTCACAATCGCTTACCACCCGGGGAATTCCGGATCCGGAACTGCTCATTCGCACCAGCGGTGAAGCGCGGCTGAGCAATTTTTTGCTTTGGCAGGCCGCTTATTCGGAATTGCTGTTTACGGAAATTTTCTGGCCCGATTTCAGCAAAGAACACTTGTATCAGGCCATTGTGGATTTCCAGGGCAGGGAGCGCCGCTTTGGTAAAATCAGCGAACAAGTCGGGTAGTTTGTGTCTGTCTTTAGAGTCCGATAGCTGCGTTAGATTTTCCTGTGAAGTAATCGCACTCCGTGAAACTCCTTTTAACTCCGCGAGACTCCGCGAAATTAGATGACACGGAGTTTCACTGAGGAAACACGGAGTTTCGCTGAGTTAGGCCGCAAATGGATCTAAACTAATTGCTTATTTTCCTATTACCACTGCCAATCGAAAATTATCCTTAAACAACTTAATGGCCATGGCCAGCAGGATGATGCCGAATACCTTGCGCAACACATTGGCGCCGCTTTCCCCCAGTTTGTTGCCGATCCAATCAGAGGATCGCAACACCAAAAACACAAAGAGGATATTGAGTACAATGCCAATCTGGATATTGACCGCCTCGTATTTGGCTTTCAGGGCGATGATGGTCGTCATCGTGCCGGCGCCCGCGATGAGCGGAAACGCCACCGGAACGATCGTGCCTTTGCTCGCATCGGGATTGTCGCGGAAAATGCGGATGCCCAGCACCATTTCCATCCCAATCAAAAAAAGAATGATGGCGCCAGCCACCGCAAACGACTGAATGTCCACCCCAAAAAGGCGCAACAGGGCCGCACCGGCGTATAAAAACAAGGTCATCAGCAACAGCGAAATCAGGGAAGCTTTCGCCGCTTCAATCTTGAGGCCCTTGCGCTTCAGGTCAATGATAATCGGGATGGATCCGAGGATATCTATCACCGAAAAAAGCACCAACGAAACCGAAATCAATTCTTTGAAATCTACCATTGTTGTATCAGTTTTAGGATCCATTCATCTAACCGGAACATCGTGATCACGGAAAACACGACAATAACCACCAAGACCCGGTGCGCCCAAACGTTCGCTTTCGGGTATTGCGAAGCAAAAATGGCCGTAAAATATCCGCCGGCGCTTTGTCCCACCGCCATCAGCAAACCCGCCCGCCAGTCAATCAGCCCTTTCCATTGAAAAATAAGGATGGCCAGCAACGTATAAATTCCGACAATAATAATTTTGACCGCATTGGCTTCAATGATGCTGTAGCGCGCGCCCAGCACCATGATGGCCAGAAAAAACACGCCCATGCCCATCTGAATGAAGCCGCCATAAAACCCCAGGGCCAGAAACAATACCCAGGTAATCCAGGTCGGCAAACGGAAATCCACGTCTGTTTCGCGCAACCAGCGTTCGGGGTTGAACAGGATGACAAAAAGCATCACGACCATCAGGACGCGGAAAACGCTCATGAACTGCTCGCTGCTGACCACCACCGCAACCCACGTCCCTGCAATGGCGCCAATGGAAGTCAGGATAATCAGGTCGCGGCTCCTGCTAAAATCGAGCTTCCCTTTTTTGTAAAAAACGTACCCACCGGCTAAGTTTTGGGTAAAAATCCCCACCCGGTTGGAAGCATTCGCCACGTTACCCGGCAAACCCACCCATTCCGTCAGGATGGACAGGGTAATGACCGAGCCATTGCCCGCCAGGGTGTTGATGCCCCCGGCTAATGCGCTTCCCAGGATGGCGATGAGGTAGTGGTACCACTCCATGATTTGAAGATTTGAAAATTTGATGATTTGAAGATTAGGGCCATCTCAAAATCTTCAAATTTTCAAATTAACTCATTTTCAAATTGAACAACGTTCTGGCATAACTCCACCAACACCCCATTCGCGCTTTTAGGGTGCAAAAAGCAGACTAATTTGTTGTCTGCGCCGCGTTTGGGTTCGGCGTTAAGCAGGGTGAACCCTTCTGCCTGCAGCCGCGCCATTTCTGCATAAATATCGGCTACTTCAAAAGCGATGTGATGGATGCCTTCCCCGCGTTTTTCGATGAATTTAGCAATGGGGCTGTCCGGATGGGTCGCTTCCAGCAATTCCACTTTTGATTCCCCGATGCGAAAAAAAGAGGTACTGACGCCTTCAGATTCGACGACTTCCATTTTATAATGCGCTTCGCCGAGTAGTTTTGCGAAAAGCGCATTGCCGGAAGCGATGTCTTTGACGGCAATGCCGATGTGTTCCAACCTGATCATAATTCGAGAATTTGAGGCAAAGGTAAGTTGTAATATAAAGGTTAAAGGATAAAGTGGGTAAATCGTTGTTCGTTGTCGGTTGATCGTTGTTCGTTGAGCCTTGTTGGTTGTTCGATATGAGCTGGGGAACATCAGAACGACGTGTTTTTTGCAGCATAGTTTTCGATAGGAAAAAGGACTTTCCTCATTCCTGAAAACTAACAAACAACGCTCAACGAACAACGCTCAACGAACAAC
>JALHRK010000088.1 GCA_022841505.1 Saprospiraceae bacterium | reverse complement strand
TGTTCTTGCGCTCGCCGGCGTAAATGACGGAGCGGCCATCGGGACTGAAACTCACGCTGCGCTCCTGTTCGGGCGTATTGGTGATGCGCTTGGTGACGCTGCCGTCGGCTGACGTGACGAACACTTCGCCGCGGAAGATGAACGCGATTTCTTTGCCGCTTGGCGCTAATGAAAATTCCGTTGCGCCCCCGTTGATGGCCATGATTTTTTCGGTATTCAACCGGCCATCGGTATGCACCTGGATCGCCACTTTCTGAGGCTGCCCGCCAACTTCCATCGTATAGATTTCGCCATTCCAGCCAAAGCAAAGCCTGCCGTTTTTGGCTTTCGACAAAAAGCGAACCGGGTGTTTTTCAAACGTGGTGACCTGGGTGGTCTGCGCCCGGGCATCGAGGGTTCTTTTCCAGATGTTGAACGTGCCTGAGGCTTCGCTCAGGTAGTAAATTTCGTTTTCTGTTTGCCCAAAAACCGGGTTGCGGTCTTCTCCGTTGAAGGTAGACAACTGGGTATATTTTTGAGTAGGCACGTCGTAAATCCAGACATCCCGGGTCACCGAAGAGGTATGGTGCTTGCGCCAGTGGTCTTCGTAACCTTTCCAGTCGTGGTAAATGATTTTGGTGCCGTTTGCATTGTAGCGGGCGTATTCGGCCTGGTTGTCCATCACCATCGTGGCATTGCCACCGCCTACGGGTACGCTGTACAACTGCGAAAAGCGCGGGAATTGCGCGTTCGCTGCCGTGTACCGCCGGTTAGCCGAAAAAATAACCCGTTGCCCATCCGGCGAAAAATCGCAGGGCATATCGCCTGCGGAGTGGTAGGTTAGTCGTTTGGCTTCTCCGCCGGTTGCGGGCATTACAAATACGTCGAAATTGCCGTAGCGGTCGGATGCAAAAGCCAATTGTTTGCCGTCGTGCGACCAAACCGGCATGAAGTCGTGGGCTTCGTGCATCGTCAGTGGCGTAGCCGCGCCACCGGTCGCCGGCACGCGGTACAAGTCTCCTTTGTAGCTGAAAACAATCGTTTGTCCGTCAGGTGAAATGCTTGGATAGCGCATCCAAAGCGGGGATTCCTGGGCACTTGCGCTCCAGCTCATCCATAAGGCAAAAATCATAGCCGGCCAGATGCGCAGGCTACGGGCGGCAGTCGGGCTCGCTCCTTTAGGTGTTCCTTTCATAAACCAACAGTTTTTTGTAAAGGTAAAAAAACTGGGGGTGGGTAGGAGGGGGATATTGGGGGGGAGGAGATTTGGGAATTTGAAAATTTGAAAATTTGAAGATTTGAAAATCCCACTTGGGCGGGACAAGTTTTGAAAATTTGGGGATTTGAAGATTTGGTGAATAGGAGTTTATTATGGCAATGTTACTTATCTTTGATGAGGATAACACTCAAAATAATTAAATATGAAACTCCGCACTGTTTTGTATTCAACCTTTTTAATCCTGTTTGCGGGCTGCTATAAATCGGATTATTGCCTCGAATTGTATTCCTTTAAAATTCCGGTCTTGAATAACTTAGATGGGCAAGCCGTTGCGCCTGGAGATTCCATTTTCCTGACACTGGACTTCCCCCAGATGCTTCGGGATGAAAGGAAGCAAGCACTTTTTGATATATCCGACGCCAATGTGAATTTGCTACTCGTCTTGAGAGCATACACTTTAAACAATAATTCGTTCTCCAATTATCCTGCCGCAAAGCAGGATTTTGAAATAGAAGTGCTTGAGGGATCGGCAATTGTGGAGACCGATACCGTTGCTAATTTTCTCAACCCTCAATTCCTTAGCCCTGAAGAGGTTGTTTTATTGGTGCCGGCGCGTGATGCCGTGAAGAATACCCTCCGAATTAAAATCAAACCACAGAAAAGAGGGCAATATTTTATGTACTGGCAATACAGCAATTTCAAGAACAATTACAAGGATTTGATTGCTGAAGAGGGACGAGAATGTTCGGATGTAGTGCATTTCACTTTCAGGAACTCCGGTATTACCAACCTGGAGGTAGCCGGTAACAACTCGCACTTCAACAGCTCAACTACGCAAGATGATTTAATTAATGCCAGGGCAATTGCCTTTATTGATGTCCGTTAGCCACTAAACAATTGCGCTTGCCGCAAAAGAAAGACCAAAAGCAGAAAAAGACCCGCCCGGCATGCCCTGCCAGGCGGGTTGGATATAGCTGATTATTGGAGTAAACAAACGAGAAACCTTAGGGGGGTAAGAAGGGGCAAAGGGCAAGTTGGCAAAGGTGAACCTGCAAAATTTGCCTACTTGCCTCTTGCCAATTTGCCTCTTGCCTCTTTACACAACCCTCAAACCTGCACCGCCGTTTTCGATTTTTCAGTCAACTGAAAACGATCGGTATAGTGATTGGAAAACGTGCCCAAGGCATTGTACTTGTTCATCACCGCTTTCCAGACCGGCAGCATCGGGTAGCGTTCGGGCAGGGCATCCACGTGCGCCGACAATTTGGCGTTCATCTTGCCCCAGTGCGGGCGCCCGCCGTTGCGGAGCATGATTTCCTGGTATTGCTCCAGGATCTCGTCGCCGCCGATGGTTCCTTTCAGGACCGGCGTGTCAATATAGCACACCGTTCTTTCGGATTCCGGCGTCAGGTAGGCTTTCGAGGCAGCTACAAACCGCATGCCGATCGGCGAGGTCTGGTAATGGCCGTGTTCGCGCATTTTGGCCGATTTCGTCAGGATTTCATCCAGCACCACCGGGTAATCGCTGTCAATATCAAACGCCATTTCCGTGTCGTAAGCTTTGGTTTTGATGAACTCCGCGCCCTGGTGCAAAACCTTGTAAGAACGGTTGATGTACTGGTCGCCTTTCAACGCCCGGGTGGCCTGATTGATGACCAGGTGCATTTTATTTGAAAAGTAGCGCAGCACAAAACTCAGAATCCAGTAGCTCAGCAGGGTATTCCCCCAAAACGTCCACGGACGGCGGGTATAGGTGCGCATGCTATACATCATCAGCTCAAACCTCGACCGGTTGGCCGGCAACTGCACTTCCTTCATGCGCAAAACGATGCAATCGTGGTCGCCTTGTTTGTTCGGATACGGGTTCACATATAGCGAAGCGCTGCGCAGGTGCGGCTCGAACAGGCTTTTATCGCGCAATTTCTTTTTCACTTCCGACCACTGTTCCAGCGTTCTGTTTTCTTCGATCCAGTAGCGCGGTTCCACCCGCAGGATGTAGGAATAGACCACGCCGGTGCTGCCGAGGGAAACCAGCACGCTGTAGAAATCGTCGTCGTTTTGCACGAGTGTCATGGTCTTTTCGTCAAACGTTGCCGGGTCGGAAATGCCGTTGGTGGGTTCGATGCGGTAGGCTTTACCGCCTGTTGCTACCAGAACGATGGATTCCACAAAACCGGAGATGGCCGGAATCCCGATGCCCGAACCATGGGTGCCCGTGCTGATGGCGCCCGCCAACGTTTGCTCGTCTATGGCGCCGAGGTTTTTCATGGCGTAGCCCATTTTCCAGAGCACTTTATTCAGATCCTGGATCACAATGCCCGCTTCGATGTGGACTAAGTTGCGTTCGCGGTGTTCCGGTTTCAGGTAGGCGGGCAATTCCAACGGCTTGTTCAGTTGACTGATGTCTACTAAGTAGCCGTTGGAGCAGGCGACGTCGTTGAAAGAGTGGCCCGAACCAACCGCACGCAGGCGAACGCCGATCCTTTCCGCTTCTTTTACGGCCCTTTTCAGGTCGCCAAGGCTTTGTGCAAGGTAATACCGCAAGGGGCGAACCTTGTGTTTCCCGATCCGGTTGGACCAGGTTTTCCGGAGTTTGATAACCATGTTTTCTCAGTTTTGGTTTTTTAACACTATTGCGCTTACTGTAAAGGATAGCGTTCATTGGGCATTCTAAATCATTAATACTCTAAATGGCGAAATGTGACATGTGGTGGGAAGTTTTTTTTCAAACCGTATTCTTTTTTGTGAACTGTCATCCTACTAACATCCTGATAAATCCTCAATCAAGGTGGCCGTCAAACCAACAACCGATTATATTTAGCTAACTTTCATAATATACGGATATGCTGTAACGTTCATTGTGTTCTTTAAATTTCCCAAATTATGCCAAAACTCAACATCCTGCTTTCCCTGATTGACAAGGGTCGCCTTGAAAAAGTTTTAAGTATTTTAAGGAAACAATCCGCCCGATTGGATGAAGAAGACTATGCTCATATTACCCAACTATCAAGTAGGTTAAGTCGAATTAACGAAGAAAAAATTGACGGGACAATTGGCGCCGATGACTACAATTTGGAATGGAACAGAATCAGCTTATCCCTAATTAATCTGATTCAGAAAGGCGATGCCAGTTTGTACGAATCGCTAGTGATTGAGGAACGTCGAAAGAACAATAGAATCATAAAATACATAGTATATTTATTTTTGTGCATCATTCCTTTTATTGTGCGTTTTTTTCTTCCTTCAGATGCCATATTTGTTCATTATGAGCCAACTATTCAAAATAATATAATAGAATTTAATTATTTTCAGTTTAATGCTAAAGATAACAACAAAGAATCAGATTTTGTATTTTGGATCAAAGAAGAAGCAAGGGAAAAGTTTAGCATCATCAACCCTGCACCAGTTTCTTTTATGCCAGATGAACTGAAATTCCCTGAACGATCCACGTTAGGTACCATACCAGAAGATGCGCTCCATACCGTTGAAATGGAGTTCAATTTAACCAGTATAAAAGTATTTGGTTGGATCATCAAAATAGAAAGCAAAACAAACGAATCTATAACAAAAAATGATTTTCATTTTGAACTTAAAACCAATGATGCTGGCGCTCCGTATTCCCGGCAAATCCAACTGGTTGATTACCTGGCTATTTATCCTTTTTCCTTGCCTGCCGGCATTGTCTTGCTGGGAATGATTTTGTATGCGATTATTCAATCTTTAATTAAAAAATAAAATATGAAAAGCTTGTTATTGCGCTTATTGGTATTCATGATTCCTTTAAGCGTTACCGCTCAAAAAATACCGGATACTATCAAGGTTAAAGAGCCTTTCACGCACGAAAGCCCTGGTTACAATCCAAGAAAATCGAACCTAAATACTGATTTTGAAGATCAACCAGTAAGTACTAATGAGCAATCGCCAAATTACAATCAAATAACCATCAAGTTAATCAGTGAATTAATGATTAAAAACAAGCCAGTTGAGGTACCCATTAAAAATGGGACGGTCTTTAGCAAACCCGCCGCAGAAAAAATAAACACCGACCTTACGGATCAAGAGGGTATTGGAATCCTTGAATTGATTCCAGGAAAATACAGAATATATGGTCAAGCGAAAGGCTATCAGGCTAGGTATCAAGACATCGGGCATAGAGATCGGACGATTGTTATTAAACTTGTACTTCTGGATGATTTGAAGGTACGACTTGAACGCCTTATTGAACTGATTAAAGCAAATCAATTGGATAAGGCGAAACATTACCTTGAAGAGATAGAACTCCTGTATCCTGACAACCCAGATCTCAATTTTATTGTTAGGGAAAATGGCTTAAAATAATTTGGGCAGGAGGCCTCATCAAAGGTGTTGCACAGAACCTCTAAGGAGGCCTCCACTCTGGTTTGTACACGCCCTAAAAGCGCCCATACTTCATTGTTACTTAAAGAAATGGAAGCTATTCTTTACCTTTACCACACTTTCCAAATAAAATTCAAAAAACATGGTCAACAAAATTCCTGCTTTGTTCCTGCTTGTTTTGATTGCCTTAAGTTGTTCCTATTGTATGAAAAAAAACGAAGACAAGGCCGGGGCAACTGCCACCGAAGCCAATCCGCTACTACAGAAATGGGAGGGCGCCTACAATGGGGTGCCGCCGTTCGACAAAGTGCAGATTGCCGACTTCCAACCGGCGTTTGAAGCGGCCATGACCGAAAACCGCAACGAGATTAATGCGATTGCTTCCAATACGGAAGCGCCAACCTTTGCCAACACCATCGAGGCGCTGGAAAAAACCGGCACAGCGCTCAAGCGGGTGCAGGCCATTTACGACGTCTGGAAAAATAATAAGAGCACCCCCGAACTGGAAGCCATACAAACCGCCATCGAGCCCCGCCTCGCCGCTTTTGAC
Source organism: Saprospiraceae bacterium (assembly GCA_022841505.1). Lineage (GTDB taxonomy): Bacteria > Bacteroidota > Bacteroidia > Chitinophagales > Saprospiraceae > JABWAJ01. Next base: position 12,975 of record JALHRK010000088.1, on the reverse strand, counting down.
GACTCGATTACCCAAAATGCGCCTTTGTTTTTGAGAATCGAAGCCGTTTTTAACGACCCGGCCAAACAAAACCTGACGCCCGAACAGCAACGCCTGCTTTGGCGCTACCATACGAATTTTGTGCTGGCTGGCGCCAAATTGGACGCCAACAGCAAAAAACGAGTGGCCGAAATCAACCAGCAACTCGCCGGACTGTTTGCAAAATTCAGCCAGCACCAGTTGGCCGATGAAAGCGATAAATACCTCGAACTCACCAATGAAAAAGACCTGGACGGCCTGCCGGAAGACCTCCGGACTGCCGCTGCGGAAGCCGCTGCCGGCAAAAATAAATCCGGCGCCTGGGTTATTGCCAATACGCGTTCTTCCATCGAACCGTTCCTGACCTACTCGAACCGCCGCGACCTGCGCGAAAAAGCCTGGCGGATGTTCATCAACCGGGGCGACAACGGCGATGCCAACGACAACAATGCGCTCGTCACAGAGATCCTGCAATTGCGGGCCGAACGCGCTAAACTGCTGGGCTATCCCACGCACGCCCACTGGCGGTTGAGCGATAAAATGGCGCAAACCCCGGAAAAAGCGATGGCATTGCTGGAAGAAGTCTGGCCTGCAGCGGTCGGCCGGGTGCAGGAAGAAGTGAAAGACATGCAGCAATTGGCCGACAAGGCCGGCGATAAAATCAAAATTGAACCCTGGGATTACCGCTATTACGCCGAAAAAGTGCGCAAAGCCCGCTACGACCTCGACCAGGATGAGGTTAAACAATACCTTCAAATGGAAAAACTCCGCGAAGGCATGTTTTTTGTAGCCGGCGAATTGTTCAACCTTACGTTTGCTCAGGTGACGGATGTGCCGGTTTTCCACCCCGATGTGCGCGTGTATAAAGTGACGGACAAAACCTCCGGCAAGCAGGTCGGCATGTGGTATTTCGACCCTTATGCCCGCGAAGGCAAGCGCTCGGGCGCCTGGATGACCGCTTACCGCGAACAGGAAACCCTGAACGGCGACATCACCACGATTGTCTCCAACAACTGCAATTTCATCAAAGGCAAGCCAGGCGAACCGGTGCTGATTTCCTGGGAAGATGCAGAAACGTTGTTCCACGAGTTTGGCCACGCGCTGCACGGCCTGAGCTCCAAAGTGACGTATCCGTTGCTTTCGGGAACCAACACAGCGACGGATTATGTGGAGTTCCCTTCCCAAATCCTCGAGCGCTGGCTCTCCACACCGGAAGTGCTGCAAAAATATGCCCTCCACTACAAAACCGGGCAAGCCATTCCGCAGGCGCTGGTGGACAAAATCAACAACGCTTCCAAATTCAACCAGGGTTTTGCCACGGTTGAACTGATTGCCAGCGCGCTGATTGACATGAAACTGCACCTGGCTGGTTCAGCAAAAATTGACCCGGATGCGTTTGAAAAAGAAAACCTCGCGGCCCTCAATATGCCGTCAGAAATCGTGATGCGCCACCGCACACCGCAATTTGGCCATATTTTTGCCGACGACGGCTATTCTGCGGGCTATTACAGCTATTTGTGGTCGGATGTGCTGAGCGCCGACGCCTACCAGGCTTTTACCGAAGCGGGCGGCCCTTACGACAAGGCAATGGCTAAAAAACTCCGCGATTACATTTTCAGCGTCGGCGGTACGATGGATGAAGCGGAAGCTTACCGCAAATTCAGGGGCCACGACCCCAATACAGATGCCCTGATGAAAAAGCGGGGGTTTAAGGCGGGGAAAGCGGTGAAAGGATGAAGGTTGGATTTGAAGATGAGATAATTTGAAGATTTGAAGATTATGCATAGAGCATGTTCGAATTTTGAACATGCTCTATGCATACCTTATCGCAATAAATTCACACTACCGGAAATTCTATTTATGGGCTGGGATACAAACTGATAGGAGATCGTGTAAAGGTAGCTATCGGAGCTGCAAACTTTATCGTTGAACGTGCCGTTCCATCGGTTCTGGGGATTATTGCTTTTGAATACCAAGGCGCCCCATCGGTCAAAAATCAAAAATTCATAGGACTCGAACGGGCAAGTTGCAAATGGATAAAAAGTGTCGTTAATGCCGTCGCTATTGGGCGAAAAAACATTCGGGACATAAATTTTGCAGCAAGATCGGTCCAGCGTTACCTCAATACATGCAGTATCGGTACATCCGTTGAGGGTGCTCGTCACGCAATATTGCGTGCTGATATCCGGAGCTACGGCAATCACCCCAGTTGTTTCCCCTGTACTCCAAAGGAAATCGCCCGTTCCCGTCGCAGCAAGCGTGATGCTTTGTCCGCAGAGGGTATCCCGGGCACTAACCTGCACTCGTGGTCCTTCAATCAAAAGCACCGTGAAAGTATCCGCAGCGGTGAAAGGAGCAAGTAGCGTATAAATGATAGCATACGTACCAGGAATGCTGTTTTGCAAATCAATGGCTCCTGTATTCCCATCAAGGCTTAATCCAGCAGGCGTGGCGGTGAAACGCCCTCCGGCCGAACCGCTGATAATGGGCAACTGCGGGTTCTCCGAATCGCAATAACTTGACGCCGTATAGCTAAACGCCGCATTGTTAGCTGGGTCGGTGGTAATGGTCACTTCCGTTGAAACCGGCGCCCCAGGGCATGGAGGGGATGCCGGCGGAGTGTAAGTGACGGTATAAGTCCCTGGTAAGCTAAGTGAAGGATTAATGGCGCCGGTAGTTGCACTGAGGTTGAGCCCTCCCGGACTTGAAGTAAAAGAACCGCCTGCAGGCCCCGTCAATTCAACCGGTTGGGAGGTTGTGACGGTTTCGCTGAAAGGCCCCTGGTAAGCGATAGTTGCCGTTGGCCCATTTATAATTTGAAGGGTTGTTGTGGCAGACGTGCCGGGACAACCGGGCACGGTGTAGGTCACGATGTAGAAGCCGGGCGCACTTCCGGAAGGGGTAACGGCTCCGGTTGCCAGATTAAGATCAAGTCCGGCAGGTACTGCGCTGTAAGTGCCCACCCCGTTGCCGTTAAGGATCACGTTTTGAGGTGTCGTGATGTTGGTGCAAAAAGAGCCCCCGGTATAAGCAATCGAAACAGCATTGTTGGGAGACTGGCAACAAAGGCCACTCAATGCAGCAACGGAATAAGTGGTGCTGTTCAGCCAGCAGCAATATTGCACGTTTAAAGCGTACAAACTGCCGCCTAACTGGGTTGTAAAATAATCAACAACCTGATTGATGGTATTGCAGCCACCCTGGTCGTTATTGAGGTCGCAACTGTATCCGCAAATAATGCCACCGTTGTTGCCATTGGGATTGGTTACCGTTACCGATGGCGCTGTTTGGATCGTATAATTTGATGCAGGTACGCCGCTGATCGAAGTGGGAAAATTTCCGATGTTACAATTGTTGTTGTTTTGACTGGAATTGGCGCCCGCATACAAGACTTCCGTTACATTACCGCTAAAAGGCCCGCTGATTGTGATTCGAACAGGCTCGTAAGAGCAAATACCGATTCTGAGGTCAGCGATATCAACATCCACATTGATGTTGAGTTCCCCTCCGTCATAATTGCTAAAGATGATCAAATTCCCCGTGGGATCACAGGATTGAGCGGTGGAGCGATTTAAGGTGAATAAGAAAGCAAAAAGTGAGGTGAAAAAGAAAAGGTTGCTGCTTTTGAAAAAATTCGAGCAGGGCCGAATCAAAAGTTTCATGTCGTTGCGGTTGTGAAAGATGAAAGAGGGAATTACTGGATACCGCAAGACAACGGATCTGCGTAAATTTTGTTTGCAAAATTACATGCCTCTGTTAATCATCTGACATTTCCTGAAATTTCATGGCTTACTGTAGGTGGGCACCCTCCAGCCCCTTTGGTGCACAGCGTCTCACGAGTAAACACGGAGTCCTACGGAGGAGCCTTGCTCCGTGAGACTCGTGTCATCAAAGCATGCGGGTAAGAGCTTGATGGAATTCCCCAACAAGCTCTTACCCCGAGCTATCGGGGATGGACGAAATCCGATTTTTGATAAAGAAAGCTTCTTAATCCGTTGATTCAGCATTCCGTCCACCGTCTCCCGTCTCCCGTCCTCCTAAACCACCACAAACTTCTTACTCTGCACATCCACCGTATCTTTCCAATCAGGGACGTACGCCTTCGTTTTTTTGAACTCGAAGGAATCCCCGGATGCAAGGCTCCTCAGTTTGGAAAGCATGGCCTTGGTCAAGGCGCCGGAATCGGATTGTAAAGAAGTCGTTTTCCCGTTTTGGGTGATGTCTAAAGCAAATTGAGTGACCCGGGAGCCCCTTGCACAACCATCAACGCTTAACTCCTGGTGTTCCGCGATTTCTTTTCGGGTGATTTCTCCGCCGAATTTGCCGGCGAACTTAAGGAAGGCGCCTCCAACGGGAGCAGCGTCTGTTGCGGATACTTCGGACGTCGTTTCAGGGTGCACAACGGGGCTTCCGGTGAAAGAGCAGGCGAGTAACAATACCGCGCCGGAAAGCAGGAAATTCATGAGCTTCTTTTTCATTGCCTTTTAATTTTTGGTGAAGAATTGTCACAAACTTACTCCCGTTCCAAAAGCGAAAATCCGAAAGAAGACCAACTACGAGGCAATGGATAGCAACGACCGGTTTTGAAGAAAAAAGCACGAAACTGGTTGTTGCGCTACGGGAAACGGGCGTTTGTCTCCTCAGGCTTTTAACTTTCGCGCCAGGAATGTTACTTTGTGATATAAACCTATAAGGTTTTCGAAACCTTATAGGTTTTTTTCGAAACCTTATAGGTTTTTTTCGAAACCTTATCGGTTTTTGCAGCGTAAAAACATGAAAAATCACCACCGCATCAACATCAAAGCGTTATCCATTCACCTGCTGTTCTGGATGATCTACGTGGCGTCGGAGTATTTTGCGAACCTGATGCATAAACGGCCCGGGGAAAGCCTGCGCTTTATTCAAGAGACCTTCCTTTCCCTTCCGGCGTTGATGCTCGCTACGTATTTTATTGCCGGCTACGTGGTTCCACGTTTTTTAAAAACCAGTAAGTGGCCGCTGTTTGTTTTTTGGATTTTTATAGCAGCCGGATTGGTCTTTTTTGCCCGGATCAAGTTGGCAGAATTGGTGAATTATTGGGAGAGCGACCGGTATTTCAAAATGCCCGTTGACAAAATGCTCAAAAACATCATCCGCGATTATTCCATCGTGGCGCTGGCGGTTTGCATCTACATCATCGGCGATTACCGCAAAAAACAACAATTAAATGAACAGTTGATCAAAGCAAAAGCCGAAGCGGAAATCAAATTGCTCAAAGGGCAGCTCCACCCGCATTTTTTGTTCAATTCCCTCAACAACATTTACAGCCTCGCCCTGATGAAGTCGGACCTGACCGCCGACGCCATTTTAAAACTCACCGAATTACTGGATTATTTGGTCTACCGGGCAAATATGGACAAAGTAGCGTTGTCGAAAGAAGTAGAACTGCTCCAAAATTACGTAGACCTGGAGCAATTGCGCTACGGCGAAAAGCTGAAAATTGAGTCGGAAATTGCCATCCGGAATGCCGCCATTGGGGTTGCGCCGCTCCTCCTGCTGCCTTTTGCCGAAAATTGCTTCAAGCACGGTGGGGTGGGGCAGGACGGGCTGTTCCGGATCAACATACACCTGATTGCGGACGATAAAAAACTCGTTTTCCACCTCACCAACAGCAAAAAAAAGAACCGGGAAAAGGCCGCTGTGAATGGCGGCGTTGGACTTGAAAATATCCGGAAAAGGCTTACCTTGCTGTATCCCGACCGCCATCAGTTGAGTATTGATAACCAGCCGGATCAGTACAGCGTCAGGCTCGAAATATACTTCAGGAATGAAGAACTTTAAATGCTATATCGTGGACGACGAACCACTGGCGCTGAACGTCATCGAGCAACACCTGTCGAAATTCAGCCAGTTTGAAGTTTGCGGCAAATCCACCGATCCGGTGGAAGCGCTCACCCAAATCAAGCGCCTTCAGCCCGACCTGCTTTTTCTCGACATCGAAATGCCGGAAATAACGGGACTGGACCTGATCGCCTCCATGCAACACAAGCCGGAAATCATCCTCACCACCGCTTACCGCGAATACGCCGTCGAAGGCTTCGACCTGAACGTGCTGGATTATTTGGTAAAACCCATCCCGTTCAAGCGGTTTGTCCAGGCCATTGAAAAATTTCTGGAAGAAAAACTATTGCATACCCCTGCACCCATCCCCGAAAATCCTTCTTGCATATTTGTAAAAGCAGACCGCAAAACCGTCAAAATTGCGCTGGACGACATCCTCTACGTAGAGGGGGTAAAAGACTACGTGAAAATCGTTTTGGTCAACCAAAAAATCATTACCAAAATCTCCATCGGCAATTTTTTCAAAACCCTGTCCAAAGACCGGTTCCTTCAGGTGCATAAATCGTTTATCGTTGCCAGAAATAAAATCAGCGCATTTACGGCGCACGACGTTGAAATCGGGGATTTGGAAATCCCTATTGGACGGGCCTATAAAGAGGAGTTTTTGAGGGAGATGGAAAGTTGGTGATGAGGGATGTAATCTTTTGGATTCATGAAGTCTTCGAGAATTTAGATAAATTAACTTTTCCTTGCCGTCATGGCCATCACAACATTTACCAAAAATAGCAGTTGGACTAAAACCAAAACTAGCATGGCCATCACGATTAGCATGCTGGCCCCTTGTTGATTGAAAAGCCCTCGTCCATGCACAGCATCCGGCATGAAAACATGTGGCGCAACGACACTGATGCTCACCAGCAAAATACCGGTCAAAGTTAATAGGAGATGGGTTATCGTCATCCACTTAACTAATTTTTTGTGCCGTAACACCCAGTAAATTCCGCCAAGCAGCGCGACCATAAAACTCATGAGCAACATAAAATGAAACGGCGTGAAAATGACGTAGGTGTCGTGCAGTTGCAGGTCTAAGGTTGCTGCATTGCTCAATAAGGTCAAAGCCAATAAAACTGGTATTGACAGCCAAAGCACCTGATGGGGGTTGCGTGTGAAAAATTGTGGCATGCTGGATTTTTTATTTAAGAAATTCGCTGACGGCATCATAAAGTTCCGTAGCCCCAATTTGCACCGACACCGTATGCAACGTGGCCGCGCTTGCAACGGAAGGATCGCCGCTTTGATGGGGCGGATTTGGCGCATATTGGATCGAAAGCTGGATTTGCCGGGACACCTCTGCACCCCTTAAAATTTCGACGATGGCCAGCGCTTCATCAATGCCGGAGGAAATGCCGCCGCCGGTCACCCGGTTCCGGTCAATCACATACCGGGGATATCCGGGCGCCACGATCACTTTGGGAAACAGAGATAAAATATTTTTGAAGGCCCAATGCGTGGTGACCGTGTAACCGTCGAGCAGGCCGGCCCTTGCCAGCAGCAGCGCGCCCACACAAACGGAGCAAATCAATTGGGGCTTTTTGGCTTTTTTCGCGCTGGCAACCTGGCTTTTCAGGAAGGCATAAAAAGGATCGTCGGTGTTTTTCAACAACGCCTGGAATTTTTTGCCAAAACCTCCCGGAATAAAAATGACGTCCAGACAATCAGGGGCGTCCTTGTAGCCTGTTTCCACCAACCAGGTCAGTCCTTCCAGCGACCTGCATTTTTCGCCTTTTTTCCGGCCAATCAAATGGAGTGCAACAGGCTGCGGCCCCCCGCTCGAAGAAGACTGCAAAAAGTAAAACACCTGGTTGGGCCCGGCGACATCCAGGGCGTCGAAATCGTCGTAAATAACGATGCCGATGTTTGTGGTTTTCATTGAATAAGGATTTTAATTGATTATGACAAAGATCGGTTTTTTATCATTGATAAAGTGATGAATTACGACCTTTGGGACGACTTTCCGGCTAAGAGCTTGTTCGGAAATCCCGAACAAGCTCTAAAATTCGACATTACGGCAAAGAAGTAGTTAAGAGCTTTAGATCAATTTCAATCATTAAAAGACCATGATCTCCTTCAGTTTTGATACATCCAAGGTTGATATCCAGAAAAAACTGCTTACTGAAAATACAGAATGGGTTTGGTTAAAAGGTCACGTCTGCCTGTATCACGAGGGGGTCGTCATGATATTGGAAGAAGTTCCGGTGGTTGGATTCTTCGCTCACTTGTATGATAAAATCCTAAAGCTTACCCAGCAGAATACAGCGGATTTTGCTTTGATTTCAGACGATATTCATTACAATATTTATGTCTATTACCGCGAACAAAAGACCTTAACCATTGAAGCAAATTGGGGCTTTTCAACCGGTGACCTTGTCATCTCCGACATCGAAGGTTTTCAACACGAACTCAGGGCGGCCATCCGGCAAGCGCACATCATAAATTGCACCATTCTGCCTGAGACCAAAGCGCTGATTTTGGATAAAACGCTGGAGGAAGTTTTAGCTCCCGCTCGTGCGTAGGCGGTAGCTGAGCTGGCGGCTGAGCGTAGTCGAAGTCAAGTCGAAGCTCCGCCTCGCGTTTACTATTCCATGGGCTCCGCCCCTGCCCCTACATCAACCACCGATACCTAAACTTCACCAAAAAGATATGATCCGGCTTCTGCTGCCCGTCAAAAACATTACCCGATAAAATAGCCAGCCAAATAAAAAACCTACCCTGTAGGCAATAAAACCCCTTTGCCCTGGGTTTTAAAAAGCAGAAAAACCGCCAAACACCTCAGTTTGGGAATTACAGGCAGAAATAGTTCACGCTTGCCAGGCCGCAACACCGCGGCATCAACTCGTTTTCCTCAGTTATATCCATAGCGTTTGTTGGCGCTAATACTTTCCCTGAAGCAACAACGTCAGGGAGTTCACGCTTTTTCTATTCATCAATCCGGGTGGTCGGTTTGCCACCCCTGCTGTGCTATGCAAGACAACCTCCTGCGTAAGGCAGGTCTATTGGACAAACTCATATCATCAAAACCTTATTATCATGAAACACGCTCTTTTAATTTCCGCATTCCTTTTTTCTGCGACCTTCGTTTTGGGGCAAAGCAAGGCGCCGCAATATTCCAGCTTAGCCGCAAAAGCAGATTCCTTGTACCGGATCAAAGACTACAAGAACGCAGCCAGTACCTATTCCAAAGCCTTCAAGGCAAATAAATGGGAAGGAACGGCAGCGGAACGGTACAATGCCGCAAGTTCATGGGCGATGACCAATACGCTCGACAGCGCATTTGCTCACCTGAACAGCATCGTCAACGAAATGGGCTATTCAGATTACTCGAAAATTGCGACGGATGCCAATTTTGTAGCCCTGCGCACCGACAAACGCTGGCAGCCCCTGATGGAAACCGTGCGGCAAAACGAAGACCGTGCAGCAGCCGAACGGATGAACAATCCTCTGGCTGCGCAACTGGAAAGCATCTATATGGAAAATCAGAAATCTCAGACGGAACTCAGCGCAATGGAAAAGCAATACGGCTGGCAATCGAAGGAAGTCGCAAGGCACCGACAGGTTACTAAAGCAATGGATTCCCTAAACCTGTTGAAAGTGACCGCGATACTGGATGAACATGGCTGGCTTGGCCCTGACGTAATCGGCACAAAAGGAAGTTCCACGTTGTTCCTGGTCATGCAAAACGCAGACGAGACCACCCGGGAAAGGTATTTGCCCATGATGCGGGAGGCGGCAAAAAACGGCGCTGTAACCGGACTGAACCTGGCGTTGATGGAAGACCAACTGGCGTTGAGCCAGGGCAAACGGCAGATTTACGGCACCCAAATTGGTAGAGATCCTGAAACCCAGGCCTACTTCGTTTTACCGCTAGAAGATCCAGATAACGTGGACAAAAAACGCGAAGAACTCGGACTGTCAACCATGGCTACCTATACTGCCCGCTGGCAAATCAATTGGGATCCTGTCCGTTATAAACAGGATTTACCTTCGATAGAAGCCCGGCTGAGAGCTAAGCAAGATCGGTAGTGGCGCGTTAAAATAATTGAGTGAGCACTCCGAATTCCTGCAAAAAAAATTTGGAGTGCTCATACAAATCAGGAGCAGGATGCTTTTAGCATTTTTGCTCCTGAACTTTTTTTGCTGCTCGCGCGTAGGCGGTAGCTGAGCTGGCGGCTGAGCGTAGTCGAAGTCAAGTCGAAGCTCCGCCTCGCGTGTACTATTCAAAGGTGCCCGTACCTCATCACATCAACCACCGATACGTAAACTTCACCAAAAAGATATTATCCGGCTTCTGCTGCCCGTCAAAAACATTGCCGAACAAACTGTGGGGCAACGGCGAGTCCAAGTCGTCGAACGCATTCGGGAACGCCTGCTGCGACCACACCAAATAGACCTCCGAACCGGGCACGTATTCCCAGCGCACCACAAGGTTGGAGCGGAATTGCATGAAGTTGAAATCGGGTTTGTTGAAGCGGTAATCCTCCTGGCCGTCCTGGTTTTCGTCAATGGCGAAAACCCCGGGGGCGGACTGGATTTCGGCGCCTGTGTAGCGGTGGAAGCGGCTGTCGTATTCAGCGTTCAACGGGTCGGTTACGTAGCCGAAATTTTTATACAACGCCCTGAAAATGAAAGGCTGGCCGTAGTATTGCACCGTCAGGTCGGGCGTAACGTTGTAGCTGAGGCGGGCCGTCACGAAAAAGTTGCGTTGCGCTACTTCGCTGACGATCGTGCGTTGCTCGCCGTTGAAATCCGTTTGCGCCACGAACTGATCCTGCCGGCGCCAACTGCGCTCATAACCGGTGGACAGGCTCAGGCGCATGGCGTCTAAGATCTGGTAGTTTACGCCGCCGCTGTAACCCTTGGATTCCACCGTATTTCCAAAACCAAAAGCGTAAAAAGTATTGGCATTCAAGCTAATTTTTTTGCGGTTGTCGGTTTCCACGTAGAAGTTAAGGCCCATGCCCGGCGGGCGGCGCAGCGAAGAGCCACCGCGCAGGGCATTGTTGGAAACGTCGTACGGGTTCCACGTAACGCCGCCGCCGATGCCCCACTGGTTTTTGAAAAAAGCATGGGCGTTGGTGTTGAAAGCGGAGTAGAGGAACTGCCCGCCAAAATCCCAGCGCGCCCAGTGGTTGTAATTGACGCGCAGCGTGCGGAACACCGAAAATGGCTTCTGGATATTGTAACCTGCCCAGGTGAAGTGGTTGATCTCATCCGCTGCCAGCAGGAAGCCAACGTCGTTGAGTTCCAGTTCCGGGGAGCGAAAGGTGAGGCCCGTTTCAAATTTGATTACCCCGCCTCGTTTGTCGGGTTTGCCGCCAAATTTTCCAATTTTAAACGTGCCGCCCATGCCGTTCAGGCTGGTGCGGGTACTGTCCACATTGAGGTGGGGCGCATTTGGCCGCTGGAAATAATGCACAAACTCCGTCTGTGTAGCTAAGATGGATTCCGGCGTACCTTCTACACGGCTGAAAATGAAATTGGCGGACACAAACCACCAACGGTTTTTCCAGAAATGCTGGAAATCAAGGCCGCCGGAATACGCGTTCCGGTGTACAAAAGGCAGGCCCTTGTCGCGGTTCACCGCCGTAAAAACCCCGCCGATGATGGTATTGCCTTCCTGGAAATCCTGCATCACCCGGCCCATGAAAAAGTTGGTCGTAGGTTCCACGAGTTCTTCGCGGCGTTCGCCATTGCGGTCAATTGTGGCGTTTTCCTGCTGCGTAACGCTTTCCAAAATGCCCAGCGAAAGCCCTTTCGAAGTTTTGCCGCTGAATTTTGCCGCGCCGAGGATGGACGTCTGCTGCGGTTGGTCTACGTATTCTCCATCGGCCAGATTTGGGAATCCGTGCGGCGCACCGCCAATACGCCGGGAGTAGAACAACAAGTCGGAATCATAGTCACCGCCAGCACTGGAACCGGTGAGCTGGTAATCGAACAGGTTGTTACTCTCCACAAAAAACGGGCGCCGTTCCTGAAAAAAGATCTCGTAACCGTCGAGTCGCACCGCGCCGGGGTCGGCCTCCACCTGCCCGAAATCGGGGTTGATGGTGAAGTCGAGGATCAGGTCGCGGGTCACTGCTACTTTGCCGTCAAGGCCAACATTGAGGCCATTGCGGGAGCCGTCGGCAAAAGGGTTGCCCTCCTGGGCTTCGAAGTGCTCGGTGCGGGCCACGACATAAGGTGCTAATTCCACCTGCTTGTGATCGGGCAGGTTGCGCAGGCCGTGCAGTTCGCCAAAAAAGCTCACCCAGCCGCCTGAATTTTGAGGAATGTATTGCCAGGTCGAGCGTTCCTGGTTCCGGAACATGAGCCGCTGCACCTGGATGCCCCAAACCGGTTCAGCCTGGTTGCCGTAGCGCAACTGGCTGAACGGAATTTTGATCTCCGCCGTCCAACCGAGGCTGTCTATCTGTGATTTCCCTTCCCAGATTGGGTTCCAGCTGGAATCCCAATAATTGCCGTTGTTGCTGATGAGCTCATCGCCGCGTACGCCGCTCACGGAAAATGTGAAGGAAAATGCCGTACGCAGGTCGTGGTAGCTATCAATATTGATTTCGATCCAGTCGCCCGGAAATTCGTCGCGGCGACTCATGCGGCGCACGATGCTGTCGGGAGCGCTGTCATAAACGCGGGTGGCGATGTAGAGGTGTTTTTCGTCGTAGAGTATTTTAAACTGCGAGGGCTGGCTTGGCGGCGTATTTTCGTCGGGCTGGTATTCGATGAAGTCGCCGCCCCATTCCACGGAGTTCCAGATCGGGTCGTCCAGCACGCCATCGAATTGAATGGCCTGGTCGCCCGTAGGCTGGGTGAAATATTTTTTCTTGACGATTTCTGCCGGAGGAGGCGCCTGGGCTGCTAAATGCGCGGCAAACAGCAGCATAATGCATGTGAGGAGTGATTTCATACAACAGTCGGTTTGTCAGTGATTTGATGATAGAGCTTGCTCGGGAATTCGTCAATTGGCTGCGGTCGGCAAATTTTATTTTATACTGCGTTGAATTTTTTCAACATAGCTGCCGGCTATGTCTGCAAAATTCGCCTTGTCTAAAACAAAATTTCCTCGCCCTCGCTCAATCACGA
>JALHRK010000087.1:5269-19257 GCA_022841505.1 Saprospiraceae bacterium | reverse complement strand
CCAACTCGGCGGCCGATTTTTCAAAATAGCCGGAGAATGGGGTTGGGTTGAGTGCGATGCATTGGAAGTTGTGGTGCATGGTGGTGGTGTTTTTTTGATGTGAATGATGGGGCAAAATTAGGGGAGGAGGGGGAGGGGGACAACCCGGAAGTTGCGGAGGTTGGATTTTATTAGAAGACAAATAACGTGTAGTCTTGTGTTCAAATGGGCTTAAAATGCAAAAGGGTCTCTACTTGCGTAAAGACCCTTTTTGCGGTCCGGACGGGACTCGAACCCGCGACCCCCTGCGTGACAGGCAGGTATTCTAACCAACTGAACTACCGAACCAAAATACTTCAAAGAACCGTTGTTCTTTTTAGCGAGTGCAAAGATAACGCCCTCTTGGAGAATAAACCAAGGAATGTGTAGAAAAAGTTTCATTTTTTTTCTTGCCGTCCAATAACTACCACCTTATTGCTAACTTTGCCCGTTGTGCCCACCGGCGCGAAACTAAAAACAACAAGCACATGGTCTTTCTGGAATTTGAGAAACCTTTAGAAAAGTTGTACGAACAACTTGAAAAGATCAAACAAGTAGGTGAAGAAGGAGCGGTGGATGTTACCGAAATGCTCAAAGAACTGGAAAACAAAATAAAAAACACGCGTAAGGAGATCTACGGAAACCTGAGCGGCTGGCAAAAAGTGCAGCTCTCACGGCATCCGGAGCGCCCTTACACGCTGTATTACATCAGTCAGATGTGCAAACGGTTCGTGGAGTTGCACGGCGACCGCTGCATTCAGGACGACAAAGCCATTGTAGGGGGCCTGGCCAGTTTAGACGGCCAACCGGTGGTCATTCTGGGCCACCAGAAGGGCATCAACACCAAAATGCGGCAGTACCGGAATTTTGGCATGGCCTATCCGGAAGGCTACCGCAAGGCCCTGCGCCTGATGAAATTAGCCGAACGCTTCAACTTTCCTGTCATCTGCCTGATAGATACGCCGGGCGCTTTTCCGGGCATCGAAGCCGAAGACCGGGGACAGGCCGAAGCCATTGCGCGCAACCTGTTTGAAATGGCCCAGCTTCGGGTGCCTTCTATCTGCGTCATCATTGGGGAAGGGGCTTCCGGGGGCGCCATCGGCATCGGTGTCGGTGACCGGGTGTTCATGCTCGAAAACACGTGGTATTCGGTGATTTCACCCGAATCGTGTTCTTCCATTTTATGGCATAGCTGGGATTACAAGGAACAAGCCGCAGAAGCGCTGAGGCTGACTGCCGACCACATGTTTGAGAACAAACTCATTGACGGCATCATCAAAGAGCCGGTTGGCGGAGCGCATTCCAACCCGGAGGAAATGGCGAAGCTGTTGAAAAAACAGATCAAAAAATCGCTTTCTGAATTGATTGACATGAACCCGGACGAACGCATCGAAGCCCGGATCAATAAATTTGCCAGCATGGGCGTTTATGATCTGGCTTTACCGGAAGAACCTGTGGCGCCACCTGCACGAAAGAAGTAAGAGTTTGTTTGAAGTCTACCTGCGCCGGAAAAAGCGCAGGAAAACGTAAACTTTTCAATCGCTACACACTATGATACCTCAGCATATTCGCATGGCGGCACACCGCTACTTTTTGGAAAAACGCCTGCGCACCAGACCTAAGTTGTCTGCCCGAAAGCCGGTCAACTTAGATACCTGCCAATCCATCGGCCTGTTGTTTGACGCAACGGAACCGGCCACGCGCGAAACCGCCCTGCGCTACGCGCAAAAGTTAAAAGAGCGCGGCAAAAAGGTGCAAATGATGGGCTTTTACTTAGCAGACCAGCCGGAAGACAGCTCCAGCCTGCCGTTCCTTTCCTTCGGGAAAAAGCAGCTAAACTGGGCGCTATGTCCGAACAGCCCGGATGTGGAGGCCTTCATGGATCAGAAATTTGATATGCTCATCAACCTCGATACGGAGGCGAAAGTCGTGGCCACCTATATCGCAGCTTTGTCGCTGGCAAGTTTTAAAGTTGGCCCGGAGTTGGATCGCGGGTGGTATTTCGACCTGATGATAGACGTTTCCCGGCGGCCATCTCTGGCGCACTTCATCGAGCAAATGGAATCGGTGCTAAAAAAAACAAACGCAAAGCATGTCCCCATCGAAGTTTAGAGGCACCGGCGTTGCACTGGTGACGCCGTTTCGCGAAGACAAGGCGATTGATTATCCGGCTTTGGAGCGGATCATTGACCACACCATTGCCGGCGGGGTGGACTACTTGGTTTGTCTGGGCACCACCGGCGAAGCCATTACGCTGAGCGCGCAGGAATGCAGGGAAGTCCTGGATTTTACCATTAAAGTCGTGGCTGAGCGAGTACCCATTGTCGCGGGTTTTTTCGGCAGCAACCATACGGCGCGGCTGGTAGAAGAGTTGCAGGAATACGATTTTCACGGGGTTTCGGCCATTATGTCGAGCAGCCCATCTTACAATAAACCCAACCAGGAAGGCATTTTTCAGCACTATATGGCCGTCGCAGCGGTTGCGCCGTTGCCGCTGATCATTTACAATGTGCCGGGCAGAACGGCCTCTAACGTCACTGCCGATACGCTGGTTCGTTTGGCCAACAGCAGTTCCAAATTCATTGCCGTGAAAGAAGCGAGCGGCGACCTCGTGCAGGGGATGCAAATTCTGAAACGCAGACCGGAGGATTTTTTGGTCATATCGGGTGATGATCCGCTCACGCTCCCCTTGCTGGGCTGCGGCGCCGACGGGGTCATTTCGGTGATTGGCAATGCCTATCCCGCCGAGTTTTCGGGCATGGTGCGCGCCGGACTTCGCGGCGATTTTGAAACGGCGCGCAGGTTGAACGATGCGTTGTTGGACGTACACCCCTGTTTGTACGCGGAAGGCAATCCGGCAGGCATCAAAGCGGCTTTGGAAATATTGGGCTTTTGCGGGCGGCAGGTGCGCCTGCCTTTAGTTGCGCTTTCAGAAGCGACCAAAGCAAAGTTGCAACAGGAAATGCAACAAGTGCGCGCAGTAAACCTGACCCCTTCTCTCACCACATAAAACCGGCCCATTTCCGTAATGAACCTTCCTCTAAAATTTGCGCGGCGCTATTTAGCATCCAAAAGATCCACAAATGCCATCAACATCATCACGGGCATTGCGGTCTTTGGCGTATCCATCGGCACTGCCGCGCTGGTTTTGGTGCTGTCTGTGTTCAACGGGTTTGAAGACCTGATCACCGGGATGTACGGCAATTTTAACCCTGACCTCAAAATCATTCCCGCCAAGGGCAAAAATTTTCCCGCCGACTCGGTGATGCTCAGCAACATCCGGAGCACGGAAGGCGTGGCATTCGCCGCTCAAACCGTGGAGGAAGTGGCCTTTTTTTCTTACAAAGACAACCAGGAAGTCGGCATCCTCAAAGGTGTGGACAGCAGCTACAACAAGGTCGCCAAAATGGATTCCTCTATTTGGAACGGGCGTTTTCAATTAGAAGACGGCAAAGTGAAAATGGCTGTGCTGGGTATTGGCATGCACAACAAGCTGGGCATCAACATCAACGACCCATTTACGCCCATCGCCGTATACATGCCCAAGCGGCAGGAAACGGGGCCGTTGGAAAACCAGTTTCGCGAGCGGTTTACCTATCCGGCGGGCGCTTTTGTGATCCAGCAGGATTTTGACAACCAATACGTCATTACCTCGATTGAGTTTGCGCGCGATTTGCTGGGCTTCGACGACGAAACCAGCGCCATCGAGTTGAAAGTGAAACCCGGCGCAAGTACTCCGGTGGTCAAACAGGCTTTGAAAACCCTGATGGGGGAAAGCTTCATCGTTAAGGACCGCTATGAACAGGAAGAGGCCTTTTTTCGTTTGATGAAGATGGAGAAATGGCTCAGTTTTGCCATTGTGAGCCTGATGATGCTGATGGTTGCCTTCAACATCGTGGGGGCGCTTTGGATGATCGTGCTTGAAAAACAAAAAGACATTGCCATCCTTAAATCCATGGGGGCTTTAGACAATATGGTGCGCAACATCTTCTTAGCAGAAGGGCTTTTGCTCTGTGGGCTTGGAGTGGTCGTGGGTTTTATTATTGCCATTGTGGTGGTGATCCTTCAAAAAACGGTGGGCATCATCACCATTCCGGGCGATTTTATCATTGAGGCGTACCCGATCAGTACGCGGTTTTTTGATTTTTTGGTCGTTGCGCTGACGGTCATGTTCATCGGATTGCTGGCTTCGCTGCCGCCTGCTATGCGGGCTAAGCGGGTGCCTACACTCATGCGGGAGGAATAGTGTCTGCCCTTTATAGTCCGATAGCTGCGTTATGTTCTGCCCCAAAATCGGTCATTTACGCGAGTAAACTCCCGTTTTTGGGGCAGAACATGCCTTGCTCTCGAACTCTAAAGAACAGACACTGAACTGAATGGGCATACATTAATTAATTATGGAGGACTGGGAACTAGACTTTGAATGGTTAAAAGTGCGGCATTTCGTGCAGGATGTTTTTAAAAAAGAAACCCTGCCCGACCTGAATGCGGTGTTGTTCCTGATCGGCATTCAGGAGCTGGGGCGCTGGCAAGCGAGCTTCAGCAAAGAAGAAAAACAGGATTTGATGCACATTGCGGTGTGTAAACTGCTGAGTTACGATGGTTTTTTTGAATTTGTAGGGCGGGACGCCGATGGCTGGCCGCATTGGAAAGCGCTGAAACCCGCCGGAATAAGAGGCGTTGAAGAGCAGGAAACTTTGCTAAAAATCAAGGCCGTCCGCTATTTCAAAGAGCTGGAGGCTGAGACGGCTTCATTCAAAGAAGCGGAATAAGCTCTAAAAGCTTGGAAACCAACTAATACATCATACACCATGAATCGCTTAACGACACTACTCCTGTTTGGCACTTTATTGACGCTGTTTTCTTGTGGGAACAAAGAAAATACGTATGCCGTGATTGAAACGAGCTTTGGGAACATGAAAGTCATGTTGTACAACACGACGCCCAAACACCGCGACAATTTCATTAAACTTGCCGAAGGCGGTTTTTACGACAGCCTTCTGTTTCACCGCGTCATCAGCGCGTTCATGATTCAGGGCGGCGATCCGGATTCCCGTAACGCTCCTCCGGGTGCAGCATTGGGCATGGGTGGCCCTGGTTATCAAATAGATGCGGAGATTGGCGCGCCACATTTGCGCGGTTCAATGGCTGCTGCCCGCAACAACAACCCGCAAAAGATGTCGTCCGGCTCACAATTTTATTTAGTGCAGGGGCAAAAGATTGACGACAACTACTTAGATGAAACCGAGCGCCGCCAAAATATCCGTTACAGTCCCGAACAACGGAAGTTGTACAAGGAGATCGGAGGAACGCCGTTTTTGGACAATGACTATACGGTATTTGGTGAAATCGTGGAGGGTCTGGACGTTTTGGATAAAATTGCAGCGGTTCCAACCGATGCAGGCAACCGCCCTTTGGAGGATGTCCGCATGAAAGTGCGCATCTTAAAGTAAGATTTCTTTTCTTTGCACGCGTTTATGCCTGAACAGGTATCGTCCCACCCGTTTCAGCATACACGTCAAATAACCCAAATTTACATTTTTCATGGTTCAGCGAATTTACCTTTTGTTGGCAGGCGCGACGCTGCTTTTTGGATGTAACCGGCCCATCGCCCGCTTTACGCATTCGGGACCTGCTATGGCGCCCGCAGCGATCCAGTTTTCCAACCAATCGGAAAAAGCGGAGCGTTATGAATGGCATTTTGGAGACGGCAATACCTCAACCGAAGCGGCGCCATCGCACGAATACAAAGCTTCCGGCTTTTATACCGTGGAACTCAAAGCCATTCAGGGTAAAAAATCGAAAACGACCAAAATGGAGGTGAGCGTCAAACCGCCCAACAAATGTTTGGTGGAAATTGAGACGGATTTTGGCACCATGCTGGTTGAGTTGTTTGATTCGACACCAAAGCACCAGGAAAATTTCGTAAAACTGACAGAGCAGAAATATTTTGACAGCCTGATGTTCCACCGCGTCATCAATGGCTTTATGATTCAGGGCGGCGACCCGGATTCAAAACGCGCCAAACCCGGACAATCCTTAGGTTCCGGTGGCCCTAATTACACCGTTCAGGCTGAATTTGCGGACACGCTCATCCACCTGAAAGGCGCTTTGGCAGCAGCCCGCCAGGGCGATCAGGTCAATCCGCAGAAGCGTTCTTCCGGTTCGCAGTTTTACATCGTCCACGGAAGGCCGGTGAACAGCCAGACATTAGACCAGTTGGAATCGCAAAAAGGCAAACGATACAGCACCGCCCAGCGACAAGCCTATGCGGCATCGGGCGGCGCGCCATTTTTAGATTGGGAATACACCGTTTTTGGAAGGGTTATAAAAGGATTAGAGGTCATTGATGAAATCGCTGCGGTACAAACGGACAACCGGGATCGCCCCGCTAAGGACGTGCGCATGAAGATTCGGTTGATCAAGTAACCGCAACTATCAGGATATGCAGGAACACAAAATACTCGGTATTGATGTCGGCGCCTCCGGGATGAAAGGCGCCATCGTGGACGTGAGGACAGGGAAACTGGTTGCAGACCGCCAGCGGGTGGACACGCCGAAACCCGCAACGCCCGAGGCAATGGCTGGCGCTTTTGCAAAACTTGTTGAAATGCACGATGGCTACAAAGGCGCAATAGGTTGCGGTTTTCCATCTGTTGTAAAAAAAGGCGTTTCCCTCACCGCATCCAATATTGATAAATCCTGGATTGGCGTCAATATTGAGCAAATTTTTTCGGAAGCCTGCGGATGCCCAGTTTTTGCCACCAACGATGCCGACGCGGCCGGGATTGCAGAAATGAAATTCGGCGCCGGAAAGGACAAGAAAGGAACGGTGTTGCTCATTACTTTGGGCTCCGGAATCGGGACAGCCCTTTTTCTGGATGGAAAATTGGCGCCCAATACGGAATTTGGCCATATTCTGCTACACAATATGATCGCCGAACGCTATGCGGCAAGCTCTGTAAAAGAAAAAGAAGGACTCTCCTGGAAAGAATGGGGCGGTCGGATCAATGAATACCTCTGTTACATCGAACGGATACTCTCACCTGACCTCCTCATTATTGGCGGAGGCATCAGCCGTGATTTTGAAAATTACCGGCGCTTTATTACGACGGAAGCCCCGGTCACGCCTGCTCAATCGCTCAACGCTGCCGGAACGGTAGGCGCGGCGCTTTATGCGTATAAGTGTCTTAAGAAACTACAAAAGATTTGAAATTCCAGTGTCTGTTCTTTAGAGTTCGAGAGCAAGGCATGTGAAGGCCCAAAAATGCGAGTTTACTACCGTAAATGACCAGTTTTGGGCCTTCGCATAACGCAGCTATCGGGCTCTAAAAACAGACACTTATGGGCGGAAGGTCTTTTTGCTCAAGCGAAGGGTCTTCAACACATTATTCTGTTCGTCGAGCAGCCCAACCAGATAAATTCCCGAAGGAATATCGCTGATGTTGTAGCGCCGGCCATTGGTGGCGTCGTAGGTGCGTACTTTCCGTCCGATCAGGTTGTAAAGCACTACTTTGTGCACTAAGTTGTTGTTCACCAGCTCGAAATAATCTATGGCCGGGTTGGGGAATATTTTCAAGTCAATTTTATTCGTCACCTCTGACGTAAAGGTCATACTCTCCACGATCGTAGAAAAAGAAATCGAAGAAAGGATGTTTTCCGGTTTGCCCGTTTGCGAAATGTCAATGTCAAAAACGCCCGTTCCCGGCGTTCTGTTCGGAAAAATATGCAGCAGGAGGTCGAAGGACGCGCCGGGCGCCAGGCTCACCGGCAGCAGGATGCCGGCAGCAGGATCGTAATTGGTGTTGAAAGCAGGCAGGTAGCAGGAGTTTTTGTCGCAAACCTGCGTTTCCCACTCAAAAGGCTGGTTGATGACCGTCCGGTTCCACTTGAGCGAGATGTTATGGTTGCTGGTATTGGTGATTTTGGAACGCAATTCGAGGCTTAAGGAAGCATCGCGCAGGTCGGTAATGAATTTTTTTTCTACCGAAGTGGAACTGACCGACACTAAGTTTTGCGCATTGGCGGTGCAGATTAACAAGGGAATATATAACAAATGTAGTAGTCGTCTCATTATTGTTCATTTTATACACGGGTTTGCAAAATGGCTTTTGTTGCCACAAAGGTACGGCCAGAAGCGGGGTACTGTCAATGCCATTAAGCCTTATTTAACCTTTGCCTTAACGGTGTACGACAAATACCTTGCCAAGATGCCCGGAATCGGTTGTTAAACGCAGTTGATAAGCGCCTTCTGCCAGATTTGTCGTGCTGAGGCTGATTTCGCTTGCGCCGGCTGGCAGGTCATAGACGGCAGGTTGTCCGATCATTCGCCCGGAAATGTCAAAAATGCTGACTGCAATCGGCCGGGCTGCCGGCAGCTCTACCTTACAATACAACACATCCCCCTGCACAGGGTTCGGATAAATCGTGGCATTTAGGCTCAATTCTGATACATCCGTGGCTGCCACTGCAATTTCCTGCACGTATACCGGTTCGATGTATTCCACCGTAAAGAGGCCGCCGGATACCAAAAGGTTGCCCTGGGCATTTTTGATCCGGTAATACCCATCGCCATAATCGCAGCAGATGCCATCGCCATAATCGTCCAGCAGGCGCAGGTAATAGCATCCTTCCACCGGAACGGTTATGTGTTTGGAAATAAACTGATGGTTGCCATAAGCGCCGGGATCTGAAGGGGTCGCGTACTGAACGCCGCCTCCATTGGAGCCCACGTTTTCATTCCCGCCGTGATCGTATACAATTCCCTGGTCATCAATTAGTTCCCAATAGGTTTCGTAGCCAAAAGCATCCGTTTTTAATTCTACTTTAAGGGTCATGGTATTGCAAACGGGGGGACTGCTGAACGCAACTTCTGTGCTGTCATTCGCCGCCCATTGGTCCGCTGCCCCATTTGGGTTGGCGCTGAAAATGCGGATCAGGTTTGCACCGGTGGCAGATGGCATGAACGCGATGGAAGGCAGCGTCACATCGGCCCATTCGTAAGTTTCCAGCGAGCCGTACCAGGCGTGCTGCTGCATCGGGCCGTCATTCACCTGATAACTGAGCTGCAGGTTGTTCAGGATCGCATTGCCCTCGTTTCGAATGCGCAAAACCGGCGCTACCTCAGAATTGCAAATGACCGCGTCGGATTTGGCGCAAAGCAGGCCAGCATTGATGTCATGCGGCATAAGAAAATCCGGTGTCACCGAAATGCCGTTGATGATCTCCTGATGCCCTTCCGATATAAATACAGCCAGCCGCAAATTGGCCACCTCTAAAGGGATGTCGCGGATATCGGCCGGCAAGGCGTAGGTATATTGGCGCCCTTCGAAATAACCTGCCGTAGTGGTACCAATGGGTTGCCCCCATTGTCCGGTCAGCAGGTGTCGGAGCACGTGGTTGTGGTCGTAAAGATCGCCCGCAGCTCCGCCGATTTGCGGGCCGGCGATGTGATTTTGCACCAAAGCGACATGCAAAAAATTGGTAGGCGTCGAACTGGAAGCCGTGTAATAAAATTCCAGATTCACCGTGAGTAAACCCGCAGTTACATCAATGGTCGCTTCGGCGGCGATGTTAACCGGTGAAGGTTGTGCAAGGGTTTGAGTGACTGCACTTTGCCAGTGGATGCGGTTCATTGCAGTATTGCCCGGCAAGCCTTGCTGAAGTTCCGGAAAAACATGGCGGTTTACCGTTCCGGCGGGATAGCCGTTGAGGCCGGTTTGCCCGGCCAGCGCTGCGCCAAACTCAGTACGAAAATCGGGATGTCCCAATGCCGGCGCGGCGTATTGGCCGCTGTGGATGCTGATGAGTACGACGTCGTCGGGGGCATTGTTGAGGATTTCACCGGCGATTTGGTGGCCCTGCGGGCAATAGCTGCAATAGATGCCGTCATAAATTTCGAGTACAGCATTTTTATTTTGGGGCGAAGTGCTGACGGGCGGCGCCTGGGCGGATAACTGAAGAGAGAATGCGACTGCAAGCATTGCAACAGCCCAGGTACGGGGATAAATTTTAATACTTGCTTTCACGCGATTCAATATTTATTTACAATCCTTCTGCAAATGTACGGCCTTCCCAAAGAAAAGACTAAAACCCGGACAATGCAAATCTTCTTTAGCAAATTGGAGGACAAAATAAGGCCCCGTAAACATAGCCGCTACTATCAACCTAAGGATTTTATAAGGATCAAACACTTTTCTAATAAAAAATATGCTTACTTTGCTTGTGCAATATTGCAAGAAGGAACTCCCTCTATGAAGGCCATCATTCCGGTTGCCGGCGCCGGCACGCAACTCCGTCCATTAACGTATACGCAGCCCAAGCCCCTGATTCCGGTGGCTGGCAAGCCTATTATTTCTTTCATCATTGACCAGTTGGAAGCCGTCGGGATTCAGGATTTTATTTTTATAATCGGCTACCTCGGAGAAAAAATCAAAGCGTACGTAGAACAAAATTATCCCCACCTCAACACGGCGTTCGTGGTGCAGGAAAACCGGCTGGGGTCGGGCCACGCCATCTGGACAGCTAAAGCGCTCTTCGAAGATGCCAGTGAGGTCTTCATCTTTTTTGGGGACGCCATTGTGGATGTAGATTTTAACAAAATTATGGCGCATCCCTATTCCTGTCTTGGTGTTAAAAAAGTAAACGATCCGCGCGAGTATGGCGTGGCGGAATGCAGCAAAACAGGGCTCGTGCGGCGTGTGGTGGAAAAGCCGCGCATTCCAAAATCTGATTTAGCTTTAGTCGGATTTTACAAAATCAAAGAGGTGGCTTCCCTGATCGAAGCCCTGAATTACAACATAAAAAATAATATCCGCACCGAAGGCGAGTTCCCCCTCACCGATTCGTTGATGCGCATGATCACGCGCGGGGCCAAATTGCACGCTTTTCCGGTGGACAACTGGTTCAATTGTGGTAAAAAAGAGGTGCTGCTGGAAACCAACGCGATCCTGCTCGACCGCGAAGGCTATGCCTCCGACAACCTGCCGCCTTTCGACAATTCCATCATCATTCATCCGGTGAGCATCGGCGAAAATTGCTCAATCGCCGACTCCATCGTAGGGCCGCATGTCACGATCGGCAACAATACGCGCATCGCCAACGCCATCATCAAAGATTCCATCATCGGCAATTATGCCTCTATTAAAGAGGTCATCCTTCAACAATCAGTGGTTGGGAATGATACGGCCATTACGGGCCTGCGGCATAGTTTGAATATTGGGGATAATACCGAGATTGATTTTAGCTCGCCGTAAATTTGTTAAACTCAAAACGCTTCCTTAGCGTCTTTTGCGAGAGATTGTTTCCCGCAAAGCGCGCAAAGGTTACGCTAAGTCCGCAAAGCTGGCGTCCCACTTTGCGTCCTTCGCGAGCCCTTTGCGCGCTTTGCGGGAAATTTTAGATACAAAAATTCACCATCGTTTTGTCACTTGTGGCCAAATCCACGTTAAACTGCAAAGTTTCAGCGGATGAAGCTATCCAGGTTCTTCATTATCCTAATGGCCGGATCTTCCTTTTTGGGATGCCTGCATCAAACTGCTCAGCAGCAGCCAGTAGGGATTTGTGACAATGAAACCCGGCAATTGCTAAGCGAATACCTCAACCAGCCTGAATATTATCAGGATCAAGATTTTATAGAAGAATTTCTAAATGCATTGGCATTAAATGACTCAACCGCAACGAATCAACTGGAGAAAAAAAACAGGGAGATAAAATACGCCATTGAGATGGATTCTCTGTGGAGGCTCTTTACAGAAGAAGATGATTTTGAACAAAATAAAGATTCAAAAACAGCGGAACTATATCGCCTTACGGTGTTCACTGAGGTTTTAGGCTTAATTGAAATATATCGGATTGAGAAAAAGCAGCTTGCCGCTGAGGTTATCTACAAAAAATTCAACTTGGTATGCCTGTCGCCCTATGTATCCGGGAAACCTTTAGAAAAAAGCTGCTTTGAGATCGTTCATTCGGTTAAGCACTTGATGAATGAATTAGAAGAAGCAAAGATCAAAGCGATTATCCATGACACGGGTTTTTGGGACTTACCAAGTCTTCGCTTCCATAGAGCCTGCTTTGACGGCTCATCCTGGAGATTAGAAATTTTGAAAGATGGCCGATACAGGAAAGTGAGCAGTTTTTGTCCGAGGAAATATGACCCTGTTTATTTGATTGGGAGTCAAATGATAGCACTGACAAAATGAAGTAGTTAGACTCCACCACTACCGCATTACGTCAGTGTCAACTGGTACATACCCCAAATGCCGGCTCAGCGAAAGAATCTGCCCCTTATGATGAAATTCGTGGGTAATGACGTGCGTAAACAACTGGAATGGGCTGGCTGCAATAATTTCGTCGCCCAGGTCAAGTTCTATCGCTGTCAGATAATCTCCTGAAAATGCTGCAAGGAAGTCGCTGACCAGTAGATCCACATCCAGATAAAGCAGCCGAATTTCTCCAACATTTGAAATAGATGAATAGGGAATAAACGATCGGTCCTGCTTCAACGCCCGGATGCCCAGCCAGCCAATGTAGGTATTGGCATTGTGTACCAGCAGGTTTCGGACGCTTCCCGTACCAAAATTGGAATTTTCAGTAAGAAACGCTTCGGGGCTCAAGGTTTCACAATAGTCGAGCAGAACGCTTCGGGCGCTTTTGATCAGATCGTATTGTAATTCGAGTGTTTTTTGCATAGCTCAAAAACTGTTTTTCGAAGCAAACACATGCCGCTCCGCATGATAAGAAGACCGCACCAGCGGCCCGCTTTCCACATAATCAAAGCCTTTGGCCATCCCTGCTTCTTTATAAAACGCAAACGTGTCGGGGTGTACGTATTCGGCAATCTCCAGGTGCATTTTGGTCGGCTGGAGATACTGGCCGATGGTAAGCACGTCGCAGCCGTGGGCCACCAGGTCGTCCATGACGCGCAGCACTTCGTCTTCCGTTTCGCCCAGACCGACCATGATGCCGGATTTGGTGCGCTGCCCGTAAGCTTTGGTGCGTTGGATTTGCTCCAGGCTGCGCTCGTATTTTGCCTGCGGGCGCACTTTGCGATACAGGCGCTCCACGGTTTCCATGTTGTGCGAAACCACTTCCTGCCCGGCGCTGATCATGCGTTCGAGCGCTTCCCAGTTGGCTTTCACGTCCGGAATAAGCGTTTCAATGGTCGTTTCCGGCGAAACAGTTTTAACGGCATGCACCGTTTGGTACCAGATTTCTGCGCCGCGGTCTTTCAGCTCATCGCGATTGACGGACGTGATGACCGCGTGTTTTACGCCCATGAGAAAAATGGCTTCTGCCACCCGGCGCGGCTCGTCGGTGTCGTATTCGTTTGGCCTGCCGGTTTTCACGGCGCAAAACGAACAGGACCGGGTACAGGTATTGCCCAGAATCATAAAAGTTGCCGTGCCTGCGCCCCAGCATTCACCCATATTCGGGCAATTGCCGCTTTGGCAAATGGTGTGCAGCTTGTATTCATCAACGAGGTTGCGTACTTTTCTATAGCTTTCGCCAATGGGGAGTTTTACGCGCAACCAGTTGGGCCGGCGCGAAGGAGATTCTTTTTCAACGATGGGTAAGTCCAGCATAATAATGGCCCTTTTACTAACTTATTGCAGAAACAACCACACTTGACAATGGGTTGCCCGCAGCAATCAAAATCGGCATCACATCAGATTCAAGTGCGCTTGCCGAGCTGCAAAGTTAGGTAAAGGTTGATGAAAAATGCCCGGTTTTCTGCATTAGGAACCGAAGGAGATTCCACCATGATGGGAATTTTTTTGAAGTAGAAATCGGCCATGATGCCCGCTTCCAAAGCTTTTACGAACTCGTCGTAAGCACCCCAGTCGAAATGCAGGGCCGCTCTGAAGTTAAGACCCGGCACCACAGACAGCTGTCCCAAACCTTTTGTGAAGCCCGAAGAGCCATAAATCCGGCTGATGTCCAGAAACAAATCTTCATTGCCAGGACTATAT
>JALHRK010000087.1:0-5259 GCA_022841505.1 Saprospiraceae bacterium | reverse complement strand
TCGCTGCGGATGTAAAAATTGTTCCCGCCGTCAGGGTCGGTTCGGATCAATTCTAAGTAGTAAGGTTTAAGGATGCCTAAGGATGGGCCGCCGGAGTAGACAACGCCCAGCGCCACGCCTTTGCGTTTGGCTTTGTCAGAAAGGTAGCGTTTTTCGCCAAAACCGCCGCGCAGCACATAGAAGTTGTTCTGTTTCCCAAAAATAAAAGATCGCGCAATGCTGTTGGCCGCCGGCGCCCGGAAATCGAAACTCTGGCGGTATTCTTTGTGGTGTTTCAACTCCCCGAGTTCGATATTCCAAAAGCGGGTCTGATAATAAGTTTTCAGCTTGCCGGAATTAAATCCCAGCGCAATCAAACCATTGGTATGCAGTTTGATGTCGAAAGTGGTCTCTTTTTGATAGACAATCCCGGCTGGGCCTTCATCGTAATAATTCTTTCCGGAAGGCAGTTGTTGCTGCGCCAAAACGGGCAGTGTAAACAACAAAAACAGCAATGCAATATTGGTTTGAAATTTCATATCCTCTGAATTCTAAGAATGAGTACAGTCAATACAGAAGAATTGTTCACACGTCCACACAAATTGGCGTCACGATATTACGAATTTTAGAATTAACAAACAAGTATTTGGAAAGATGTAAGTTGCGACGGCATATCTTTTTTGAAAAAAAAATGGCAACCCGGTCCTTTTGACGCCGTAATTTGCGCTCCAAAAGCACATGATTTATCGCAACTCCAAAGTGTTCAGTGCCTTCCCGGATGTTCTTGCCGCAGAGAGTACGAGGCATGGCGGCGTCAGTCCTGCCCCTTACAACTCGCTCAACCTCGGGCTTCACACCGCAGACGATCCTGAGAACGTGCTCGAAAACCGCCGCCGTTTTTTTACAACCTTAGGCATACCAGAAGATACGATAAGTGGCGCCCATCAGGTTCACGGAGACCGGATACTAAATGTGGAAGCGCCCGGATTGCACGAGGGCTACGATGCCCTGATCACTCAAAAAAAGGGCTTGTTTCTAACGGTTGGCATCGCCGATTGCACGCCAATTCTGATCTACGATGCCGGACAACAGGTAGTCGCTGCGGTTCACGCGGGCTGGAAAGGCACGGCGCTTGCGATTGTTCGCAAAACCCTGGACGCCATGCAGGCCGCATTCGGAACCCAACCCGCCGATTGTTACGCCTGGGTTGGAACCTGCATTGACGCATGTTCCTATGAAGTGGGGGAAGAAGTTGCACAACATTTCGATCCGGCCTTTAAAACCTGGGACGAAACCCGCCGGAAGTTTACGGTTGACCTGAAATCGGCCAATAAAGCCCTGCTGCTCGGATGGGGCATTCCCGACGCGCAAATCGAAGTATCACCTTATTCTACCGTGCTGGATCCGGAAGACTATTTTTCACACCGCCGGGAGCACGGAATTACCGGACGCATGATGGCACTTATTGGAATACGATAGCGAATGCCTGTAGGGAGAACTGCATTTATCCGTTCCGCCTTTGGGTTAACGCCATACCACACGTTTCCATTTTGCCGTTAATTAGTAACTTTGCGTGCCCAAACCGGGCTTGTAGGCACATCCATCACACAAACTTTAACGGTGAAAAAGACAGGTTTAGTTTTCCTCGCGACATTCATTTCCCTTCATATTCTGGCACAGAAAGGCTGGGAAGCAGGCCCCTGGGCTGGTGCTTCCTGGTATTTTGGCGACCTGAACACCAGCTATAATTTAGGCACGCCTGGTCTTGCAGCGGGTATTCTTGCACGCTACAATTTCAACGAGCGCCTTGCCCTCAAATTTTCGGCTGGCGTCGGTAAAGTAGAAGCCGACGACGCTCGTTCCAGAAATATTTTCGAACGCGCCAGAAACCTGAGTTTTGAGTCTTCCCTCGTGGACGTTACGGCACAATTCGAGTTTAGTTTTTTGCCTTACATCCACGGCAGTAAGGAAAATTACTTCTCTCCCTATATTTTTCTTGGCCTCACCGGGTTTCACTTTAACCCCAAAGCGCGGCTGGGCGATGAGCTCTATGAACTGCGCCCGCTGGGCACCGAAGGCCAGTTCAAAGGCGAAGAATATTACAGCGTTCACGGAGGGTTAGCTTTCGGAATGGGCATGAAGCTCGACCTGAGCTACGAATGGAGCCTTAACGTTGAGTTGGGCGTACGGCAATTGTTTACCGATTATTTAGACGATGTAAGCACTGTCTACCCGGACAAAAGCGACCTGCTGAAAGCACGCGGTGAAATTGCCGTGGCACTTTCCGACCGCTCCATCATCATTCCCGGCGCCAACGACGGCCCCATCGGAGAAGAAGGCCGCCAGCGGGGCAACAGCAGCAATAATGATGCCTATGCCATTGCCAACATCGCACTGGTCTATTATTTTGGGGATTTGCGCTGCCCTGAATACGGTAAGCGGAAACGCAAAAACTAGGTTTTTTTTTACCACATAGACCACATAGTTGTTTTCACATAGGACACATAGGAGTTAATGTCCCTTGAAAATAGTATAGTTACTATGTGATCTATGTGAAACCGTCTACTGTGAACTATGTGGTAAAAAAAACTACGTGGTAAAAAAAGCCTAACAGAAAAAGAAGTAATCCACCCCAGCCTTGAAAGCCTGTTTTTCCAAAAACTCCAAAATTTCCACCTGCCCGTCCGGCGCGGCCACTGCAATGATCAACTGCGGGTGTGCCAGCTCCGGAATAATCCGAAAATCTTTCAATTCGGTTTCATGCAGCCGCACGCCCCATTTGGCGGGGTTGTCGCATACCCAATGGAACGGAATGCCGTTTTCAGAGAGCCGCTTTGCCAATTGTTTTCCTTTTTTTCCGGCGCCCCACAGCACCAGCGGGCGGGCAGGGTTGTAGTCGAGTTCCAGAAAATAAGGCAATTTCAGGTCGAAATAACTTTGGTTGGCGTACTGTGGTTCATTCCGCGAGGCCCTGCTGCTGTGATCCCGCCAAAAGTGCAGCGTTTCCTGCACTGCTGCGATCCGGAAACCAGCCTTGTAAAAGCGAAAACACAGGTCGTAGTCTTCGGGATAGGTTTCGGCTTCAAAGGCGCTGCAGCGCAGCAAATCTTCCCGAAACGCCATCCAGCAGGGAGATGGAAGCACACATTCCTTATAAATAGCTTCATAGTGCCGCCCGGTGCGCATCAGGTCGTTCAGCCAGTCTTGATAACGCAGGTAACCGTCGCCTAAAACGGTGTCAGAAAAATAAGCCACCCGGGCCGTTGCGATGTGGCCGGGGCCGTTATTTTGCAACAGGGCGCTGAGGCGTTCTAATTTTTGAGGCGCCATGCGGTCGTCTGCATCCATGCGGGTGAGGAGTGCGCCCCGGCTGTGCGAAAAAGCCAGCCGCAGTGCCGAAGGAATGCCGCGGTTTTGCCCGTTCCGGTTGACGCGAATTCGGGGGTCGCGCTGCGCAAAACGCTCCAGCAGGGCTAAACTATCATCTACCGAGCCGTCGTCTACCGGCAGCAACTCCCAATGAGGATAGGTTTGTTCCAGGATGGACTCAATACAAGCTTCTAAATAAGGCCCGGCGTTCCGAACCGGCATCAGGATACTGATAAGGGGATCATCCATATTAGTGTACGAGCACAATTTTTGCGACTGCAGAATCGGGGTCTCCAAAGCCAGAAAACCGCGGACTGCTGGAACTAAAAACAAGATAAACCCCCGTGGCTGCCCGTTGGCCGTTGTAGTTACGGCCATCCCAAACGGCCTGACCGCCTAAGGCTTTCGTTTCGTACACCAACCGACCGTGAATGTCGGTGATTTTTACAGCGGCATCGCGGGCAAGACCCCGGATGGCAATGGGGCCATCGTAGTCCGAATACACCGGATTCGGGTAAACTTCAATGTTGGCGCTGTGAACCCGGTTGCCTTCGATGGCGTCGCTTTGGAAAGAAAGCACGCCTTTCAGGGTAGAAATGAAGACTTCCCCCGTTTTTTGATTTACGGCAATGCTCTGAATCGTATTGTCAAACAAAGGTGAATTGTCAACGGTGAAACGGGCAATTTGCTCGAACCCGTCTGCTGAAATCAGGAAAATGCCGTTTTCCGTGCCAATCCATTTGCGGTTGGCGCCATCTACCGCAATGGTTTTGACGTTTTCGGTTTCGAGCAGGTAAGCGCCAAATCCGTCAACCTCCACGATGGGGCGGGTGCCCCGGCAACTGGTGTCAAACGCATTGGATCCACATTCAAAAATCACAATTCCTTCAGCGGTGCCAACCCAGATGTCGCCATCCAAATCAACAACGAGACAATTGATCGAATTGGTAGGCAGGCTGCTGTTGGACGTGGTGAAGCTCCGGCAGCGGTCGTCGGTAGCGAGCGCGGCATCGCCTTCGTCAAAAACCATCATCCCCGAACTGGCACCGGTAACAATCCATTTGTAACCACTTTGATCTACATCCAACTGAAACACTTCAATCTGGTCGCAATTGGCGCCAAAGCTTTGCCAGGTTCCGTCTTTGCGAAGCACCGCAATCGGCTTGTCGTTGATGGCCCGGTGGTTGCTGATCCAAAGATCGCCTTCGTCGTCGAAGGCCAGCCCCCCAATCCGCGTCCGGGATTCGTCCTGAAGTGCGGGTTGAAGGATGGAGTTATTTTTGTTGTATATCGTCATTTTATCCAGCTCCGGTTCGAATTCGATCAAGCCCTCTAAATAAGAGCCAGCGTAAACCTTTCCGGAAACCGGGCTGACTGCTACAGAGAGGATGTCGCGCAGGTCGTCGGAGGTGAAACCGGGATCGCTGCTGCCGTCCATGCCGCGCATTTCCTGCCTCGACCAGCGGTTGTAAATCGTCCAGCGGTTGTCAATAAAAGAAGAAAAACCGTCGTCTAAGAAACGGTACCCCAACTGCTGGTTCAATGCCCCCGAAGCCAGCCAGAACTGGTTGTTTTCGACCGTCATGGCCCAGGCATTTTCCGAATAGGGCGATTCAAAAGAGAAACGGGCGCAGTTGATATCGTCCGAAGGGTTGTAGGAAACCCGAAAATCGCGGTACTCTTCGCCAAACCAGATACGGCCCTGTTCGTCTTCTATCGCGTAATTGGGGATATTGACGCAACCGTTCGCGGCGGGCTTGTAGGTGCCATCCGGATTGAAAATCAAAACTTTTCCAGAACCGCACCCTTCTTGCGGGCAACGGTACCCAGCCAGCAGGTGTGTGCCTTCCGAAGTCAAAAAATAAATCGTGTGGGTATCAGCGGGCTCGGTATGCCAGTAGTCGAGCGCGC
>JALHRK010000086.1 GCA_022841505.1 Saprospiraceae bacterium | reverse complement strand
GGAACGGGTTAATTTTGAACGGGAAGTGTTGGTGAAGGTGCAACAATTTGACCTGGTGCGTGAGCAGGTGCGCATTGCGTTGCGGGCGTACGAAATTGCACAAAAACGGCTGGGCATTACGCGGCAGCGGTATTTGGTGGGCAATATCCTCATCACTGACCTCAATTTGGCGCTTCAGGAAGAAGCCAGTTCGCGGAGGGGGTATATTGCTGCGCTGCGCAATTTTTGGCTGGCTTATTATGATTTGCGGCGGTTGACGTTGTTTGATTATGAGCGGAATGTATCGCTGGTGCGTGCTGCGCCTTCTATAAAGTAAAAGGCCCCGAAACCAGCGTGAACAGGTTCGAGGCCTCTCTTTTGCAGTATTCCAAAATATTAAGTCACATACTTTGTATGCATCTTAAAAGACAGGTGTAATTTCAAAAGGGTTGGAAAAAAGGGGAAATATTTTTTGGGTAAGGTTTTGGTTCAGGTGTCGGACACTTCCAAAGTGTCCGACACCTGAACCAAAACCTTACCAAACTCCCCGGCTCATTGCTTCACCACCCGCCCGATGGCAATTCCATACGGCATCCGGCATTCGATGATGTAAAGTCCTTTTGGCAATCCGTTCAGGCTGACTGGATTATTGCCCGTTTCCAGGCGGATGGTTCGCACTACCCGGCCATCCATGCTGCGCAGCACGGCTTCCCCCGAACTTTCCAATCCTGAAATGGTGACCTGGTCGGTTGCGGGGTTTGGAAACACGGTCAGGGGGTGCACCAGCACTTGCTCTTCTACGCCGGTTGTCACAACCGCGCAAAAATCGCCCATGGCGCAGGGCAACGTATCCAGGCCGTAATCGGCGCATTCATAGACGGGCGGATCGCCGCAAATCAGGTTATTTTTGAGGTATTCACGCAGGTTGTCGTACATCGCAACTTCATCCCCGCCCTCTACCCCGTGGCCAGCGCCCCGGTATACCTGAAAGCTGAGCGGAACCTGCTCCTGATACAACTGCTGTGCCACTTGCAAAGCGCCGCTTACCACCGGCCAGTTGGGGCAGAGTACATAGTTTTCGTCGAACGGCGCAATCGGATCGCAGGTGCCGTGTACCAGAAATACAGGAATCTGTTCATCGTATTCAATGATCCCCAGGTCAATGGCCCCTGCACCGCCATAAATGCAAACACCTGCCAACGGAACCGGCGCCGCCAATCCACCCAGCGCCTGAATGCCTGCCGGCAAAAACTGCAAATCTCCGTCGTCAAGGAATGCGGCGTGGAGTGTAGCCCCGGCGCCTGCACTGAAGCCTCCCAGGTAAATCTGGTTGGGATCAATATGGTATTGTGCTGCATTGTCGTAAAGGAAGCGTAGCGCTTTGCGCACATCCTGGGCTGAGCGGTAGGCTGCTTTCAGAAACTCGTCCCAACTGTTGCTGCAAACATCCGCATTGGGCATGCCCAACCGGTAAGAAACCGAAGCGCTGATGAACCCTTTTTGAGTAAAATCTATGCATACGGGCCCATAAACGTCTTCATCGCCGGCTACGTAAGCGCCGCCATGCACCCACACAAAAAGGGGACGGAGCGCATCGGAATTGCTGTAATGCAGGTCGCGCGGCACATAAACATCCAATTCGAGCGGCTCATTATTGCCATGCACATCAATGCCGCTGCCGTAAACCACGTCGTTGTAGACAAAAGGCTGAGACAGCGGATGGGTTTGGATGTCGTTTTCAATCAGCGCGCTATTGCCATCGCAGTAGTCAAAGGGTTCCAGCACAACCGAGTTCGGCGCGCAGGAAAGGGCTGATTTTTGGTAAAAAAAAGTGCGATTGGCCGTGTGGTCGCGCACGCCGGTCATTGCATACCCTGCTCCGCTCGGCGAAATGGGCACGATGCTGCGGGCATCCATAATAAACGTGCCGTTTTGCGGCAGGATGACCTCTTCCTGAATCTGAGCTAAGGGCGCCACATCGAGCAAGCGCACACAAGCGGCAGTAAAGGGGCTGGTCGAAGCCGTCTGAGCCAGGATCAGGCTGCCATTCGCAGTGATGCGGAGGTCGGCTGCTGCGTCGTTCAGGCCAATATCGTAAAGGTCAAAAAAAATGGAATCGCTGGGAGCGCCCTGTTCATCGGGGTCCAATTCCATCACCACGACATCCGAATCCAGGCCGGAGTAAGGCTGAGTCGCAGCCAGATAGAGTTTTCCATTCGGGTGGGTGAGGATTTTCCGGGGCGAAGCCTCTATTTTGCGTTCCCAGGAAAGGGAAAACCCAGGTGGATCGCTAAACAGGGCGTAGTGGCTCACAGAACCGAAATAGGTTTCGCCGAACGTAAAGGCGGTTTCCGCAACCGTAAAACCATTCCCATTTGCCGTCACGGAGGGTGCGCTTTCGATGAAGGCAAAATGATGAAACTGCCCGGTCAGGTAATTCAACTGGTCATCCAGCAGGACAAGATCGAGGTTACCGCCAAAAAAATCATCCTGGTATGCCATTACAAAATTACCGTTCCCGAGCCGCGCGATAGACGGCGCCGCATAATTTACAATTGCCGAATTCGGTTGGTTAGGATTTGCAAAAAATTTGATTCCTGTGGTTTCGTCCAAAACCAGGTTGGCATCCGTTTTCAATACAAAAACGCGGCCCAGGGTATCGGAAGCAACACAGTTTTTGCATGTGCCGGCAACAACAATGCTGCCGTCAGTTTGGATGATCAGGTCGTTGACGCCCGAAAGCTGCCCCAGCTGATCCCCAAGAATCAGCGCTCCCAGAAGCCTTCCGCCACAATCTACTTTGATGAGGAATGCGCCACCGTTGCTCTCTCCCCCGAGCAAAAAATTGCCGTCGGCGGTTCTGACGATCTTATTGCCGCGGCTGACATCCACTCCAAGATAGCCATAAGCTTCATTGACAAGCGATTGTGCATTTATTTGAAAGCAGGTTAACACCAGGATTGTAAAAAGACTTAGTTGATGGCTTTTCATAATTAAGTCAGTTTAAGGGCTTGTTCAAAATTCCATTTGACTACGCTGAACCTATGAAGTGGCTGCAAGCGGGAAATTTGAACTTGCTTATTCGTGAACAATTCATGATCGGATCACTTTAAAGGTGCGGGTATTGTTATTTTGCCAAACGCGCAGTACGTAAATTCCGGAAGGGATTCCGGTCAGATTCAAATTAAGTGCAGTATTGGAGGAAGTCTTTTCCTGTATCAGGCGTCCGTTCAAATCATACAAGCCTATTTTCCAGGGATCATTAATACCAACCCGAACGTTCAATTCCGTGGCGGCAGGATTTGGAAAAACTTCTATTGGGAATTCGTCAGCTAACTCATTGGTGTTCACCGTCTGGCAATTGCCGTCGTCCAATTGGCAGCATAAAAACCGGGCGCTGTGCAGCACGATGGAATCTGACTCTGCTGCGGTAAAATTGTGCCCGCCGCCAGTAAACGTCAGCAATTGGGCATCCATCCCGATGCTGTCTGCAAATGCCAGAATTGAAGCCGAACCATAAACGTCAATGCAGGGATTGAACAAGCCGATATTGCGCAGGTTTTGGAGCACGCAGCCTTCTGCATAAGGCACCACGTCATCGGCGGTGCCGTGAATCAGCAACATGGGCGGATCGTTCGCCCCATCCAAAAAAGTCAGGTCGGGCAAGGCGCCTGACATTGGGATCACAGCTTTGA
The DNA here is from genome assembly GCA_022841505.1 of Saprospiraceae bacterium. Classification (GTDB taxonomy): domain Bacteria; phylum Bacteroidota; class Bacteroidia; order Chitinophagales; family Saprospiraceae; genus JABWAJ01. The sequence continues at coordinate 15,667 of JALHRK010000086.1, read as the reverse complement.
TGGCCGAACTGATGCCGGGGTTCCCACCTTCGCCCTCGATGCCGCCCAGGTCCGCGCAAAGCGGTTCGCCAGCCGCATTTCCGCAATAATCCAATTGGAGCGTAGCATCAGGCCGCTCTGCATCGTCTGTCAGGTAAGCCAATCCAAGTGCGGTAAACGCCCCTGCGCTGTGGCCGGCAGCAAAAATCTGATCGGGATCAATCCGCCATTGGGCAGCATTGGCGCGGAAGAAGCGCACCGCAGCTTTTGCGTCCTGCATGGCCCGGTAAAAGGCCCGGAAAAATTTATTTTCGTCCAGTTCTGCGTTCCAGCAAAGTAAGTTTGACGTGATGCTCAACCGGTAGCTGATGGAAACCACCACATAGCCCCTCAGCGCCATTTGGTGGCAATAGGGCGCCATGTCCCGCTTGTTTCCTCCGGCCCAGGCGCCGCCGTGAATCACCACCAGCAAAGGGCGCTCCATTTCTGCATCGCCGCAAGGTTCATACACATCGCAGAGCAAATCCTGAAAATTGTTGTAGGGCGGCAAGGCGCCGAATTGGCAAAAGAAGTTCTGCGAACTCCAGTTGAGGCGCCCCTGTCCATAGACAATGTTTTCAGTCGTGTCTACACAATTGAAAACGGGTTCGACGTAGCGGCCACTTCCGCAAAGGTTTTGTGCAGAGAGATTCAGCACCAACAGGAAACAGGCAAGCGTAAGGGTAAATAAGTTGCGCATAAGGATCGTTTTTAAGTGCATGTTGGAAATTCACCCAACATACGCTGCGTGAATGAGCAAATTTAGCCCAAAACTTCAGACTTACCGCTGCCACCGACCAACTTTAGCAGGAGCAGTTACATCCAACATGCAATTCGGTATCGGAAATGCGTTTTATGTAAATCAAAGCCCACTTCGATTCCTGGTTTTTCAGCGCCATCCATGACTTTGCAGGTCTAAGGAGGATTGCATTTCTCATGATTTTCCGTTTAACTTTTGAAAAAGTATAATGCAAAGCTACGCCCGTCCCCTACCCTCCCGAAACCCCTTTAACAGCGAATTTTTACTGACCTTTAACAGATAGTCCTTACTGCCTGCAAATATGGAGCGGCCTCCCTGTAAATGGTTAGGCCTTACCAATGGTGCTTGAAACTTCCCTTTTTATGGGTAGAGATTAACTGAGTATTTTGGCCATCCACAATAATGTTGTAGCTTTCGCACGTCTGCTACCACAGTGCGGTCGCCGAACAAAACCCAGCACACATGCAATTTCCATCTTTAACCGCTCTTTTTCAGCACATTAAAACAGCCTGGTTAAGGTTTCCCGCAGCTTCCTTGCTGGCGATTGCCTGCATGATCGCCAGCATCGTATTTGTCGAACGCAATGAGGGCGGACAGGCAGAAGCCTGGTTAATGCGCATCATTATGGCAACTGCACTGGGCGTTCCTTTGCTGCTCAGCACCTCCATTGCCTGCGAGTCTTATGGTTGGTCGCTGCAAAAAACCTGGGCACTCCGGGGCCTCGCGCTGTTGGCACTCATGGGATATTTCGCCACCCTAAAAGTGGCGCCAGACTATGAAGCACCGGTAGACGGGTTTCGCTTTTTTGCGCTGGCTTTGGCTGTTCACTGCGGAGTAGCCGTATCTGCTTACCTCAATCGCAAAGGAGATGCGGTGTTGAGCTTCTGGAAATTCAATAAACTCCTGCTGGCCGAATGGATGGTTGCAGCTTTTTATGGACTTGTGCTGTATGTGGGCATCAGCCTGGCGATTTTGGGGGTTGACCAATTGTTCAGCTTAGACCTAAGCTGGCGAATTTACCTGCACTTATTTACCGTCATTGCGGCGGGCTTTCATCCGCTTTATTTCCTGAGTCAGGTGCCTAAAGACTACGCACTTTCAGAAGATGACCCAAGCTATAATGCTGCAATCCGGAATTTGGTCAAATACATCCTGATTCCCCTGACCTTACTTTACCTGCTTATCCTCTATGCGTATATTCTGAAAATCGGCATCGCATGGGACTGGCCCAAAGGTTATGTTTCTTCGCTAAGCCTGGGTTTTTCGCTCGTAGGCATCCTTACCTATTTGTTGAATTACCGTTTGGTGGAAACCGATGACTCCACCTTTTTGGCCTGGTTCCGGCGTTGGTTTTTCTATTTACTCAGCCCCGTTGTGCCCGTTCTGCTCCTCGCAGTCTGGCGCCGGCTGAGCGATTATGGCATCACCGAACCCCGCTATTTTGTGGCGACGCTGGGCGTCTGGCTGTTCCTGATCTGCCTTTATTTTATTGTTTCCAAAAAAGACGACATCCGTTTCATCCCGCTAAGCCTGGCGGTGATCGCCTTCCTCAGCGTTGTTGGCCCCTGGAGCGCTACTGCCGTTTCAAGTCGGAGCCAGTTTGGCCAATTGGAAGCGTTGCTGAACAAAAGCGGCGCGCTTGTTAACGGAAAAGCACAGCCCGGAAAAGGAACGGTGAACGACGATGAACGGCAACGGCTTTATTCTATCATCAATTATTTATCAGAACGCGATGCGATGAAGCCGGCACAGGCCTGGTTTGGTTCGGAACTGGATTCTGTGTTTCAAAAAAGAACCTTGCGTTACGATATTTCGAGGCTCCTTATTGAACATTTGAAATTAGAAGCGACCATCTCCAATCAAAAATCCGGATCTTTTTCATTCGGGCGACTTACAAGCAGCCTACCCACAGAAGGTTTTGAAAAACTTTTTAAAATTGAACTTTCTATGGATGCCAAACAGGAATTCAAAGCGGATAGCATTCAATTTTCCCTGACCAAGGACGCCTCTATTGTGCTGGCCTCCGGAAAAACGAGGGCTACATTTGACCTGAAGCCTTATCTCCGGAAAATGCTGGCCAAGTACACCGACGAATTCTACTACGCCACCATAGAAGATCCGGCCGACGCCGCAGTCAGTTTAAAAAGTGAGCGCTTTGAAATGTTGCTCATTCCGGAGGTTATTGACTACGAAATCACCCATCTGCAACCCAGGGTGAACAATATCCGTGGAACATTATTGATAAAACCACGTAAATGATTTTTTCGCTCAATCTGTTCTATACATGAATTTTTTTCAAAAAAAGGAGTACCTGTTTTGCTTTCTGTTCGCAGTTGCCTGTCTACTATCCATTGGAAGTTGTGGAAATCCGCCGTTCTATCAGGGCGAAATTTTGTACAACAACTTTTGCGCCAATTGCCACATGGAAGGGGGCGAAGGACTGCGGGGGGTGATTCCGCCAATTGCAGGCGCCGATTACATCAAAAACAATCCAATCGGCATTGCCTGCATCATCCGGAAAGGCATGGAAGGCGAAGTTTTGGTGAACGATACGACGTATAATCAGCCCATGGCAGCAATTCCACAGCTAAATGATGTAGAAATAACCAATATCATCAATTACATTTGCCAGGCGTGGGGGAATGATTGCGGTATGGTAAAGTTGGAGGAGGTGAAACAAGCCTTAGCGCTTTGCCAGTAAAAGAATGAAAGCGGCTTATGCCCGACAATAGGCCTGAAAAATCTGTCATGCATTTTGCCAAGCAGCAAAAGCAGCGAAACAGCGACTAAATAGTATCTATTTTTGAACGAACCCGATAAATTGGATCAATCCACTATGAGATCAGTATTTACGGCAATACTTCTGTGCTTTGCAGCTGCGGCCTGGGCACAACCTGTTAACGACAACTGTAGCGGCCTCATTGACCTGGGCGTAGCTCCCGCTTGTCCTGAGGGTGTATTTTTCACCAATGTGGACGCGACTGCCTCCGATATTGGTTTTGGTAACGTCCCATCCTGCTTTAACGGCGGTGGCGCACAGCGCGACGTCTGGTTTGCGTTCACTGCAAGCGACACCTTATTTGACTATACCATTACCGTAACGGGGCTCACCGATGGTAGCTCACCGGGTATGGTTAATCCGCAGATTGCGCTCTACAGGGGCGATTGCGAAACGGATGGTCTTGCAGAACTGCTCTGCGTAACTGCTGAAAACGGCGAAAGCATCGTTCAGTTGGACGCCCTGGGGCTGACGCCAAACGTCGTTTATTTCATTAGAATCAACGACTATTCAGCATCTGCAACGCCCAATGCCGGAACTTTTCAACTCTGTGTCGGACCTTTGGAACCCGTCAATACCATTGACGAAGGCGGTTCCATACAATGCTTCGGCGAGTTGTATGATACCGGCGGCCCGGATGATGACTACATGAATGGGGAAAATCATACGTTCACCATTTGCCCTTCCCAGCCGCATGGTTGCATCAATTTCATGTTGCAGTACTATAACATTGACCCTGCGGATCAACTGATTTTTTACGATAGCGATCAGGCGGATCCGAACGCCATTATTTCCCAGATCAGTGGTTTTTCTGATGGCGGCGGCGGCGGTGTCTGTTATTCCGTTCAGGCTTCCAGCGGATGCCTTACCGTACAGTTCATATCTGATGGTTTCACAGCTTTTGAAGGTTTTGCGGGTACCTGGCAATGTACCGCTGCTGCCTGCGAGGAGCCTGTCAGCATTACGGTGACTCCCGACATTTCGAACGACGATATCATAGACTTCATTTCTACCCCTCAAACGGTGGCGACCATTACTGACATCAATTGCCCCCAACGCGCTTTTGGGTTGTTCGAGGGCGGCGATGACACGAACCTCGGACTGGGTCGTGGGTTACTGCTCACTACCGGCGATGTAAACTGGGCGCCAGGGCCGAATAACAATGGCGGCGGCGGTAATCCAAATGCAGACAACGGCGCCCCCGGCGATGCAGATTTAGATTCCTTATCCATTGCTTTTGGCGGCTCTCCGTCGCTGGATGCCTGTATCCTGGAACTGGATGTATTTGTCGCCTCGAACGAGTTGACTTTTGAATACATTTTCGGTTCGGAAGAATATCCTGAGTTCATTAATCAGGAATTTAACGACATTTTTGCCTTTTTGATTTCCGGTCCCGGCATCGTCGGTGACCCGAGTATCGGCAACCAGTTGAACATCGCGGTATTACCCGATGGCAACAATACGCCCGTGCAGATCAACAGTGTCAACTCTACGATAAACTGGGAGTACTACCGCAACAATGTGGGCGGACTGAGTACCCAATACGATGGCCTTACCTCCGATTTGCTCGGCGTTAAAAAAAGCCTGACCGCCCGTGCGCAGGTAACACCCTGCAATACCTACCACCTTAAACTTGCCATAGCCGACCGGTTTGACCGGGTTTGGGACTCCGGGGTGTTTATTTCTGACTTGCGCGGCGGCGCGCCTGATCTGGCGGTGCAGTTCAATTCCGGTATTGACTACCTCATTGAAGATTGTACCAATACACCCGATCAAATTGTGATCCGCCTGAACAGCGCATTAGAGGATACGGTCACGTACAACATTGCGATCGGCGGTACAGCAACACTGGGCCTCGATTACCTGGTGACGCTTCCTTCGCAAATCACCTTCCTGCCGGGGCAAACGGAATTTACGTTTCCGATTCAGCCGCTGTCTGATTTGCTTACAGAACCTACGGAAACGATTACCATCTCCCTGACCAATGATTTTGGTTGCGGAGAAGTGGTATACCTTACGCTTGAAATTGAATTGCGCGATCAATTGGTGGTTGAAATTGCTGCCGGACAGGATACGGTGCTCGTTTGCGAAAACGGCAGTGTTGCTTTAAACGCCGACGGCGCAGCGACCTATTTCTGGACGCCGCCCGGTTTATTCAGCGACCCTTCCAGCCCAAACCCAACCCTTACGCCACAGGTTAGTGGCTGGGTTAGCGTAATTGGAAACATAGGACCGATTTGTAGCGACATTGATTCTATTTATGTACAAATTGTGGCTCCGGTTATTGACGTAACTGCCTTAGATCCAGTGGCTATTTGTCAGGGGGACAATGTTCGTCTGAACGCTGCAAACAACGTTAACAACCAAAACCTCCTGTGGACACCAACCACAGGATTGGACGATCCAAACAGCCCGACTCCGATTGCTACGCCACAGGTAACCACTACATATACCGCCTCCGTTGAGGTTGCGGGCTGCATTGTTACCGACGAAATCACCATAGATGTATCGCCGTTCGAGTTTCCTCAAATTGCGCCTGATACAACCATTTGCCAAAACTACAGCACTCAATTGGCTGAGTTGTTCGAGCCGGGCACGGTTACAACCACCTATTCCTGGACGCCGACAACCGGCCTCAACGATCCGACTGTTTCTGGCCCGATTGCCACGCCGGAAGTAACGACGACCTACCAGTTGATTGCCATCAGCGCCAACAGCGCCTGCGCCGACACTGCGACGATCACAGTGACCGTCCTGCCCTCGGATGTAACCATCACGAATCCGGATACAACGGAAATCTGTCTGGGCGCTACCGTTAGCTTAACGGCGGTTACCAATACGGGTGATTTCGAAAATTTGATCTGGTCGCCAGGAGGTGACCTCAGCGATACAGTTGGGCAGACCGTCATTGCACAACCGACCGTATCCGGTTGGTATTTCGCGACCTTTGTTGCTGCGCAATGTACCGTTTTCGATTCGGCCTATATCCGGGTTGATTCGCTGCCTCTGAGCAACCTTATGGCGGTTCCCGATAAAAGCCCGTATTGCGAGGGCGACATCGTTGTGTTTACATCCCCGACTTACGAAACGGGTAATTTCCCGGATATCAAACATTTATGGGAAGAAGGCCCGGGTTTTGAAACCAGCGATACGCTCTGGAATATGGTCATTACGGCAGCCGATACCTTTACTTACATCAGAACTACCGTTAACCGGGCCTGTCAGGTCACCGATACCATCTCCATCAATGTGGTGGAAGGCGTTCCCATGATGGTTATCCCTTCTGATACCACAATTTGTCCGGGGCAAAGCGTACAACTCTTGCTTGATTACGCTGGACAGGGAGAAATTACCTGGGAACCAACAGATGGATTGAGTTGCACAGATTGTTTTACACCAATTGCGACGCCTTTCCAGACGGTGCAGTATACCGTCAAAGCCAGCGAAGGCGATTGCGTGCAACAGGCAACTGCTCAGATCACGGTGCGCCCATTACCCATTGCCGATGTGATTGCCGGTTTTGAGGTTTGTCAGACCAATACGGGTCCGGTGCAGCTTATGACGGCAGCCGACCCGGTTTCTACGTACGTTTGGACATCTTCTTCTGATCCCAATTTCACCTCTGCCGATCCTTTTGTACAGGTCACTCCGCAAACGACGACCACCTATACCGTTACGGCAACCAACCAGTGTACGAGCATCGTGCGCGAGGTGCGGATTACGGTGGTGGAAGAACCGGATCTCGGCGTAATTCCAGACCAAACCATTTGCCTCAACGATCCGGTAACCTTTACTGCAGTCACTGACGCTCCGAGCGGCGTTAGCGGCGTATTTGCCTGGACTTATGGCGTATTGACTGCAACGGGGAACCCGGTAACCGTTTCCGACATCAACGAAACTACAGAAGTCGTTCTCAACTATACCTACGGGCCTGGTTGCGGCACGCTTCAGGAAATATTTACGGTGAACGTGGTGGATATCACAGCTTCCTTCGTGCAAATAGAAGTTGGTCGCGACACCATATTCCAGGGGGATACCACAAGGCTGACCGCAGTGGTTGATCCGGAATTAGAAAACGCCACCTACAAATGGTTTGCAGACGGGGTTGAAATTTCAGGCCAAACCACTTCGAGCATTGTTGTTGAACCAGCTACGGTTGGTACGGTGCAATACAGCGTTCAGGTATTTGTTCCACAGGGTTGTTTCATACAATCGCTACCGGTTCCGGTGGTTGTGCTGAAACCCGATTTTGTGATCCCATTGGCATTCACGCCAAATGGCGACGATCGAAACGATGTCTTCCGGTTGGTTCATTCCGGCATGGTCGAAATGACGGAGTTCAAAATCTACAACCGCTGGGGACAGATTGTTTATCAAAGCACCACTAACGAAGGTTGGGACGGCATGCACAAAGGCAAACCGGCGCCCTCGGATGTGTACATCTACCGAATGCGGTTCAAATTAGGTGGTGTGGAACAGCCGGAACAGGCGGGTGACGTGACGTTGCTGCGATAAAGAATAAACACTTCTTGACTTGCGTTTGTGTTGCTAAAGAAATGACGCAACTAAAAAGTAATACTGTTTAAATCATCATAAGGGCCGTCCCCAAACTTCCGGGATGGCCCTTATTGTTTTTTGCGCATTTGAATCGGGCCGGGCAATGCGAATCAGGGGCTAAACATGAGACATCCCGAATTTTCATTAGTTCGGTCCTGTAGGGACCAAATGTCGGTAGACATGGAGCATTTCGAATGGGTTTACGTGCCGTAGGTACGCAATGTTGGCGTTATTGCGTATCTACGGCACGTAAACCTACAATTCAATGCTTATTCTACCGACATTTCGCCCCGATGGGGCATGAACCAATCCAAGGGTGGGGCGTAAAAAATTCGGGATGTCTCATGTTTCTAAGGATTGAATATGAATAGCCGCTGATGAAATTGGTGGCTAAAAATACCATGAGCCACTCCGGAAAATCCGGAATGGCTCATGATTTCAATAATTCGACCGATCAAATATACGGATCAGGTCTATGTATGCTTGAATTTTAATTCACTTTCTTCAGCTCGCCGTTAGTCTCCTCCACCACGTAAGCATCTTTGAATCCGGACGCCTTTGCCTGAGCCAAAGCCTGTTGTGCTGCGCTCAACGTGGTGAAGCCGCCGATGTATTTAATCGTCAGTTTTCCGCGTTTGCGTTCTTCAACCGTGCCAATTTTTTCAGCTTTTGCTTTATCAAAGTTTTTCACGTTGGAATAGGCCGCCAGTTGCACCTTGTATTGCCCGTAAGTAGACGAGACGCCGCCTCCTGGGTTTTTAGGACTCAAATCGTTGTTTGGTGTCCCGGTCGAACCGGCTTCCTGCACAATGAATGCGCCGGTATAACCTTTCGTTTTGACAGAACGCAGCGCTTTTTCAGCATCGGCGCGGGAAGGATAAACCCCGACGCGCACTTTGTATTTATTGCCTTCGTTCACCGTATACACATCCCCAAGGCTGTTCAGGTTATCGAACTTATTGCCCAATGCAGCGCTGCTCAAAGCCGCAACCTGAACGGAATAGCCGGAGGTAATATCCACCGGATCGGTCGGATTATCCGGAAAACCAGGATCCGGAACATAAGGTCCGGGGTCTTGCCCAATGTCCGTAGAAGGAATCAGATAAGTAACACCCAGAATATTGCGGTCGAACCCGTCTTCCGTACGAACGATCGAATTTAGATCGCGAAAACCTCCTTTTGAGAACCGGATGGCGTATACTGCATACTGGCTCAAAGCCAGCAAATATTCGCCACTGGCATCACTGATCGCCTGCATGGCGCTGCCGGTTTGCTGGTTGGTTGCCGTAACCATCACGCCGTCAACCGGTTGCCGGGTCGTATAATTGATAATTCTTCCCGAAAAAGCCTCGCCAAGGCGACTCAGGTTCACATCGTATTCTTTATTCTGGTTGGTCCCAACCGTATTGATCTGAACCGTGCTGCTCAGGTACCCGTCTTTTTTTATGACCACCTGGCAGTTCAGCCCCTGAACGGCCTGGAAACTGTAAGTACCGCGGCTGTCGGTCTGATAAACACCTTCTCCGCAGTTGGTAAAATCAACAACGGCATTGGCGATTGGAGAACCGTCGGCAGCGCTTTTGATCCGCAGCACGATGTTGTCCGCCGTACGGGTCACCCGGTAAATGTCTTCATTGCCCCGTCCGGCAAGCCGGTTGGAGGTGAAGTAACCGATGTTTCGGAAACTGTCGTAAATGAAACCATAGTCATCGCGTGGAGAGTTGACCGAATTGCCAAGGTGATAAATCCGAAGCCAGCGTCCGTTGTTCTGCTCCGCGCGGAAAATATCCAGTCCGCCCATCCCGGGATGCCAATCGGAAGAGAAAAACAACATAGCGCCGTCAAAATAAGGCGCCATTTCGTTCCCCTGGGAGTTGACAACCGGCCCAAGGTTTTCAGGAGCGCCCCATTCTGTTCCGTTCCAGTAAGAAACATAAATATCGAAGCCTCCAAACCCATCCGGACGATCAGAGGCAAAATACAAGGCACTGCCGTCTGGAGAAAAGCTCGGTTGTCCGGTTGAATAGCCGGTGCCGTTATAAGGGAAGGCTTTGGCGTTCAGCCACTCGCCGTCGTTTCCGACCTGCGCGGTCCAGATGGTGAGTTCCATCCCGCTGTTGGCAATCTGCCGGGTGCCATCTACGAAATTATTGCGGGTGTACACCACCTGGCGTCCATCAGGTGAAAACGTTGCAGGCCCTTCGTTGAATTCGGCGCTGAAACGTTTATTGAGGTAAGCTGGAGACTCCAGGTAGCCACTGGGGCTGACGCTGGCTTTGTACAATTGGTTGGCAATTTTCCCTCCGGAAGAACCAGATCTTTGGATATCGGTTCTGGCCGATGAAAAAACAACCTGCCTGCTGCCGTAGAAAGCTGCCCCAAAGTCGCCGGTATTGGTGTTGATAAATTCGTTCGTAATCTGGTAAGAAGAAGGAGAGTTGAGCTGCGATTTGGCGAAATCGCAAGATTGCATGTAATGATTGCCAACTTCTTCATTTTCAGAGCGCGCGTAAAGTTGGTACCACGATTTTGCTTCATCGTAGCGGCCTAAGCCTTTGAGCACGTGGGCATAATTAAGAATCTGGCTTTTTTCGACCTTATCCCGGTCAACCTGCATGGCGCGTGCATAATTTTGGGCAGCTTCTTCCAGTTGGTTGAGATAGCGATAGCAATCGCCAAGCCTGGAAAGCGCCTCAATATCGTCCTTGTTGCGTTTTAAAGCGTCTAAGTACTCGGGAATCGCCTGCTTGTAAGCATGTAATTCGTAGTACTTGTTCGCTTTTTTCAAATTGCTTTTAAAGAGTTGGGCCTGAGATGGCAAGCACAGCAACAGCGCGACAGCCATCAGAAAAACCTTTCTGCTAATTCCCATAATATTATCCATTAAAGTGGGTTTAACAATGAATATCCAAAGTTAACGCTTTTTCAAACAAAACCAACATAACGCAACTTTCCAATCGAAAAAACGGCAATATCCAAACGAAATTGGGATACCCCCGGATTATCCTGTACCTTTACAAAAAAATTTCAAGTATGAACCGCTATCACTTCCTGCTCCTCTTTTTTGCGCTGGCGACCATCGCTGCGACCTGTAAAAATACAGCCGGCGGCAAAGGCTGCATTGACCCTTCAAAAATCAATCCGGATGCAGCCTGCATTATGTTGTACAAACCCGTTTGTGGTTGCGACGGAAAGACCTATTCCAATGATTGTTTTGCAATTAACTCGGGTGTTACCAAATGGGTCGAGGGCGCTTGTCCCTGCATTGATGTGACCAAAATTGATTCCACCAGAGCCTGCACCAAAATCTTCAAACCAGTTTGCGGCTGCGACGGACAAACTTATGGCAACCAATGTATGGCCGAAAAGGCTGGGGTAACAAGCTGGAAAGAAGGCGAATGCCAATAGCTAGTGTCTGTTTTTATAGTCCGATGGCTGCGTTATGCGAAGGCCCAAAATTGGTCACTTACTCGAGTAGGCTCCCATTTTTGGCCCTTCACATGCCTTGCCCTCGAACTCTAAAAACAGACACTCACCCGTAATCAAAGGAGTTTCACCGAGTTTTTATGTCTAACTCTGTGTTTACTCCGTGAAACTCTGTGTCATTTAATTTCGCAGGGTCTTGTGCTGCTTTAAAGGTTTAACCAATACACAACCTTAAAAACCAGGGCCTGATTTTTTGGCGCAAATGCCTCCACCGGTGCGTTGGGAATTTCCCTCGCAAAAGTGTTGCTGGTATAAACCAGAAAAACGTCCGAAACCGGCGCAAAACGCCACTGAAAACGCGCGTTGACGTTAAAGTTATTGTTTTGGGTGTTGTACTGGACGAACGTGCTGAAAAAGACACTTCGCGTGAATGAAAAATCTGCTTTGCCCCCCAGGAGATAAAAATCTGCTGAAGGGTACGGTTCAGGCAGTTGGATGTCATTGTAGCTGAACAGCAATGAAAACAAACCGATTGGTTGCCAACGGTAGGCGATCTCTCCTTCTGCAGTCCGGCTGTTTCCGTTGAAATATTCTCCCGCATTCAGCCCGAGGCTTCCCTGCCAGTCTTCGCTCGTGCCGGTTCGGTATTCCAAAGCAGCACCGGAGTAATTGTAATCCGAACCTTCCGGCAACGGGGTTACCAATGCATTTGGTCCCCGAAGCAAATTGGTAGGGTCGAAAGATTCAAACAGATAAGTATACGTGTTGAATACCGCAAGACTAAGCTCTGCCTGGTCGTTGAAGGTCAAAAACCCGAAAACATTCGCCTCCCGGTCGGTTTGCTTCAAATCAATGTCCAGAACCGTATTGTACTCAAATCCGACTCCCCAAAGCGATATTTTTCGGCTGCCCCACCCTTTTTTGGGGTAAAAGAATTTTTCACCCCCGACAAACGCGCTGGTGATGCCCCGCCGGGGAACGAAGCCCGCATCGGCAGAATAAGTGGCGCCCACGTGGTTCATCCCAAAACGCGCTGAAAACGGGCGGTCGTTGAAGCCCAGAAAAGAAGCAAAAGATTGTCCACGCTTGTCTTTATCGGGCGAAAAAGAGCGGTGATAATACCATTCTCCCTCCCACCGGTTGTCTTTTGAAAACAGGTTGTATTCGAGGCCTGCCACGCGGTTGTAAGCATCGTGTGCAGCGCGCTGGTTTTCATTGACAGATGACAGGAGGTTTTCTTTGTTTACAAAAATCGCGCTGATGGCTGAACGCTCAAAAACGCGGCGTTGCAGGCTGGCCGCAGTAAAATTAGCGGCAGGCAAAGCATTCGCGGCATCGAATTCCAACTTGCGGGTTTGCATATTGAGCAAGCCCATCCGCCAATGGTCGTTGATTTTTCCGCTTACCCGGGCGCCCGCTAAGATCGGCACTTTCACATTGGTACGAGTTGTCGGGTCGAACGCCAAACCAATGCGTCTTGAAAAAAACGGGCGCGTTTCCGGAAATCCAAAAAATGCAAACAGGTCGCTGTTTTCTAAAAAAAATTGGCGCGTTTCCGGAAAAAAAAGTTCAAACCGGCTCAGGTTGGCTACCTGCCTGTCCACTTCCACCTGCGAAAAATCGGGGTTTACGGTAAGGTCGAGGTTGAGGGAAGGCGTGAGGCCTATTTTGGCGTCCAGGCCGGCGCCGTGCGTCCAGTCACTTGTTTTGTCCTGGAGCTCAAACGTTTCTTTATTGCGGGGGTGGTCTATCGCGTATGCGCCTGTAACATAAGGAATAAGGGAGATATTGGCCTTTTGCTTTGGCGGCGGCTCGTCCCATATCAAGTTGCCTGCAAAGCCCAGGTTTACCGGGTGTGCATAGCGGGGGACGGGCCTCCACGTACTCACCTCAAAGTCTTTCATTTTGGTTCGGATAAAATTGATTCGCCATGAATTTTGCCCCTCGCTGACTTTATACCGGAGGGTTTTGAACGGAATGGCCATTTCCAGCATCCAGCGGTCATCGTAGTTGGTGACTTTGCAATACCATTTATTGTCCCAGATCAGGGCCATGTTTTGGCCATTGTCAATCAATGCCTCGCGCTGGGCATTGAGCGGAGAGACAGAAAAAATGAATCCATTCAGCCCATCTTTAAAAGGGTCTATCGAAATATTGAGCACGTCGGTTGTACCACTGGCAAAATCCCGCTTGAGCGATTGAACGGTATAATCGGCGCGTTGCTCCATGCAAACCGCTCCAACGTATAGGAATTCATCGTCAAACGTGACGCGGGCTTCGGTTTGCCAGGAGGAGAAGGCCGTGTCGTTTGGGAAATTGAGTTTAAAATTGGTGGCAAGGTCTGCTGTTTGCCAATCCGCCTCATCCAATTTTCCGTCGAGCACTATCGGAGCCCGGGCTTTGTGAATGTGCAGGGTATAATCGTCCTGCTGGGCGAATCCTGCAAGGCAAAACAACGTGTAAAGTGCTGAGAGTAAGCTTTTTTCCATACAGGTCAGGTGATTTTATGGTCTGCCTTTATTAAAACTAAAATGGACAAACACGATAGAACGGCGAAAAATAACAGGAAAAATCAAGCTTTCACCGGTTCTTACAAAAAATACCGCCTCCGGGGTGAGTACTCCTGAGTATGCACCAATAAAAAAAGCCCGTTGAGCAACGAGCTTTTGGAAAACGAATTTAACTTTCATAACCTAATTCTAATCAGGTTATTGCACAAACCGTGCCAAATTTGCTTTATTGATTACTTTACCGACTATTCGTCTTTTTTACCGCCTGGCTTGGGTTTTGTTTCAGTTTTGGAAGGCGTTTTGGCGCCGGCGGGTTTGATTTTTGAATTTTGGTCGCTTGCCGGCGGTACGCTTGGCGTCCAGTCGTCATACTTAAAGGAGGAGGTGCTGTCCTGTTGCAGTGCCGGTTCCTGTGGAATTTCAAAATTGGGGTCTTCCGGAAAGGCGTTTCCGGCGTTGTCCGTTTTTACAGGCATGGAGCTAATGGTTTGGTTCAGTTTTTGCAAATGCTGGTCGAGCGGATCAGTTGCGTAGGGGTCGTTGTAAGGCATTTGCATGTTGGGGTCAAATTTTTCATACGGCGATGTACTGCCGGCCAATTCGTCCCAGTACCTCCACCGGTAAGGTTGTACCAGGTGTTCCTGCAGGTAGCTTTCGGTGTACAGTTTCGATTCGCGTTTCATAGCACTGAAGTAACTTGCTAAGCCTTTGGTCAACCCGATGAGCTCCACCACCAGCAACAAAACAGCGCTGCCATCCACTTCTTCTCCGTCTACTTTCACCGAGGCATCGGCCAGGGCCTGCTGGAAATTGGCGCTGTAATAATCGGCTAATTCCTGCAATTTATAGCGCAGGCCATCGGAGTACATTTCGGGGAATTCAGCAATGGTTTTCAGCTTTTTGGGCATCAGAAAATCTTGCTTGATGTTTTCTAACAGCTGGTTGGCCCGGGTGGCCGTTTGGTCGTAGGCGCTGCGCAACCGGAAAACATCCGACTGTGCCAACCCGGCACTTTGATTGGATTGCACACTCAGGGCCGCACTTTCTGCCGTAATGCGCAGGTCGCGGTATTTGAGCATGAATTCTGTGTTCAGGAAACTTGTCAGGGCCGGGCCCACTTTTTTATTGGGCTGCGCAACTGCGGCGCTTAAACTGATCAATACAATCAGGATCGGGAATATGGCTTGCTTTTTCATAAGAAGGCTTGATTTATGGTATTTATGCCTTCCTGTGTTTTGAACGTGGAAAAGGTGCCCAAGTAGGGGGCAATTGACCAGTAGGGGGCAAGAGGCAAGGGGCAAGGGGCAAGGGGCAAGGGGCGAAGAGCAAAGGGCAATTTTGTTTCGTAAAGCTTGATGTTTTCGTAATCCAATAGATTGATTTTACGAAATTATTTCATCTTACGAAAACTATTGCTTTTTGCCTTTTGCACCTTGCACCTTATTAAATAACCCATTGGGCCGTCTAAACCATAAAAAACCACCGACAACCGCTAAAATTGCAGCACCAAAAAACACCCAGCGCCAGGGCGACGGAAAGCCCATCGGCGCCATGTCGCCCGTTGCAACGGCGGCGGCCCAAAAAAACGGATGCGCTTCATCGTGTGGCTTGGTACTC
>JALHRK010000085.1 GCA_022841505.1 Saprospiraceae bacterium | reverse complement strand
CCACAATACCGCCCCCGATGGGTCGAGCCGAAGGGCGTAGCCATCGCGGCCACCATTGCCAAAACTTTCTGTATAACCAAGCAGAAGGTGTCCGCCATCGGAAAGTGCAACATGGCGCTGCGCGACGTCATTTTTAGGGCCGCCATACGTTTCAAAGCCAATTGCACTGCCGGTACTATCGGTTTCAAGTAAAAAAAAATCAAAGCCATTGTCACCATTGGCCACCGTGCCCGTTACAAAAAAGTCGCCGGACGGAGTGCGGTACACATCGGCCCCAAAATCGGAATTACTGGGAGCGCCGTAGAATTTTTTGAATGAAATCTGTGCCTGCGTTGCAGCGCCTGCGAATAGCGCAAGAATTAAGGTACAGTATATTTTTTTCATGCTTCCTGATTTTGAAAGACAATTGCCTGTTGCAAAAATGAAATTTTCCCGACGTAAGTCGAAACAAAGTGCCCTATTTTGACGCGCTGCATACTTTCTTTCAGGGAGAATGAAATGGCTCTTAAAGTTTTTCCTACTTTAGCATGGTAAAGTTAGCAGGGGATTTATAAAACTGCCAACTGATTCAAACCCGGAAGCAATGTCAGATTTATCAAAAATCAAAGTTACGTTGAAAAATATTGAAGCGCTGGAGCGGGAATTGAATCTCAGAAAGCTGCAAATCAACGGTTTACTCAACATTACGCAGGCAATTAACAACAATGTGCCAGCCGATGGGCTGTTCAACATGTACCACTCTTTTTTGAAATGGGAAATCGGTGTAAAAAAAATGGGCCTTTACATCAAAAAAAGTGGGAAATGGGTATGCGCTACTTCGATCGGAATCCCTGAAAAATTAATGGCTACCGATCTGAGCGCCGAACTTGGCCGTTATACCGGGCTAAACAACAACCTGGACGAAAGCGACAATCCGTTAATCCGGGAATTTGACGTGGTGATCCCCGTGCTGCACAAGGAGCAACCTATTGCGTATGCGTTTATCGGCGGCTTTGGCGAGGAGGATGATATGTACAATAAAGTGCAGTTCATCATCACCATTACAAACATTATCGCTGTTGCAATTGAAAACAAACGCCTGTTTAAAAGGCAGTTGGAACAGGAGCGCCTGAAACGCGAGATGGAATTAGCCAGCGAAATGCAGCGCATGTTAATTCCGGTTGCATTGCCGAAAAAATCGCACTACGAAATGTCCAGCATTTACCAGCCCCAGCTTGGAGTAGGTGGCGACTATTTCGACTACATCGAATTTTCTGACGGCAATGTTGTTTTTTGCGTCGGCGACGTTTCGGGTAAGGGGGTGGCAGCGGCTTTGCTGATGGCTAATTTTCAAGCCAACTTCCATACGCTGATCAATAAAAGATCCGAATTGGATGCATTCATCCGGGATTTGAATCAGTCGGTCAATCTCATTACGCAGGGTGACCGGTTTATTACTTTCTTTATTGCGGAATACAACCCGGCCACCCGTTTGTTAAAATATGTGAATGCTGGCCACAATCCACCAGTGCTCATTATGTTTGATAAAGTACA
This sequence comes from Saprospiraceae bacterium, assembly GCA_022841505.1. GTDB lineage: Bacteria > Bacteroidota > Bacteroidia > Chitinophagales > Saprospiraceae > JABWAJ01. Next base: position 18,018 of record JALHRK010000085.1, on the reverse strand, counting down.
CTTACTTAAGGACGGCTGCCCGATACTGGGGTATACCGATGCACTGAAGAAAGTTGAAGTGGGCAGTTTTGAAGTAGAAGGCGAAGCGACGGTTTTGTGTTATACAGACGGCCTGACGGATATTCGCGACAGCGAGGATAACTTCCTGGAAGAAGAATTGTTGTATGCTTTTGCGCAAAAGCATTACCGGCTTCCTGCTTTGGAGTTTAATCACAAGCTTGTTGATTTCCTGCAAACTTATAACGGAGGCAGCAGCTACCCCGATGATTTTACGGTCTTGACCTGCCGGTTTTTTAAACCGGTGAAGTCGTTGGGCTGAAACTTTTTGCGAAGTGCAAAATATTCAGCAAATTGCGCTTGAAATTTTAAAGAAAAAATGAGAGATAAAACCGCAGCAGGCTTTCTTGCTCTTTTTACCGGTTATTTGGGCGTTCACCGATTCTATTTAGGGCAGGTTGGAATGGGGATTCTGTATTTCCTGCTCATGTTTACAGGAATCAGCTTCGTTCTTGGAATCATTGATGCCATTGTGTTTTTCACTATGGATCAGGATCGGTTTGACATCAAATACAACCCGCAACTTTTTGAGCGCAAGATGGACGTTGATTTTTACAGAAACACCCACAACTACCGCGAACAACGCCAGGCGCCACAACGCCGGGAAACCACGCCACAACCTCAACAATCCCGGCCAAAACAAGCGCCCCCCTCGCGTGAAAAGCAGAACGCTACGCTGAAAACCAGCGGCGTGGAAAAGTACAAGGATTTCGATTATGAAGGCGCCATCGCCGATTTTGAAAAAGCGCTGGAAGCAAATCCCCGGGATGTTGCGGTTCATTTTAACTTAGCCTGCGCTTACTCCCTGATGGAAAATACCGAAAAATCGCTGTTTCACTTAGACAAAGCCGTCGGGTTTGGGTTCAGTGATGCCAAGCGCATTAAAGAACACGATGCCCTGGCCTTCGTCCGGGTGCAGCCGCAATTTGAAACATTTGAACAGAATGGATTCCGGTTGGCGCCGCAACTGGCTGAACCAAAAGCCGACGATTTACTTAGCACTGCGCCTAATTTGCTGGAGCAACTCAAGCGCCTCGGCGAGCTGAGAGAGCGTGGTTTGCTGACGGAGGATGAATTTTCGATGCAAAAAAAGAAACTCTTGGGATAAGTTTAACACGCTGAAAGCGAACACTGGAACAGATGTACCGTTATATGGCTAAGGATTATTGAATCAGCGCCGAAAACAGAACGAACAGCATGATTGCAGAGACGTTAATGTCAAACAGCATTGTTCCATTGAGATGGACAGATACCGGAGAGGATGCCTTGCGTATGATGGAAGATTTCCATGTGCGGCATTTGCCCATCGTTGATCAGGATCAAAAGCTGGTCGGGATGATCTCTGAAGAAGATGCCCTCAATAGTGAAGGCGATTTGGAAATGAGCGGTTACAATTTTTCACTGCCACCGCTTTACGTCCATGCCTACGACCATATTTATGAAGTGATGCGCCTTTTGGCGGAATACCACCTGACCATCGTTCCGGTAGTAGACAAGGAACAGCATTACCTTGGCCTCATTACGGTGGAGCGCTCCCTCCACCATTTTGCAGAGATGAGCGCATTTAAAGAACCGGGCTGTATCCTGGTACTGGAAGTTGGGAAACGCGATTATTCGATGGCAGAAATTGCCCGGATTGTAGAATCTGAAAACGCAGTTATCCTGAGTTCTTTCGTTACCGTTGTGCCTGATTCCATGCGCATTGAAGTCACCCTGAAAATAAACCGCCAGCAAATACAATCGCTTGTTTCCACCTTTGAGCGATTTAATTACCAGATCAAAGCTTCTTTCAACGAATCTGACTACCTCGACACCCTCCAGGAGCGCTACGACGCGCTGATGTCTTATTTGAACGTATAGCCGGGATATTTGTTAATGTAGATACCCGATCCTGCAAAGATTCCGTTCAGTTGATAAACCGCAGAACAAATTCGGTATTATCTTTGATTTTTTCACAATACAAGGTAACTCGTAACACCGGGTTGCGCGGTGTACATTTTCCCGAAACGACAGTTGAACATGACGAGGGCACTCTCTTTTATTCTGTTTGCATTCCTGTACACCGTTGATTTGTGTGGTCAGGAAGGCATTGCTCCACAAGGAGCCGCCCTCTTTTCAGGCTTTGTGCCGGGTTCGACGGCCGCGTTTGTATACATAGACACCATCACCATTGAAGGCAACCACAAAACACTGGATCGGATTATTCTGCGGGAGTTGAATTTTGCGCCAGGCGACAGCCTTGCCGTGGCGGAACTGAGCAATATTCTCGTCGCCCGCGAAGAACTCATCATGAATACTGGCCTCTTTGCCCGGGCCAATATTTCCTTTAAAAACTGGGAAGGCGCTACCAATAAAGTCCACCTCCATATCACGGTAGAGGAAGGTTGGTACATTTATCCGGTACCTGTTTTTGAGTTGGCTGACCGTAATTTCAATGTGTGGTGGGTGGAACAAAAACGCGCCCTCAATCGCCTGAATTTTGGCGTGGAATTTACCCACCTCAACCTTACCGGCAGGCGCGACAACCTGAAAGTAACCGCAAAATACGGTTACACCCGCCAATACATCGTCGGATACAAGTTGCCCTTTGTCAATAAAAAACAAACCATCGGCATCGCTGTTGAAGCGGCCTACGCCCAAAACAGGGAAATCAACTACGCCACTCAAGGCAATAAGCAGGCGTTTTTTCGGGACGAAGACGAATTTTTGTTGCAGCGCTTTCGGGTAGGAAGTGGGGTAACCTGGCGCCCCGGCTTGCGCATTTCCCACGGATTTTATCTGGAGTTTCAACAAAACAGGGTCGCTGACATCGTCGTAAAAGAGTTGAATCCGGATTATTTTCTGAATGGTCAGCGTTTACAGCGCTTCCTGTCGTTTACCTATACTTTTGTTTACGACGAACGCGACGTCCGCGGTTACCCTTTGCGGGGGAAGGCCGTTTATGCGACTTTGGATAAGGACGGAATCGGGGCTTTCGGCGACCGCAACGGATTGACCCTGACCGCCGGTTATGATCACCACTGGCTGCTCCACCCCAAATGGAGTTTAGGCATCCTGACTTCCGCGAAATATTCTTTCATCCGGGAACAACAACCTTACAACGACAACCGGGCTTTAGGTTTTGGCAAATACAACCTCCACGGGTATGAGTTCTATATTGTAGACGGCTTAGACATGGGGCTCACCCGCTGGTCGTTGCGCTACGAACTCTTCAAAAAGGAAATGCAATTAGGCAAAATTATGCCCATTAAAGCCATGCGGCGAATGCCCCTGCGGGTCTACCTTGCCGCCAACAGTGATTTCGCTTACGCCAATGACCCATATCGCAATTCATCCCTCAATCCACTGAGCAATCGCTGGCTCTGGGGCGGCGGGGCCGGGGTGGATTTTGTGGTGTATTACGACAAAGTCGTGCGCGTTGAATACAGCTTCAACAACCGGGGAGAAGGCGGGTTGTTTTTAAACCTGAGTTTGGGTATTTGATGCCGGGACTGTCGTATCTTCGCGCCTTAAACAGATTTTGTGCCGCTCATCCGGGCGCAAAGCAAAGTATACTCGTCGAATAATGTCAAAGCATAAAAAAAACAATGCCGAAAGCAACGGCGCCCTGCTCGAAGAAGATTGCATAGAGGTCATCGGCGCGAGGGTACATAACCTCAAAGACGTGGAAGTGCGCATTCCGCGAAACCGGTTGGTCGTCATCACCGGAATCAGCGGCAGTGGCAAATCTTCCTTAGCTTTCGATACGATTTACGCCGAAGGCCAGCGCCGCTACATGGAAACTTTTTCGGCTTATGCCCGCCAGTTCATTGGTGAAATGGAGCGTCCCGATGTCGAAAAAATCAATGGCCTCAGTCCGGTTATTTCCATCGAACAGAAAACGACGGGTCGCAACCCGCGCTCTACCGTTGGCACCATCACGGAGGTTTATGACTTTTTGCGCCTGCTGTTCGCCCGGGCTGCCGATGCCTATTCCTATATCACTGGTCAGAAGATGGTGCGCTACACAGAAGAGCAGATGAAGGCGCGCATCATGGAGCAGTTCAGCGGAAAAAAAGCGCTGTTGCTGGCGCCGTTGGTTCGTGGTCGGAAAGGGCACTACCGCGAGTTGTTCGAGCAGGTGCGCAAACAGGGCTACACTAAAGTGCGCGTGGATGGCGAGGTCATAGACATTTCGCCCGACATGCAATTAGACCGCTACAAAGTACACGACATTGAAGTCGTCGTGGATCGCCTCACCATCAGCGAAGCCCACGCTGATCGTCTGAACCTGTCGCTTCAGGCCGCTCTCAAAATGGGCAACGGGCTGATCTTTTTGATGCACATTGACGGCAAAGAAATTTTCCCTTACAGCAAACATTTAATGGACCCGGATTCAGGGGTGTCTTACGAAGAACCTTCGCCAAACACCTTTTCTTTCAACTCGCCGTATGGCGCTTGTCCTTCCTGCAAAGGCCTCGGGATGGTCAACAAAGTGGACATGAACAAGGTCATCCCCGATGATACCAAAAACATCAACGAACAGGGGATTGCTCCTTTGGGCGAAGTTCGGGACAACCTCACCTTCAAGCAATTGCGGGCTGTTTCCAAAAAATACAACTTTAGTTTTGCAACGCCCATAAAAGACATTCCCAAAACCGCCCTGGATACCATCCTCTATGGCGGCGACAGCACTTTTGAGGTGCAAATGGGCTATGGCGGCAGCGAACAATCCTACAACCTGGCTTATGAAGGGTTGGTGAAAATGCTGGAACGGTGGTATGAAAACTCCAGTTCAGAAAAAATACGGCGCTGGGCTGAAGACTTCATGACCATTGACACTTGCCAGGAATGCAATGGGGCGCGCCTCAAACGCGAGTCGCTCTGCTTTCGGGTGAATGAAAAAAACATCTCGGAGCTTTCGAATATGGACCTGGTTGAATTGAACGACTGGATGGCGCATGTGGAGAAAGAACTGAGCGATCGCCAGCAAGCCATTGCCAAAGACATCCTGAAAGAAATTCGATTCCGGCTGGAGTTTTTGCTGCACGTCGGCCTCGATTACCTCACTCTCGACCGGCCTGCGCGAACTTTGTCGGGCGGCGAAGCGCAACGCATCCGGCTGGCCACCCAGATTGGATCACAATTGACTGGAATTACTTACATTCTGGACGAACCCAGCATTGGGTTGCACCAGCGCGACAACCAGCGCCTGATCGAAGCTTTGCGCGAGCTCACTGAAATTGGGAATACAGTTCTGGTGGTAGAACACGACAAAGACATCATGATGGCTTCCGATTACCTCATTGACCTGGGGCCGGGAGCTGGAAAACACGGCGGAGAAGTGGTCGGCCAGGGCACGCCGGAAGCTTTTATCAAACGCGATACCATCACCGCTGACTACCTGACCAACCGGCGAAAAATCGAAGTGCCTTCGGTGCGCCGGCCAGGCAATGGCTTGTTTCTGGAACTCACCGGCGCTACGGGCAACAACCTGAAAAACGTAGACATTGTCATTCCGCTTGGCACACTTTGTTGCATCACCGGCGTTTCAGGCAGTGGAAAATCAACCCTGATCAACGAAACCTTGTACCCCATTTTGAGGCAATATTTCTACAACAGCCTCCAGAAACCCATGGCGCACAAAACGATCAAAGGGCTTGAACATCTAGATAAGGTCATAGAAATTGACCAGTCGCCCATTGGCCGGACGCCGCGTTCCAACCCGGCTACCTATACCGGCGTTTTTACAGACATCCGAAAAATCTTTACGGAATTACCCGAATCCAAAATCAGGGGATACAGCCCGGGGCGCTTCTCCTTCAATGTAAAAGGTGGGCGTTGCGAAGTGTGTGAAGGATCGGGCATGCGTGTAATCGAAATGAATTTCCTGCCGGATGTTTATGTGGATTGCGAAAACTGCCTGGGACGCCGCTATAACCGCGAAACCTTGGAGGTTTTGTACAAAGGCAAAAGCATCAACGACGTGCTGAACATGACGGTGAGTGAAGGCGTCGAATTTTTCCAGCATATCCCGCCCATTTTCAGAAAACTGAGAACCCTGAACGAAGTGGGTCTTGGCTACATCACCCTTGGGCAACAGGCAACGACCCTCTCCGGCGGGGAAGCGCAGCGCGTGAAGCTGGCAGAAGAGCTTTCCAAAAAGGATACCGGAAAAACGCTGTACATCCTCGATGAACCCACTACCGGCCTGCACTTCGAAGACATCCGGCACCTCCTGGAAGTCCTGAACCGCTTAGTGGAAAAAGGCAACACGGTGGTCATCATCGAGCACAATATGGATGTCATCAAAGTTGCAGACCACATCATTGACATGGGGCCGGAAGGCGGCCACCGGGGTGGGAAAATAATTTGTGCGGGCACGCCGGAGGAGGTCGTCAAGCATAAGGATAGCTTTACAGGACAGTTTCTCAAACTGGAATTATAACAAAATTGAACAACCATGAAAAAAGCTTGTACCTTTTTACTTCTATTTGCCTGCCTGGTGGGGATGTCGCATGCGCAAACGCCGAAATTTTCGGATTCCAAAATTAAGGCGCTGAAAAAAGAAGCAACAGAAAAAGTACAGGATCGCGCCAAGATGGCGCAGGTGATGGTGGATAAAATATTCAGTTTTTCAGAACTGGGTTTTCAGGAAACAGAATCTTCCCGGTATCTGACCAAAATATTAGAAGAAAACGGGTTTAAAATCGAATACGGGATCTCCGGGGTTCCAACTGCCTGGTGGGCCGTTTGGGGTTCAGGGAAGCCGGTAATTGCCCTGGGGAGCGACCTGGATTGTATTCCCAAAGCCTCTCAAAAACCAGGCGTGGCTTACCACGATCCCATTCTTGAAGGCGCCCCTGGGCACGGAGAAGGCCATAATTCGGGCATTCCTCTGAATATTGTGGCGGCGCTCAGCGTAAAAGAAATCATGGCGCGCGAAAAAATACCCGGCACGCTGATTCTATGGCCCGGTGTGGCAGAAGAATTGGTGGGCACCAAAGCGTTTTTTACCCGCGACGGGTATTTCGACAATGTTGACCTGTGCATTTTTACCCATGTGGCCAATAACCTGAGCGTTTCCTACGGGCAGGCGCGCGGCACCGGTCTTATTTCTGTGGAATACCTTTTTGAAGGAGAAGCTGCGCACTCCGCGATGGCGCCCTGGCGTGGACGGAGCGCCGCCGACGCAGTAGAGCTGATGAACATTGGCTGGCAATACGCCCGCGAACACCTCGATCCCTTGCACCGCTCCCATTCGGTGATCAAAAACGGAGGCGACCAACCCAATGTGGTGCCTTCCAAAGCTTCGATCTGGTACTATTTCCGCCATGTCACTTATCCCAAAATTATGGAAGTGTATGACCGGGCAAACCGCATTGCAGAAGGCGCTGCCATGATGACGGATACCAAAGTGTCGAGGCGTGTGCTGGGCTCTGCCTGGCCGAGGCACTTTAACAAGGTCATTGCTGAAACGGCTTACGAAAACATCAAAATGGTGGGCCTGCCTCAGTGGAGCGAAGCGGACCAGCAATTAGCCCGCGCCCTGCAACGCGAAGTGCAGGCGCCAAACGACTCAACGGGCCTGGCAACAAAACTGGATACTTTAGACCAGCCAATTCAGTCTTTTGTCAGCGGCGGATCCGATGATATCGGCGATATTTCATGGAAATTGCCCACCATTACCCTGGGCTATCCTTCCAATATTCCGGGCTTACAGGGCCACCACTGGTCGAATGCAGTGGCTATGGCAACGCCGATTGCCCACAAAGGCGTCATTGCCGGCGCAAAAGTAGAAGCCATGACGCTCCTCGACCTGTTCCTCAAGCCCGAACTCGTGACCAAATCCTGGGAATATTTCAAAAACGAACAGGGTATGAAGCAGCAATATGTACCGATGGTTGGCAAGGATGATAAGCCAGCCACGTACCTCAATACAGAAATCATGGAAACGTATCGCGAGAAGCTGAAGCCTTTTTATTACGATGAGACTAAATACAGCTCTTATCTGGAGCAGTTGGGGATTCAATACCCTACGGTTAAGCAAAGATAGAGCTGCTAAAAATGGATTGCATAAACCTTTTTGAATGCTTGCTGTTTCTCTTCGGTGATTTGAGCCTGTTAAAGGCGGTGCAACAAAACCTTTACTGCTGTGGCAATTTATTCAATTAGCGACTTAGAAAAACTTTCCGGAATCAAAGCCCATACCATCAGGATATGGGAACAACGCTACAGCATCATCACCCCGCAGCGAACGGATACGAATATCCGCTATTATGCCGATGACGACCTGAAGCTATTGCTGAATGTGGCTTTGCTGAATAAAAACGGGATCAAAATTTCCAGGATCGCGAACATGAGCCAACACGAGATCGCAGAAAAAGTAGCGGCCATCTCGGAGGTGAATTTTGAAAACGACACACAATTGGACGCGCTCACCATTTCCATGATCGAAATGGATGAGTACAAATTTGACCGCATCGTTTCCACAAACTCGCAGCAAATCGGCTTTGAGCGCACGATGCTGGAAGTCATTTATCCGTTTCTGGAAAAGCTCAGCGTCCTTTGGCTAACGGGGTCCATCAACCCGGCGCAGGAAAATTTTATCAGTTACCTGATCCGGCAAAAAATCATTGCCGCCATTGATCAGGAGCCATTGCCAGCCAATAAAGCAGCCCAAAAGTTTGTCATCTATTTACCCGAAGGCGAACGCCAGGAATTGAGCCTCCTGTTTATGCACTACCTGCTGAAATCCCGAAAAAATCGCGTGATTTATCTGGGGCAGGATATTTCGCTCTCCGATTTGAAGGACGCTTGTAAAATTCACCGTCCAGACTTCATTTTCACCATGATTACCGAAACTTTTGCCAAAGAACCGGTACAAAAGTACATTGACCGGATGGCGGCGTCTTTTCCCGAATCCCGCATCTTATTATCAGGTTATCAGGTTGCTGTACAGCCAGTGACGCCTCCCGAAAATGTTTCCATCCTTAAAAGTTTGCCACAGATGCTCGAATTCCTGTCCTGGAATAGCGGAATGGCCAATGTGATGAGCGTGGTTAAATAGTGTTCAGCTATCGGACAATATAGTGTCTGTCTTTGTAGTCGGGTGTCTGCTCTTTAGAGTTCGAGAGCAAGGCATGTGAAGGGCCAAAAGTGGGAGTTTACTCGCGTAAATGACCAATTTTGGCCCTTCGCATAACGCAGCTATCGGACTATAAAGACAGACACCAACTTACAAAAAATAGCGGATAGCCAATTCATAGCCCTTCAAACCCAGGCCAATAATACAACCTTCACAATTGGGCGAAAGCCAGGAATGGTGGCGAAAAGCTTCGCGGGCAAAAACGTTGGAAATGTGGACTTCAATGACCGGGGTGCGGATCGCCGAAATGGCATCGGCAATCGCAAGGGACGTGTGGGTGAAAGCGCCGGCATTCAGAACAATGCCGTCGTAAGAAAAACCGGTTTCCTGAATTTTATCAATCAGCAGTCCTTCGTGGTTGCTTTGGAAATAGTGGAGCGTTACGGTTGGAAACTCCTGTTGTAAATAGGCAAAGAACTCCTCGAACGTCTCGTGCCCGTAAATATCCGGCTCCCGGACGCCCAGTAGATTCAGGTTCGGCCCGTTGATGATGATGATTTTCATGGCGAAAAAAGTTTCGTTGCCTTATTTGCCCTTTGCCCACTTGCCTCTTGCCCTTTCATTAAAAACTCGGTCACTTTCAAGTCACTTCACAATCTTCAAACTCATATCCAGACTCGTGGCAGAATGCGTCAAAGCCCCCACCGAGACATAATCTACGCCGGTTTGGGCCACTAAGCGCACATTGTGGATATTGACGCCGCCTGAAGCTTCCGTTTCATAGCGTTTTGCAACCGTAGCGACCGCTTCTTTGAGCAGCAACCATTCAAAATTATCGAATAGAATTCGGGTAACATTGCCTGCTTCCAGCACTTCCGACAACTCCACGAGGTTGCGAACCTCCACCGTTACATTCAACTTCAGGCCGTTGGCTTTCTGATAAGCAGCAACCTGGGCAATGGCCTGGCCCACTCCGCCACAAGCGTCAATGTGGTTGTCCTTAATCATGATCCAGTCGTACAACCCGTCGCGGTAGTTGTAGCATCCGCCCAGTTCAACGGCCCATTTTTCGAGAAACCTGATGAGGGGTGTGGTTTTGCGGGTATCTAAAATTTTCACCGGCAGGTCCTCTACTTCAAAAGCGAAGCTGTTGCTCAGGGTGGCAATGCCGCTCATGCGCTGCATCGTATTCAGAATCAACCGCTCGGCCATCAGCAGGGCGCGGGTATTGCAATGGAAAACCTCAAAAACGATATCGCCGTCGTGAACGGGCGAGCCATCCTGAATATGAATCCTAACCTCGGCTTCCGGGGCCACTTTGTTGAAAATGAAAGCAGCAACTTCCACGCCGGCAACAATGCCAACATCCTTGACCAGCAACTTGGCGTTACTCACAGCATCAGCGGGGATACAAGCTAAAGTGGTGTGGTCACCAGCGCCCACATCTTCTGCCAGTGCGCGCGTGACAAAGTCATCCAAAATTTCCGCATCGGGTCTATACATCTCGTGTTGTTTTTGATCGGTGCAAAAATAACAAAATCCGGCCAAGCACGGCGCGCTCTTTTTTGACGCACACATTTGTATTCACAACAGTTTCTTATATTTATCCTTGATTGGCAGCAAAGGCCGGCTCAAATGATGTGCAACGACTTGCACATTGTAAAAATTCGAAGAGTCCAATATCGTTATTCACTCACTATTAATATTTTACAAATGATACCTAACTGGTTAACTATGATCGGAGCAGCGCTTGTTCCGCTGATTATTGGAGCTGTCTGGTACAACCAGAAAGTGCTGGGCACAGCCTGGATGAATGCCAGTGGCGTAACGGAAGAAAAAATGAAGGGCGCCAACATGGGTTTGATTTTCGGATTGACCCTGCTTTTCAGCTTTTTCATTTCTTTGGCGCTCTATTCCATCGTTATCCACCAATCGCATGTTTACTCCATTCTGGCAGCCGAAGCCAGCGCTAAAGACCCCGCTTCGGAATTGGGCAAATGGCTGGCCGATTTTAACAGTCGCTTCGGAACTTACTACCGAACGTTTGGACACGGGGCGTTACACGGAACAATTGCCGGTATCCTGTTCGCGCTTCCGGTTTTGAGTGTGAATGCCCTGTTCGAACGCCGCGGCTTCAAGTACATCGCCATCAACGCCGGTTACTGGATTATTTGCCTTGCCCTGATGGGCGGCATCGTTTGCCAGTGGGGATAATTAAAACGGAAAACACATGATCATTACCACAACAGAAACAATACCCGGAAGGGAAATTGAAGAAGTTATTGACATCGTCCGAGGCGGTACGGTGCAGGCGCGTCACGTCGGGCGCGACATCATGGCCGCTTTTAAAAATATTGTGGGCGGTGAGATTAGCGAGTACACCAGACTGATGGCTGAAGCGCGCGAAAAAGCCATTGTCCGCATGATTGCCGACGCCGAGCGCATTGATGCCGACGCCATTGTAAATGTGCGCTTTACGACGTCTGCCATTATGCAGGGCATGTCGGAAATATTGGCTTATGGCACAGCAGTGCGATTGAAATAACCCGGGTATCGGAGATTATTGCAAATTTTGCTGCCGGTAGAACTTATTCAGGGCTCGTGCGGTTATTCCGCATCGCAGGGCCTTGTTACCTGCATATACAAACAGAAGCAAGCGATGGCAGAGAAGAAAGCAAAAAAGATAGAAATCCTCAACCGGGGCGCCCGGCACGAATACGAATTTTTGGATACGTACGAAGCGGGCATTATGTTGGTGGGCACGGAGATCAAATCCATCCGCAAAGGCAGCGCCAACCTCAAAGACGCGTTTTGTTTGTTCGACAAAGGTGAATTGTTCATTCGGGGCATGTTCATTTCCGAATACGAGTTTGGAGGCAGTTATTTCAACCACGAATCCCGTCGGGTGCGCAAGCTCCTCCTGCGCCGGGGCGAACTCCGCAAATTAGAGCGCAAGGTGAAAGAAAAAGGCCTTACCATCGTACCCTACCGGTTGTATGTGAACGATCGAGGGTTTGCAAAATTGGAAATTGCGCTGGCACAGGGTAAACACACTTACGACAAACGGGACACCATTAAGGAACGGGATAATAAACGCGATATGGAGCGATTGAAAAAGATCAAATTGTAATGTGTATTTTGCATCCAAATTCAAATTGCAATTAATGAAACCTACCCTTCTCATTCTTGCTGCCGGCATCGGTAGCCGATACGGCGGCCTCAAACAAGTTGACGGCGTTGGCCCCAACGGGGAAGCCATCATCGAATACTCCATCTACGACGCCATCCGCGCCGGTTTTGGCAAAGTTGTTTTTGTGATCCGCAAAGACATCGAAGCAGCTTTTAAAGAAAAATTCGGCGGTAAATTTGATGACCGCATCGCCATAGAATACGTCTTTCAGGAACTGAACAGCCCCATAGAAGGCATATCGGAGTGGCCCGACAGGCAAAAACCCTGGGGCACCGGCCATGCAGTATTGGTAGCTGAAAATGCCATCCAGGAACCGTTTGCGGTAATCAACGCCGATGACTATTACGGGGTTGAGGTTTTCCGGAAAATTGCCGGATTTCTGCAAAACCAATGCACGCCCGATCACTATGGCATGATTGGTTACGTCCTCAGCAATACCTTGTCTGACCACGGAACCGTATCCCGGGGCGTATGCGACATGGATGAAAATTACTACCTGACAGACATCAACGAGCGCACCAAAATCGAACGCACTGACAGCGGTATTTTTTATGAAGACGCTGAAGGTCGTCACCTGCTGGGCTCGGAAACTTTGGTTTCCATGAACTTTTGGGGCTTCCACCCGGCTGTCTTCAAAACCACAAAGCGCCTTTTTGTACAGTTCGTAAAAGACAACGCCGACAACCCCAAAGCAGAATTTTTTATCCCCCTCATCGTCAGCCACCAGATCAAAACGGGCGAAATCAAACTGAAAGTCATTCCTTGCAACGACCAATGGTACGGGGTCACCTACCAGGAAGACAAAGCGCCGGTGAAAGCGGCTTTCCGCAAATTTATTGACGAAGGGATCTACCCCGAGGCGTTATGGGAATCGTAAGGGCAGAAAATTTTCTGCCCCAACCAGGTATATCATGGACAACATCAATATCCTATTAACGGAAACGCCCCTTTCCACAGGGGCTTGCGAAGCCTTCGTCGGTGGCCCCGACGCTGGTGGAACCGTGGTTTTCATTGGCACCGTTCGCAACAAAACGCAGGACAAAGCGGTTGTACGCCTGGAATTTGAAGCCTACGCTCCCATGGCAATTGCAGAAATGCAAAAAATCGCCGAAACTGCGCGGGCCAATTTTTCCGTATTAAAAATCGCCATCCACCACCGAACCGGAGTGTTGGACATCGGCGATATCCCGGTGGTCATTGCGGTAAGCGCCGCACATCGGAAAGCCGCTTTTGAAGCTTGTCAATATTGCATTGATACCCTGAAACAAACCGTGCCGATCTGGAAAAAAGAAATTTTTGAGGACGGAGAAACCTGGGTTGCCGCCCACCCTTAAACACGTTCACATCAAATTGCCAATCAACAGACTATGCGCGAATATTTGCAAGAAATGGACCGCTGGCTCGAAGCAGGAAAACCCTTCAGCGCCGTGACCGTCATCAGTACCTGGGGCAGCGCGCCGCGCCCCGTGGGAACCACCATGTTTGTTGGGCCTGCTATGGAAATGCTCGGCTCTGTGTCCGGTGGTTGCGTAGAAGGGACGCTTTTGCGCGAATCTGAAGCGACTACGGCAGGCAGCGCCGGCAAACAGCTCAGGTTCGGGGTCAGCGACGACGATGCCTGGTCGGTGGGCCTTACTTGCGGCGGTACAATTGAGGTTTTTCTGGAACAATTCCCCGGGTACAAAGACGCCGGGTTTTGGCAAACGCTTCGCCAATGTCTGGCTGAAAACAAAAGTTGCGTCTGGGCAACGCGCCTAGATGAAGGCGCGCACGGTTACGCCCTGCTCCAGCCAGAAGAACAAGGTACGGCGTCAACGATGGCGCCCGAACTGACCGAACACGCAATGCGGGCCTGGCGCGAACGCAAAAGCCAGATCGTGACCGTCGGCGATGCCCGCTGGTTTTTAAGGGTTTTCCCGCGCAAACTCCAGTTGTTCGTCATCGGCGCTGCGCATGCTTCTGCCGAGTTGGTCCACCTTGGACATTATTTCGGGTTTGAAACGATCGTCATAGACCCGAGGGAGGTTTTTGCCCAAAACACGCATTTTACAACAGCCCCGGATCGAATTTTCAAAGATTACCCGGCTGAAGTACTCCCCGATTTCCCACTCGACGAGTATACATTCGCGGTCGTCATGGCGCACGATCCCAAGATTGACGACCAGGCGTTGCACCTGCTGCTGCGATCCCGTGTGGCTTACATCGGCGCGCTGTCGAGCAAAGCGTCCAACGAAAAACGCCGGGAACGGATTTTAAGCGCCGGTTTTTCTGAGGAGGATTTCAAACGCATCCACGCACCGGTCGGTTTGCCGATCAAGTCGCGCACGGCACAAGAGATTGCCCTGAGCATTATGGCGCAAATCGTTGCGGTAAAAAATCAGTACTTGTAGCGCATGGAGGAAAATCTTGCCAAACTCTACCAGGGGGTCATCGCCGAACACAACAACGCGCCGCTGTTTTTTGAAAGCCGCCCGGACGCTGGTTATGTCGTGGAAGCCTACAACCCGCTCTGCGGTGATAAATTCAAACTTTTTTTGGATATTGAAGACGGCGCGGTTGCAAAAGCTACGTTTTCCGGCTACGGCTGCGCGGTATCAAAAGCCGCTTCTTCGGTGCTGGTGAAAAAGATTCAGGGACAGCCGCTGGAGGCAGTTGCGGAAATAATTGAACAATACCTCCGGGCTGTTTCGGCTGGCGCGGACGCCCTTACTTCAACAGATCCGGAAACGATTGCGTTTACCGTTGCCAAAAATTTTCCGGGGCGCGATAAATGCGCGACCTTATCGTGGAAAGCGCTGGCTGATTTTTTTCAGACACGCCCAAGGTGATCCTTTTTGCTTTTTGCCTCTTGACCTTTGCCCCTTATTCCTTACCCCCCAATCGTCGCCATACTCTCCGTCACGGGCCCATTCATAAACCGATTGGCTTCTGCCTCGTATCCGTCTTTGAACCGGTGGCCGATGGCGTCCTGAAAAAGAGCGGCAAGTTCGGCGTCGGTGGCGCCGGCCCGCAGGATGTCGCGCACATTAAAGATGCCGGAATCGTAAAGGCAGGTCTTGAGCAGCCCCTGTGGCGTGAGGCGGATGCGGTTGCACGTACCGCAAAAGGTACGGCTGTAGGCTGCAATGACCCCAACGGTACCCAGATGCCCCTCAATGGCGTAATTGCTGGAAGTGGAGTGGGGCGGATCGGGAATTTTATGCAGGGTAGGGTACTGTTCCCGAATGTGCGCGATGATGCGCCGGTAATCCCAAACCCATTCTTTGTAGTGTTGCCCGGATCCGTTAAACGGCATTTCTTCGATGAACCGGACGCTGACCGGAAGCTGGCGGGTCATTTCCACCAAAGCCAGCAAATCCTGTTCGTTCTGGCCCTGCATCACCACGCTGTTGATTTTTACATCAATGCCGTGGAGGAGCAATTCGTCTAAGGTTTTCATCACAGCCGGGAATTCGTCCCGGCGGGTGACTTCAAAAAAACGGATCGGATCAAGGCTGTCCAAACTCAGGTTTACCGAATTGATTTTCAAGTCTTTGAAATGCTTTACGTGCGGCGCCGTCAGTACGCCATTGGTGGTAAGGGCAATTTTTTTGATGCCCTCCAAAGCCGCAATTTTTCCAATGAACGGCATCAGATCGCGCCGCACAAAAGGCTCCCCGCCCGTAATGCGCACTTTGTCCACACCAAGATCAGCCAAAACCCGGATAATGCGTTCCATCTCTTCATAACTCAGCAATTCCAACCGGGGCGAAAATTTAATCCCTTCCTCCGGCATACAATAAAAACAGCGGAGGTTGCACCGGTCGGTGACGGCAAGGCGAACGTAATTAATCAGGCGGCCATGGTTGTCGTACAGCATTTGTTGGTAGTTTAAAAACGATACCGGTGTAAAGGAAAAACGGATGCTGGTAAAAAAACATCTTGATCTAAAGGAAGTTCTAAAAAACCATCGGCGTCATTGAGGTTGGCCAAATCACCGGAGCCATGCCCCGGCAACGGATAAGCCTGCAAAACCCCTTCGGTCCCCGATTCGAGCCGAACCGGCAGAAAATAAGTGAGCGCAGGGTTGAACGTTACTTTTTCCATCAACATCGCCATTTCCGGGCCTCGCCGGCTTTCGGCCAAGCTGTGGCTCAAAAAAGGCAGCAGGTAGCGGCAGGCGCACATGAACGCCGAAACCGGGTTGCCGGGCAGGGCAAAAATGACCGCCTTGCCAGCCAATGCGCCAAACCAAAAAGGCTTGCCGGGCCGTTGCGATACCTTGTGGAAGCATTTTTCTACCCCCAGCGTTTGCAGAATTTGCGGTACAAAATCGTATTTTCCTTCCGAAACAGCGCCGCTCAGCACCACAAGGTCAAACGAGTCAAAAATCTCCGACAAGCCCGCCTGAATGGCTTCCCGCGTGTCGGGATAGTGAAACAGCTTGCTTTTGACCCCATATTGTTCCTGCAACAACGCCTGGATGGCGAACGCGTTGGAGCTCCTGATCTGGTGCGGCAACGGCGTTTCATCAACCCCCACCAACTCATCGCCCGTGGAAACAATGGCGGTTCGGGGTAGTCTGGAAACCCGCAAAACAGATTTTCCAACGGTGGCTGCGGTCGCGATTTCTGCAGGGCCCATCTTTTTACCTTTTGCAACAATTCGATCTTGGGCTTTTCGGTCAATGCCTTTAAAGTGGATGTTCTGCCGGAAATTGACCGATTCCGCCAGGAGCGTGGCCTTGCCGTTTTCAATTTTTAGTTGCTCATATTGAATTACTGTATCCGTCCCGACAGGAAGCATGGCTCCGGTCATGACCTCGATGCACCCCGTTGGATCCGAAAGCTGTTGTTGTGGCGAACCGGCAGCCTGAACGCCTGCAATGGCAAAACTTCTGCGACCCTGTGCGAATTCCTCGTGCTGGATGGCGATGCCGTCCATCGTTACGCGGTCGAAAGGGGGGAAATCACGGTCGGCGACTAAGTCTTCGCGCAGGATTCGCCCCAGGGTTTCGCCTAAAGGAACTTCCTCCCAACCTAAGTCGAGGGCATGGTTCAAAATAATTTTTTCTGCTGCTGAAACGGTGTGCATGTTGATTTTAGAAATGCGATGATGGTTGTTAACAAAGATAACCCTTTTGTTTTTTTACTGTTGTAAAGATGGCAGGATGCGCCGGTTTTTCCTGACTTTTGTTGGCATAAAATATGAATCCGGTTACGATGAGGCACGATTTTCCGATATTCCGGCATCACCCGGAACTGGTTTATTTGGATAATGCGGCAACGACCCAGAAGCCCGACGCGGTGCTGGCGGCGGAGCGGTTGTTCTATGAACATCACAACGCCAATGCCCACCGCGGCGCCTACCGCCTGGCTGCCGAGGCAACCGACCTCTACGAAGGCGTCCGGGAAAAAGCCCGCGGTTTCCTGAATGCCCGCAGCGGTCGGGAAATCATTTATACCAGCGGGACAACTGCCGGGATCAACCTCGTCGCCCAAAGCTATGCCGCCCACCAACTTTCGGCGGGCGATGCCATCCTCATCAGCGCCATGGAACACCATGCCAACCTGATTCCCTGGCAGCAGGTTTGTTTGCGCAACGGGGGGCGGCTGCTGGTTACACCCGTTACCCGCGAAGGGATGCTGGATTTGGCCTTTTTTGAAAAACAATTGATTGCCGGAAACGGGCGCATCAAAATGGTCGCCATCACCCATGTTTCCAA
>JALHRK010000084.1 GCA_022841505.1 Saprospiraceae bacterium | reverse complement strand
AGTTTGGTATGGCTGAACAACACCAGGACAAACAGTAGGGTAAGCGCTCTCATTCATTTCGAAATTATGAGCAACCAAGATAGGAAGGGTGTGGGGATTATCCAAACCTACCTTATCTAGTGTTTGTCTTTATAGTCCAATAGCGGCGTTATGTGAAGGCCCAAAAGTGGTCATTTACGCGAGTAAACCCCCATTTTTGGGCCTTCACATGCCTTGCTCTCGAACGCTAAAGAACAAACACAGGCTAAATGAACAGACACTATTTGGTATTTAAAACATCGCGAACCTGGTAGATCTTAGGCTCCCAATAAGAATTTTCAAGCAAATTATCCACCACAACGCCGCGGGTATTGGTGCTGTGAATGATGTGTATGCCATCCCGGTCATTGGAAACAATCATGGCTACATGAAAAACTGGCGTCGTGGAGCTGCGTCGAAAAAATACAAGGTCACCCGGGCTGGCTTCTTTCAGCGGAACAGTACGCCCCTGCGTAGCCTGATCGCGCGAACTGTAGCTCAATGGTACATCGAAATTGCGCATCACATAACCGGTAAATCCCGAACAATCGAACCCGGTTTTTGGGGTTTTGCCTGCCACTTTGTAGTCGGTTCCTTTGAATTGTTTGGCATAAGTAACGATCTCGCGCCGCAGTTCGGCCTTCGAATCTTTGCTACTTTTGGTGGTACGGTTGGTGGTACGGGCGCTGGCTTCTTCTGCACGAACGGCGCGCAACGCATTACAAGCCGGAATGGAAAGGGCCAATAAAAACAGGAAGGCGGATTGGATTAAACGAAAACTGTCCTTGTTCATAGGGATGTATTTGAAACGCTAACAAAACGCCGTTTCATTTTTGGATATTGCCGCTGAAGCTGCCTATGCCTGTCAAAGTAAAGTTAAATAGTGGCGTTAGTGAGGGTTCACTTTAGCGTGGAATGTCGTCAACTTAGCGACGTGAACGCCCCTGCAAGGGTCAAATTTGAATAGCCCCGATGCAATCGGGGAAAAATGTGGGTGTGGTGAGGTAACGGGCAAACCCGAATGGGGTTGAATATTGACAAGCGCTGACCTGTCCCTCTTAAACTTCCTCCTCTTCCTGCCCCGTTTCCAGCAACTCCGGCGGCAACTTCCTGGTGGTCCGCGCCCCTAATTCCCGGATTTTTTCAGCGCGCCCAACGAGGGTATCGCCGTGGCGGCGGGCGTTCACGAGCTTGTTCATGGCGTCGTGCCAGGCGCCCTGGGCCGCTTCGATGCGTTGGCCCACGGTTTTCAGGTCTTCGATAAAAGCGCAGAACCGATCATAGAGCAAGCCCCCTTGCCGGGCAATCTCCAGCACGTTGCGGGTTTGTTTTTCCTGTTTCCAAATGTACGCAATGGTGCGCATGGTGGCCAGCAGTGTAGAAGTCGTTACGATGACGATGTTTTTATCCAAAGCTTCCGTGAACAGGCGACCGTCATGCCGCACTGCCGCATTGAAAGCGGGTTCGATGGGCACAAAAAGCAGCAGGTAGTCGGGGGTATTGATCTGATAAAGGCTCTGGTAATTCTTCGAATTGAGGTCGTTGATGTGCTGGCGCATGCTGTCCACGTGTTCGCGCAGGTGCTTTTCCTGTTTTTCGGGGATTTCTGCGTTAAAAAAACGCTCGTAGGCAGTGAGCGACACTTTCGAGTCTATGATCAGGTGTTTTCCTTCCGGCAGGTAAATGATGAAATCGGGGCGTTTGATTTGTCCGTCGTCATCGCGGAAAGACGGCTGGGCGCGGTAGTGCATGTCCTTCACCAGGCCGGCCCTTTCAAGCAGCAATTCCAATTGAAATTCGCCCCAGTCGCCCTGGGTTTTCGATTCGCCTTTTAATGCGCTGGCGAGGTTGCCGGCGTCCTGACTCAGTTGCTGGTTGAGGTCGCGGAGCAGTTCAATTTCTTTTTTCAGGGCGCTGCGGTCCTTGGTTTCCTCCACGAATTTTTTTTCGATGCTGTCTTCAAATACTTTGATTTGTTCGCGCAAAGGGGAGAGCAATTCCTGCATTTGTTGCTGGTTTTGGGCGCCGAATTTTACGCTTTTTTCGTCCAGCAGGCGGTTGGAGATGTTTTCAAATTCAATCCTGGAGCGCAATTGCAGCGCTTCAATTTCTTCTTTCAGGGTTTGCAGTTTTTCTTCCGCGTAGCGCAGCGCCGAGTCGCGGGAAGCCAGGTCGCCCGTGAGTTGCCTCAACTGAACTTCCTTTTCCATCAGGTCGTCTCGGTGCAAATCGGCCTGTTCCTGGAGTTTGTCGTGTACTTCGCGCAGGACGTAATTTTTTTGCAATTCATCTTTGGGCACGGCTTTGCCGAGGAGTGTAAATTTGGCGTAAAGCCAGGTACAGAGCGCCCCGAGCAGCAAGCCAATGATGAGAAAACCGAAAAGCAGGGATAAGTCGTTTTGCATGGTGATTTCAATTCAATTGCAGGGCTAAGCTACAGGAATTAAGTTAATCTATTTTGAATGTGGATTTTATTTCTTTTTCATAAAAACATTTCCCCCCATACAACCTTTTCCCCTCCCGAATGCTTCTTTGAACAAACGCAGCCACTTCAAGCCGATGTCTTATACTGTGCGCATGACGGAGAACGAACTCATTGAGGCATGCCTGTCGGAAAACCGGCTGGCGCAAAAAATTCTGTACGACCGCTACAGCAGTGCGATGTATACGCTGGCCTATCGGGTAACCAATAATTTTGAATTGGCGCAGGATGTGCTGCAGGAAGCTTTCATCAAGGTTTTCAAAAGCCTCGGGCAGTTTCGGCGGGAATCCACGCTGGGCGCCTGGATCAAAACGATTGTGGTGCGCACCGCACTGAGTAAAATCCGCCGCGAACCAGTTTCTGTAGAATTGGATCAAAACACCACCAGCAACCTCATTGACTGGGGTAATCACTTAGATGTGGAATATTTGGAAAAAGCCATCCAGTCGCTGCCGGCCGGCTACCGGGCTATTTTTGTACTGATTGAAGTGGAAGGTTATTCGCACAAAGAAGCGGCAGACAGTCTGGGCATTTCGGTGGGCACGTCCAAGTCGCAATTGTTTTATGCCAAAAAAAGGTTGCGGGAGAAGATTACGGAACTGTTGGATGTGTGATTGATTTGAAGATTTGAAGATTTGAAGATTTGAGGATTTGAAGATTTGAAGATTTTAGGGTTTAATGATACGAGGATGCGAGAACAGCACGACATTTCGGCTCCGAACAACGAACAACCGACAACGAACAACCCTAAGGATCAAAGATCAACCCCAACGATCAACAAAAAACGATCAACTATCCGAGGATGCGAGAACAGAACGAACAACAATCAACAAACAACGAACAACGATTAACATTTAAACACAATGGACTACAAAGAACTCAACAGGAACACCCTCGAGCGCGCGATCAGCGAACTGCCGGGCTATGCGCCTGAGCAGGGGCTCTGGACAGCCATTGAAGCGCAATTGGAGTTAGAAGCGCAGGACACGCAACTGCGCATTGCGACGCACCAATTGCCCTTGTATTCCCCGCCACCAATGGTCTGGGAAAACATCAGCAGCGAGCTGGAGCAAAAGCCGAAGCTGCGAAAACTGTGGCCAAGGCCGGTTCTGGCAATCGCCGCCACCCTTTTTGGCGTCCTGCTGAGCGTGGGCGCCTGGCTCTACTTGAGTGAGGATACTGGCGCTCAAATGGTTTTGCACACCACCGAAATGCTGGATGTTACCGGTTTTGAAGGCGACTGGGATGAAGACGAACAAGACATCGCCATGGTGGTTTCGATGGTGGAAAAAATGCCGGGAAATGAAAACCTGACCTCGCTGAAAACCGAACTGGAAGAACTGAACGAAGCCAAAGCGGTGTTGACCCACACGATGAGTCAATACGGCAAAGACACTGACCTGATCCGACGCCTGAGCAAAATAGAGCGCGAACGCTCAAAAATCGTCAAACAAATGGCCGCTGAGATATGAGATATTCAATTGCCTTTTTAATGTTTATGTTGCTGTTGACCTGCGCTACGGCCCCCGTGATCGCCCAAACGATCAAGGTGCAGGTCATTACCAAAAAAATCGAAAAAAACTTCCAGTATAAAGAAGGTTACGAAGTCAACATTGAAGGGGAAAAAGCCGAAGTGAACATCCAAACCTGGGACAAAAAAGAAATCCAGGTGGTGATCGAATTGATTTCCAAGCACCCCGACAAAGCGGTTGCTGAAAAAGACCTCGAGCTCATGAAACACCTGGCGCAGCGGGTGAAAAACAAAATTTACCTCCGCAACTACCTGTCTTCGGTGGAAGGCAAAGGAAAAAGCGAACCGGAAGCTTATCTGTCTGTAAAATACACCATTACGCTGCCCGGGGAATGCCCGGTTTACCTGAAAAACGTTTTTGGGGCCGCCAACATCAGCAGCCTGACCAACCGCCTGCGCGTAAACAGCGAATTCAGCCGCATTGGTTTGGAGAACCTGAAAGGGGCGGTGGAAATCAAAACCCGGTTCGGCGACCTGATTGGCCAGGACCTCGATGGCTGGTTCAATATTCAGTCGCGGCGCTCCGACCTAACCCTGCAAAACATCAGCGGCCGCTTCAACATTCAGGCGCAGTATGGGACCATCCGGCTTTTCGCCAACGACGACCTCGCTGATTTGCGCATAGACGCAGAAAAGTCGGAGGTCTGGTTCTACCATCCCAACCCGCAGTTTGTGGGTTATAGCCTGACGGCACAGGGCAGCGAAGTCAACCTGCCTCCCCGCCTCAACGCCCATTGGTTAGCGGCAGACAACGGCGAACGCAAAATCACGTTTAGTCCCAACCGCGAATACTATCCCAATGTGAGTATTAAGATTACTTTCGGCAATTTGCATGTGGAGAAACGAGTGGCGCCATAGGGCTATCCAGCCTTCCACTCATCGTTTAATGTAGCCTTACTATCGAATTTTTGAAAAATTCGCCGGCAATTTCCTTATTTTGCGCCGCACAAAAAGCGCATTCTATCATGCAACAAGATCTGAAATCTCTTTTCCAGAGCTACGGCTTAGACGAAAAAAGCGTTGATTTCCTCACCAAGGCATTGGAACGGAACAACCAGCCCGGCTTTGATTATTTAGAATACAAACAATCGCTGGTCGCCTTAGCTAAAATGAACATGGATGAGGCGACTGCCTTCAAATCCGCATTTGCAACGGCTTCCACGATGGGGCTTACAAAAGACAAACTGCTGGCCGCAGCTGATTTTTACAAAGGGGTGCTGAATTCGGAGAAACAGCAATTTGATAAGGCCCTTCAAAATCAGTTGCAAAATAATGTCCACTCCAAACAGGAGGAAGTCAAAAAATTACAGGCTCAAATCGAGGAACAACGCGCCAAAATCAAAGAACTGGAGGCCAAAATCGTTAGCAGTCAAGCTATTATTGATCGTGCAGATGAAGACATCCGCGTGTCAAGGGAGCGAATTGAAACCACCCGCGGTCATTTTGAAACGACGCTGAAGGGCATACTCAGCGATATTGACAAAGACATCACTCACATCAATCAATACCTCTAACCATGAGCGACACGTTCACGAATCCTTCGGGGAAACCTTTCTGGAAAAGACCGGAAGGGGTCACAGGCGCCATCTTCCTGACGGCGCTGGTTGCCGGCGGCGGTTTTTTGCTGTACACCTTCATGCCATTTTTGCTGACGCTTGCGCAGAACGTCCTCTATCTGAGCCTCATGCTCGTAGCCATCGGCGCGATCCTGTACATGGTGCTCGACCCCAAAATGCGCAATTTGGTCTGGTACGGCTACAAAAGCATCATGCGCTGGATCACCGGGGTATTTGTAAACATTGATCCTATTGGCATCCTGAAAAGTTATGTGGAAGACCTCCAGGATAATTTGGTCAAAATGCGCAAACAAATCGGCTTGTTGCGCGGCCAGATGCGCCAATTGCAGGGGCTGATGGAAACCAATAGCAAAGAAATTGAGCAAAATCTGAAATTGGCAGCAGCCGCTAAAGACGGTGGAAAAGACCAACAGCTGGTGCTCGCTTCGCGCAAAGCGGCCCGACTTCAGGAGAGCAATGAAAAATACCGCGTATTGGTGAACCGCATGGAAATCCTGTACCGGATTTTAGTCAAAATGCACGATAATTCCGAAATTCTGCTCCAGGATACAAAAGACCAGGTTGAATTAAAAGAAGAGGAACGCAAAGCCATCCGCGCCTCCCACTCTGCCATGAAATCGGCCATGAGCGTGATGTCGGGCGATCCGGATAAACGCGCCATGTTCGACATGGCCATGGAGGCCATCGCAGAAGATGTGGCCGGAAAAGTTGGCGAAATGGAGCGCTTTATGGAAATGTCGTCTGGTTTTATGAATTCCGTTGACCTCCAAAACGGCGTTTTTGAAGAGCAGGGCCTGCAAATGCTGGAAGAGTGGGAAAAGAAAAGCACCCTGATGCTCATGGATGGCGCGCACAGCACCACGAAGTCCCAGCACCACGAAGCGCTGGAACTCAAGCAGCTTGATCAAAAAGCGGCCCAGGAGGCATCCAGGAATGCTGACGGACAGTACGATAATTTGTTTAAGTAACAAGCAACGCTGCTATCTGGCGATCAGGCAATTACAACCATCCTGTTAAGTGTGTGTCTGTTTTTTAGCGTTCGAGAGCAAGGCACGCTTAGCCCCAAAAGCGAGAGTTTACTCGCGTAAATGACCGATTTTGGGGCTAAGCGTAACGCAGCTATCGGATGATAAAAACAGACACAAACTAAGGGGCTAATCTTTGGATAGTCCAGCCCCCGGCACCATCAAACAAATACTGCACGCGGTCGTGCAGGCGGCTGCTCCTCCCCTGCCAGAATTCTATACAGGTGGGCTTTAACAGGTAGCCGCCCCATTGCTCGGGGCGGGGCAATTGTTCTGTTTCCGCATATTGCTTTTCCAAATCGGCAACATTGTCCTCCAAAATCGTTCGATCGCTGATGACCGCGCTTTGGGGAGAGGCCCATGCCCCGATCTGGCTGTCTTTGGGCCGGCTTTGGAAGTATTGCGTTGAAGCTTCCGGCAATACCTTTTCAACAATGCCCTCTATCCGAACCTGCCGTTGCAGCGTCAGCCACAAAAAAGCCAGCGCCGCATGGGCATTGGCTTCCAGTTCCCTGCCTTTGCGGCTGTCGTAATTGGTATAAAAAACAAAGCCTCCAGGCTCCAGCCCTTTCAGCAAAACAATCCTGGCGGAAGGCTTGCCGTCGGGCGTAGCGGTAGCGAGGGTCATGGCATTCGGCTCTGGTTCGCCGGACTGCATGGCGTCTTTGAACCATTCTTCGAACTGCCGGATTGGGTCAGGATTAACCGTCGAAACATCGAGTTCGCCTGCCTTGTAATCTTGTCTAAGGTGATGAATTTCAAGCAGCATAGGTCATTAAAATTGCATAATGAAGCGAGTATGCAAGGTACATAAAAAAACCCCTTGAAGCCATTCAAGGGGTCGAGATAAAACAAAAACTATGAACAAACACTAACTCTTATATTTCTTATCCGTTAAATTCTTTTTTTCAGCATTTGTAACTGGTGGCGCAAATATAAATAGTTTTAGCTATTCAAACGCCTACCAGCAAAACAAAGGGAAAATTTTGATATTTTTTTGATAAAAACCATCAATTTGTGACCCCTAAAAAAAGAAGATTAAAAATCCAAATATTCAGCAGTAAAAAGAAATTACAAAAAAAACATCAAAAAAATCCAATATTGCAACTTTTACACGGCTGATTAAGCAAACGTTTTGCTTATTTTTCGGCTTTTATGCTGTAAACCATCGGTAATTTGTCTTCGATGCCTTCGATCTGGTACCGGTTTTCCCCGATATTCACGACGCGGTTGAAACACGGGTAAGGGGAATAATCGTACTCATCAAACCCAACAATCCTTAACCCGTTGGCCATCAATGCATTTATAACTTCGGACAGGCTGTGGTTAAAACTAACCGATTTTTCTTTAATCGGCGCCGTGCGATCTGCGTAAGTACCCGGTTCTTCTTCCAGAATCGGTTCCACATTAAAATAGGAATAGGTAATCTTTTGAAAATCATCATCCAACATCCAGACAACCGGGTGAAATTCGATCAGGTGAAACACCCCGCCTGGTTTCAAAAAACGGGCGATGAGATGCCCCCACGCCGTTAAATCTTCTAACCACCCGACCACGCCGTAAGAGGTAAAAACAAGATCGAATTGTTCATCGAGGTGTTGCGACAAGTCATAAACATTGCAGCAAACAAATCGGGCGTCTAATTGCAACTCGTCGTTGAGTTGGCGGGCCATCTCAATGGCTTTTTCTGAAAAGTCCACCCCGGTCACCTGAGCGCCCATCCTGGCCAAAGACAGGGTGTCCATTCCAAAATGACATTGCAGATGCAGTACTTTTTTACCTTTCACCTCCCCTATTTGTGCCAATTCTATGGGCATCAAAGAGGATTTTCCTGCTTTAAACGCCGGAAGATCATAGAATTCCGATTCAGTGTGCGAAGCCACCCGGGCATTCCAAAGCTGTCGGTTGATGTTGATGTAAGATTCCATATTATTTTTTTTAGTGATGGCTCCAGAACGGCCTCCATCCCCAATTCGTTCCGCAAAACAACAAAATTCGGGCAATACCGTATAAAATTTGCAAAACATTGGCAATCCAGCGTGCAAAATGTTGCACGGAAAAATAAAATAAAATACCTTGTGTATTCGTGATATGAATTGCAGGAATACAAAACAACCAACCATGTTAAAAAAATCAATTGCTCTGAGTGTTTTCTTTTTTGCCGCCGCCTTTTCCCTGCATGCGCAATGGGAACAAGTTGGGCTTGCCGCCTATTATGCTGACAAGCTGCATGGCAAGGCAACTTCAAGTGGCGAGATCTATGACAAAAACGACCTGACCTGCGCACACGGCAGCTTGCCGGTAGGTTCTATTATTCGGGTTACCCGCGTAGACAACGGGGATTGGGTCAACGTCCGGGTCAATGACTGCTGCGTCTCCTGCGCGAAAGGCGATAAGGGGCATGTTGTGGACTTGTCGAGGGCTGCTGCCGAACGAATCACCTTGATCAAAGACGGCCAAACGAAAGTGAAAGTTGAATTAATGGTCCTGGGCGATGGCAAACCCTGCTGCGGCAAATCGGTGCAGGCCAAAACGCCGGCTAACTATTCCGGGAAAACGGACAACCTTACGCCAAAAGGGGTGACGGCTGCTCCAAAACAGCAGGCGCCAGTGGGTCAGGGTACCTATAATGCCAATGCGCTCAAGCCTATTGAAAAAGGGTTTGGCGTGCAGGTTGGCGCTTATGGTGACATGGCCAATGCCGAGCGCAGAATTGGAGAATTGGAAAAAAAAGGGTTCAAAAATCTGCTCATCAACATTGACAACAGCAAACCCAAAGCGCCATACCGGGTATTTATCGGGCCTTTTGATACCCGCAACAGCGCCCAGACTTACACGAACAGTCTGATGAAAAAATACAAAATTAAAGGGTTTATTCAGGAGCTTTAGGAGGGGGAGATTGCAAAGGTCAGAAGACAAAAGGCAAGGGGCAAGGGGCAAAAAGCTATTGCCCCTTACCTTTCCGGGCTATATTATTTTTCAGAGAAGTGCGTTTGGTAATTAAAACAATCCTCTGATTTATGAAAAAGACCGGATTCATTTTGTTATTAACCATTGCAGCCTGGCCCGCCTTCGCGCAACAAAGTTTTGGCTGGGGCATCAATTTATTCCCCAACATCAGCAACCGCCGTCTCATTGCCTATTCCAACATCACCCAGGACATGATCCGGGACATTGAGAGGCGGGAGATGTCCAAGCCTTCTTATGCTGCCCACCTGTTTGCATCCTGGCGGGGCGAAAAAGTGGGATTCCAGGTCGGCGCAGGTTTTGCAAATGCCGGCTACCGGACGGTGGAAGAAGCCATTCCGACCGACGACCCGGATTTTGCCAATGCCATTACCAGACGCTATGTTTTTCGGAACTACAACATAGAAGTCCCGGCGTCCCTCAAGTTTTACCAGTCGCTCGGCGACAAGGATTACTTCAACTTTATGCTGGGAACCAACATCAGCTATAACCTTGCCAACGACACCCTGACCGTCCTCTACAACGACGGGACGAGCAGCACCCGAAGCGTGTCCGACGAATCGGATTTCCGGAAACTCAACTACGCATTTACAACGGGGTTGGGTTGGGAACACCGGTTCAGCCCAAAGTTTACGCTGATCCTTCAACCGACTTTTACGTTCTGGATAAAGGCCCTGTTCAAGGAAACAGAGTTCACGGAATTGAACCGGAACCTGTATAATTTTGGGGTGAGCGTAGGATTTCGGTTTGATCGGGAGTTGGAGTAGTTAATTCAGCAACTCATAAACCCCGGCAATCCCCTGTCCGCCGCCAACACAAGCCGTGACCATGCCGTATTTCTGATTCCTGCGCTGCAATTCATTGAAGAGCTGCGTGGACAACTTCGCGCCTGTGCAGCCGAGCGGATGGCCAAGTGCAATGGCGCCGCCGTTGACATTCACCGTTTCCGGGTCAAGACCAGCTTCCTGGATGACCGCGAGAGCCTGGGCCGCAAACGCTTCGTTCAGCTCCACCAACTGGATGTCGTTGAGCGACAAACCCGATTGCTGCAACGCTTTCGGGATGGCTGCGCACGGGCCAATGCCCATGTACAAAGGCTCAACGCCCGCCACTGCGCAACCCGCCAACCGCGCAATGGGCGCCAGGCCGAGTTGTTTGACCATTTCTTCGCTCACCACGAGCACGAAAGCCGCGCCGTCGGAGGTTTGCGAAGAATTTCCCGCTGTGATGATGCCGCCGTTTGCAAAAGCCGGGCGCAATTTGGACAAGCCTTCAATCGTGGTATCCCGGCGAACGCCTTCGTCCACTTTGATGACGTTTTCAACCCGTTCACGTTTGTCATTTTTCACAAACACTTCTTCTACCGTCACCGGCACGATTTCGCCGCTGAATTTGCCTTCGTCTATGGCTTTTCCCGCTTTTACATGCGATTGATACGAAAAGGTATCCGCAGCTTCGCGGCTGATGCCGTATTTTTTGGCGACCGCCTCTGCCGTAAGGCCCATCCCGATCAGGTAGTCGGGAGTATCTTTGGCCACTTTGTAGCTTGGCGCCAATTTATAGCCCGTCATCGGGATCATGCTCATGCTTTCCGTGCCGCCGGCAATGTAAATATGGCCCATGCCTGCACGGATTTTCGCGACCGCGATCGAAATCGTTTCCAGTCCCGAAGCGCAGTAGCGGTTGACCGTCATGCCCGGCACTTCTTTGCCCAGGGCGCGCAGTGAAATCTGCCGCCCGATCTGGAACCCCTGCTCCCCTTCCGGGTTGGCGCAACCAACAATGACGTCGTCCACCAGCTTCGGGTCGAGGCCCGGCGTGTTTTCAACCAAATATTTGACCACATCTACGGCTAAGTCATCCGAGCGGTAGTTGCGAAATCCGCCTCTTCCTGCTTTGCCAACGGCGGAACGGTAGGCTTTGATGATGTATGCTTCCACTTTTTTAGATATTAGATGTTAGACTTTAGATTTTAGACGCTGTAAGCGACTCCTCGTTTAGGTCAAACATTGGAATTTAGATATTAGATGTTAGACTTTAGATTTTAGACGCTGTATGCGACTTGTATCCTACGTTAACATTAGAATTTAGATATTGGATTTCAGACCTTAGATTTTAGATAAAGCCTTACACTCTTTCATAGTCTGATATCCAATCAAAACAATCAATGGATTCCCAGTGTGTTTTTGAAGCCAATATTCATTCTTTGAATTTCATTGACTTTTAGCGACATGTCAAAAAAGACTTCATCTGTTATGTAGCCCAAATCCAACGCAAGAATGATTAAGGTCTCCAATTCGCAGCTTGATCCCTGGGCAATATCAAGGAAATGAGCCAATTGCGCATTCGTTCCTCGCCCACAGCCTTCAGCTATATTGGCAGCAATCGAAACAGCGCTTCGTCGCATCTGCGAGGTCAGTCCAAACAATTCCTCTTTTGGAAAAGGTTGAGTCATCAGATAAACATCTTTCACCATGATTCTGGCTTTCTGCCAAACTTTCAATTCTTTAAAGTTGTGCATATTAACAGTTTTTTAGTGTGAACATTTTTTGTTGTGTGTCTAAAATCCAACTTATTAGACTCGACTCCTGATTTCAGTTCTGATGATCCATGTCTGGCATCTCGTGTCTAAAATCTAATATCTAACGTCTAAAATCTAATTCCTCAACGGCCTATTATTCTGCAACATATACTGGATCCTTTCCAGCGTCTTCTGTTCGCCGCAAAGGCTGAGGAAGGCTTCCCGTTCCACGTCTAAGAGGTATTGTTCAGACACCTTTTGCACGCCGGTGAGGTCGCCGCCGCAAAGTACCCATGCCACTTTATGTGCAATTTTGATGTCGTGTTCGCTGGCGTAGTTGCCCCGCTTCAGTTCGTTGGCTGCGATGTAGAGTGCTGCCAATCCGCCGCGACCCAACACGGTGATGTCGTCGCGTTTGCGGGGTTGCACGTAGTTATCGGCAAGTTCCAGCACCTTTTGTTTGGCTTCCGCAATGTTGCGGTCTTTGTTCACCACGATGCTGTCGCGGTGGCGTTGCAGGAACCCGAGGTTGAATGCTTCCTGCGCCGAAGTGCCAACAGAGGCCAATGCAATCGCTTTGAATTTTTCGATCAGGGTAGGTACCATGATGTCGCCATCAAAAAACGAGTCGGAAGCCCTCAGCGCTAACTCTTTGGTGCCGCCACCGCCCGGGATGACGCCGATGCCCACTTCCACCAAGCCGATGTAGGATTCTGCCGCAACCACCGCTGCGTCGCAGTGCATCAGGGTTTCGCAGCCCCCGCCAAAAACGTAACCCTGGGTGGCAGCCACAACCGGGATGCTGGAATAGCGGCAACGCATGGTCGTTTGCTGGAAAAAATTCACAGCAAAATTCAGTTCGTCAAATTCCTGCTGGTAGGCCAGCATGCCGATCATCATGAGGTTGGCGCCGACCGAAAAGTTGGTGGCATTGTTGCCGATGACCAAACCTTTCCAGTCGCCTTCTTCCGCAATTTGAATGGCGTCGTTGATGCCGCGCAGCACGCCTTCTCCGATGGTGTTGTGCGCGCTGGTGAATTCGAGGCACAAAACGCCGTCGCCAATGTCGTGTAAGACCGTTTCGCTGGTGGTGTGCACCGGCGCCTGATCGCGGTAATTATCAAGGATAATGAAACTGTCCGAACCCGGAATAGGCCTGTAGTTTTTGCTTTGAATGTCGTAGTATTTCCGGACGCCGCCTTCGCGTTTGTAAAACGAAGTATACCCGGCAGCCAGCATTTCTTTGACCCAGGTTGCAATGGTTTCGCCCTGCGCCTCGGCCATTTCGATGCCCTGTTGGATGCCCACCGCGTCCCAGTATTCAAACGGCCCCATCTCCCAGGCGTACCCGGCACGCATCGCGTCGTCAATGCTGTATAAATGGTCGGTAATTTCCGGAATGCGGTTGGAGGAATAAGCAAACAGGCCCAGCAGGGAGCGTCGGATCAATTCGCCGCCTTTGTCTTCCGCAGCAAAAAATGCCTGGACCCGCTTGGGCAACTGGTCTATTTGTTTGGACATTTTCAGGCTGGGCAGGTCTGACTTCTGAGACGCTTCGTATTCCAACGTTTCTAAGTTCAGGGCCAACACAACCGGGCGGCCTTTTTCGTCCTTTTCAGCCGTTTTTTTGTAAAAACCCTGACCGGACTTATTGCCCAGAAATTTATTGTCCAACAAAAATTGCAGGTATTTCGGGACTTCAAATGCGCCAGCCTGTTCGTCATTGGGACAATTTTCCTTAATGCCCTGGATGACTTTTGCGGCGGTATCGTGGCCGACCAAATCGCCGAGCCGGAAAGTGCCGGTTTTCGGGCGACCGATGGCAGGGCCGGTCAACGCATCCACGTCTTCAATGCGCAGGCCCAATTGGGTCGTCAACTGGTAGATTTTAGCCATGGCATACACGCCAACCCGGTTGCCGATGAACGCTGGCGTGTCTTTGCACAGCACCGTTTGTTTGCCCAGATAGAGGTCGCCATAGTGCATGAAAAAGTCCACAACTTCCGGATCGGTTTCTGTGGTTGGGATCACTTCGAACAGGCGGAGGTAGCGCGGGGGATTGAAGAAGTGGGTGCCACAGAAGTTTTTCTGAAAATCGCCGCTCCGGCCTTCCAGCATGAGGTGAATGGGAATGCCGGACGTGTTGGAAGTAACCAAAGAGCCTGGTTTACGAAAGCGATCCACTTTTTCCAGAATCTGTTTTTTGATATCAAGGCGCTCCACCACCACCTCAATGATCCAGTCGCAATCGGCAATTTTGGAAAAATCATCCTCAAAGTTGCCTATGCTGATGCGCGAGGCAAATTTTTTATCGTACAAAGCCGCCGGTTTCCCTTTGATGGCTGTATCGAGCGAGGAAGCAGCGATCCGGTTGCGGGCAGCCGCGTTGTTCTTTTCTTCTTCTTTCAAATCGAAAGGTACGATGTCAAGCATCAATACTTCCAGGCCTATATTGGCGAAGTGGCAGGCGATTCCCGATCCCATGACACCGGAGCCCAGCACGGCAGCTTTTCTGATTCTTCTGCTCATTGAGATAGTTCGTTATAATTAGGCAATACTACGCAGCGAAAATTCGCTAACATCGCAAAAATACGTATTCCGGGCAAATGCCCAAGTATACCTTTAACATCTTTGTGAAATTTATTATTTTAGCGCCGCTTTAGCGCTTATTCAGAAAATCCCGGGCAAGCTCTAAAGCCTGATGCCTTCACAGGGAATAATTTTTTCATCCCTTCTGGCGTTATGCGCTTTGTTCATCTAAACACATTACTTAAAACCACTCCATCCATGCTGTTAAACGTATTGCTGCTGTTTCAGGACGCTACTGCTGAGGGCCTTGAGCCGGCTGAATTCACCGCACAAAGCATTTTCGACATCATCCTTTCAAGTGGGACGTTGGGCATTTTGAACGTCTTGGTCACGCTGATACTTTCTATCATGGGTCTGTATATTTTTGTTGAACGCTACAGGGCCATCAAAAGAGCGGGACAGATTGATGATAACTTCATGAATAATATCCGCGTCAATGTGCAGTCCGGGAATATCCAGGGTGCGCGCGCGCTGTGTAACACAACAGATTCTCCGATTGCCCGAATGGTGGAAAAAGGATTGCAACGCATTGGTAAGCCCCTGCGGGACATTGACGCCGCCATCGAAAACGTGGGAAACCTTGAGGTATTCAAATTAGAAAAAAACCTGTCTACGCTGGCCAGTATTTCCGGTGCCGCGCCGATGATTGGCTTTTTGGGAACGGTAACGGGTATGATCCAGGCCTTTTTCAAAATGGCTACGGAACAAAGCGTTACGCCCTCCGTTTTGGCAGGCGGTATCTATCAGGCGTTGATCACCACAGCTTTCGGTTTGTTTGTAGGTATTTTCGCTTTAGCCGGGTATAACCTGCTGGTTGCCAACATGGAAAAAGTTGTTTTCAAAATGGAGCGCTCGACCATGGAGTTCATGGACTTGCTTCAGGAGCCGGCGGGGTAGATTGGTTATTGGTTATTCGTAGAGTTGATCGTTGTTCGTTGATCGTTGTTCGTTAGAGTTCTGGAAATCGAAATGTCATTACTTTTCATCGGATGACAACACGATCAACAATAACCAATGAACAAAAACACCAACGTTTCATCAACCCCTACGAACAACTGACAACGAACAACCAATAACCACTTTAACCTTTCAACTTGATCCTTTAACCTTCATCCTCATGGGTTTAAAAAAAAGAACCAAGAGCTTATCAGAATTCAACATGTCGTCTTTGACTGACATTATATTTCTGTTGCTGATCTTTTTCATGCTTACGTCTAATATGGTTCAGGTGCAACCTTTCGAGCTGCCCAAAGCAGATTCTCAGACGGTAGCCGCTACAAAAGTTGTCGTTTCGCTGGAAGCCAATGGCCGCATTACACTGAACAATGTAGAAACGACCAAGTCTGCAATAGAGGGTTTGCTGAGCCAGGAGGTTCGTAAAATGAAGGGCCAGTATACGAATCCGGAAGAGCAGGTCATTACGATTGTGGCAGAAGTGGGTACGCCTTTTGATGAAGTGGTTCGGATCATGAAAATTGGCGCCAAGCTAAAAATTCGTGCCATCATCGCAACACAGCCAAATAATAGTTAATTGGTTGAATTTTGTGCAACTATAAATTGGGTTTTAAATTAGGATTTGCAATGGGTCTTAAAAAGCGCACCAAAGTTTCTTCACAGTTCAATATGTCCTCCCTGACGGACATCATTTTCCTGTTGCTCATATTTTTTATGCTGACGTCCACCGTTGTCGCGCCCAATGCGCTCAACCTGAAGTTGCCGGGATCGTCGCGCACGAAAGTGGTTACGCCGTCCAATATTGACGACGTAAAAATTGATCAAAACGGTCGGTTTTTCCTGAATGGAAAACGCATTGATATCGGCGATCTGGAATCAGAACTGCGCCGCAAATCAGGTCGTAAAGGCGGTAAGCTCGACATCACGATTTCTCCGGAATCCGGGACGCCCACCGAACACGTGGTTGCAGTCATGGACGTTGCCATGCGCAACAACATTAATGGCATTCTGGCAACTGATTTCAAAGATTAGTGTCTTTTGAGTTAAAGAAATACTAAACCGTTTAATGCAGACATTACCTTTTGGGCAGAGTTGCGTTAAAAGGTAGTAAACACACAATTTCCAACGATATGGACGAATTCATCAGCCATCAAAAGCAACAAAAAGATAAGGAACGCAGTCTGGTGACCACTTTCCTTTTCCATCTCGTGCTGATCATACTGGCCATGCTGCCCTTTATGTCTTATCAGATCCCGCCTCCCGGACAGGAAGGCATTTTAGTCAACCTCGGCCTGCCCGACGTTGGCCAGGGTGATGACAATGCAGCGCCTGCTGAAACTTCGGAAGAGGAAGAAGCTCAGCCGGAAGAAGAAGTAGAACCGGAACCACAACCGGAAACGCCAAAGGAAGAAACCAAACCTGAGCCGGTCAAAGAGAAAGAAGTCATCAAGACGGAAGACCCGGAAGCGATTGCGCTAAAGCGCAAAAAGGAACAGGAGAAAAAAGCGCAGGAAGAGCAAGAACGCGAGGAACGCGCTGAAGAAGCCCGCAAAAAAGCGGCAGAAGCCGAGGCCAAAAAGAAAGCCGACGCAGAAGCCAAGCGCAAAGCCGACGCTCAAAAAACAAAAGACCAGATCGGTGGCCTTTTCGGCAATGGCAAAGGAAAAGGCGACACAGGAAAACCCGGCAATCAGGGCGACCCCGACGGCGATCCGAATGCAGATAAACTGAAAGGCATCAGCACCGGATCCGGTAAAGTTGGCGGTGGCTTGGGGGGCCGCGGCGTTTTGGCTTCTCCCAAGGTCACGGATAATTCACAAAAGCAAGGTACGGTTGTGTTGGAAGTTTGTGTGGATGGAGACGGCAACGTCAGCAGCGCAAAATATACCCAGCGAGGTTCTTCCACCACCGATAGCCAGTTGGTGAGCGTAGCAGAAACCAACGCCAAAAGATGGAAATTCTCCGCAGGCGGCCCCGATAAGCAGTGCGGGACGATTACGTATAATTTCAAGCTGCAATAACAGCAACGACACTGTAGCTCAGCATAAAACACATGAGCCATTCCGGGTTTTGGGATGGCTCATGTTATTTTTGGGGGGTAACTGGCGCCATACAGGTGCAGCGCACCTAACCCTAAATTCGAAATGTTTCCTGTTTTTTATTGCCTTGTTAAAATTCATCATATTTCAAGTTAAATAAGATCATATATACATCAATGCATTGCCATTATTGCGTATTAGTATCCATTCTCAAGGGCTAAAAAGAAAAAACCGCACCCACTGCGGTTTTTGTATTCAAAACACCTTTCAAATACCTAAAATTCAACACTGTATGAGGAAAACAAGCCCTTTTCCTGTGCTGCTCTGTTTGTTACCGTGCTTACTCTCTGCACAAAAAGTGACCATCAGCGGTTACATCGAAGACGCCGGCAGCGGTGAAAAGCTCATTTCTGCTAACGTTTACGAAGCAAAAACCGGCGACGGCGCCGTGACCAACACCTACGGATTTTACAGCCTTACCCTGACCGCGGCTCCCGATTCTGTTGACCTGTATTTCAGTTACATCGGCTACCAAAGCCAGCAGGTTCGACTACCCCTCAACCGCAGCCAAACCTTCAACATCGCCTTGCAGTCTTCCATCGAACTGGGAACCGTGGAAGTGACGGCTGACCGGGTCGAACGCATTGAAGAACGTACCCAGATGAGCAAGATTGAAATTCCGGTTGAGCAGATCAAACGCATACCCGCTCTGCTCGGTGAAGTGGACGTGCTGAAAGTCTTACAACTGATGCCCGGGGTTCAAAGCGGGGGCGAAGGGCAGAACGGGCTTTACGTCCGCGGTGGCAGCCCCGATCAAAACCTGATTTTGCTCGATGGGGTACCCGTGTACAATGTCAGCCACGTGCTTGGGATATTTTCGGTGTTTAATGCCGATGCTATTAAAAACGTCACCCTGACCAAAGGGGGATTTCCTGCCCGTTTTGGCGGTCGGCTGAGCAGTGTGCTGGAAATCAACATGAAAGAAGGCAACCTGCAGGAATGGCACGGTGAAGGCGCCATCGGGTTGATTTCTTCTAAACTCACCTTGGAAGGGCCAATTCAAAAAGGCAAAACTTCTTTTTTGATTTCTGGCAGGCGCACCTACCTCGACCTGCTGGCAGCACCTTTCCTCCAGGCCTCAGCCGCGCCCGGCGAGGAGGTGGATCTCGCTTTATATTTTTATGACCTGAACGCCAAAATTCAGCACAAGTTTAACGAAAAGCACCGCCTCTTTTTGAGCGCATACACGGGAGCGGACGTACTCGAAACCACCATTGGCGATGAAACTGGCGCCTTTACCGGTGGGATCAATTGGGGCAACATCATTTCTGCTGCGCGCTGGAACTGGGAGATCGGTCCAAAGCTATTCGCCAACACGACGCTGACTTACAGCCGTTACAATTTAGGCATAATCGCTGCGCAGGAACTCAAACCAACCACTGACCCGGAGACCCCCGGCGAGAAGTTTTCTGCAAAATATGTGTCCGGGATTGAAGATCTGGGCGGAAAAATTGACTTCGATTACATCCCCAATCCCAACCACTACCTGCGTTTTGGCCTGGGGGTCACCCACCATACTTACCGTCCGGGAGCAACGTCCATTCGCAGTGAATTCGAACAGGAAATAAATCTCGACACCATTTTGGGCACAAGCAACGCGTACAGCACCGAGTTTTTCCTGTACGGGGAAGACGATTTTTCAATAGGCCCTTTAAAAATCAATGCCGGCTTGCACGCTTCAGGGTTTAGTGTGGATGGAGAACTGTACACCAGCCTACAGCCCCGATTAGGCCTGCGCTGGTTACTCGACAAAAACTGGGCATTCAAAGCCGGCTTCAGTACCATGACTCAAT
>JALHRK010000083.1 GCA_022841505.1 Saprospiraceae bacterium | reverse complement strand
GAGGTGCTTTTTTTGTTTTTCCCCTCTGGAAAAAATAATTTCGTTCTGGAAATATAGAGGATGAAAGAATTAAAGCAATCCGGGCTAACCGAGATTGCAATTAAAGTTGTAAACGAGCGATGAGAACAAAGTTGATACATACCTTTCTGGGGTTGTTTATGGCCTCATTTTTGATGGCTCAGCCTGCTGCCCCCAGCGGCGTAATGGCCACGGGATACGATAGTCACGTTGAGTTGAGGTGGCAGCCCAACGCGGAAAGCAACGTCAGTTTTTACCGGATTTATCGCGCCGACGGAGACGGGCAACCTTTCTTATTTGTGAAAGATGTACCCGCAAGTCAACGCTGGTATATTGACTTCATTGGATACACGCCCACCGGTTCCCAACAAGCTTACCGCATTACCGCATTCAATACTTCCTCCCAGCAATCCGCGCCTTCCGAAATCATGGCCGCCTCAACGGCGCCGATGAACGATGAAGCGCTGATGGACATGGTGCAGCGCTACACTTTTCGCTATTTCTGGGATTTTGGCCACCCGGTCAGCGGCATGGCCCGCGAGCGGAACACGTCGGGCGACATCGTTACGACGGGAGGCACCGGTTTTGGAATTATGGGAATCTTAGTCGGGATTGAACGGGGCTACATCACCCGGGAGCAAGGTTTACAGCGGTTGATCCAGATCTCCACTTTTCTTCAGTTGGTAGCCGATCGTTTTCACGGGGCTTTTCCCCACTGGATGAACGGGAATACCGGAGATGTGGTGCCTTTCAGCCAGTTTGACAATGGCGGCGACCTGGTTGAAACTGCCTTTTTGATCCAGGGCCTTTTGGCGGCAAGGCAATATTTTAACCAGAATGTGCCGCTCGAAAACTCCCTCCGCAATGTGATTACCGATGTCTGGGAAAGCGTAGAGTGGGACTGGTACCGCAAGAACAACAGCAACGTGTTGTACTGGCACTGGTCGCCCAATCACAACTGGCAAATGAATTTTCCGCTCCGCGGCTTCAACGAAGTGATGATTACGTACCTGCTGGCCGTGGGTTCGCCAACGCACGGGGTTCCGGCGAGTTTGTACCAAAGCGGATGGGTTGCACCGGGTTATGTGAATGGACAAACGTATTATGGTTACAAACTCGATGTCGGACCCTACAAAGGTGGGCCGCTTTTTTTTGCCCACTATTCTTTTCTTGGTTTTGACCCGCGCAACAAACGCGACGCACACACGAACTATTTCAACCGCAACCGCAATCACACCCTCATCAACAGGGCCTATTGCATAGAAAATCCTGAAAATCACCAGGGATACAGCGCCGATTCCTGGGGGCTTACGGCCAGCGACAACCCCTGGGGGTATTCGGCGCACGAAGCAACCCTGAACAGCGATAACGGCACCATTACGCCAACGGCCGCTTTATCTTCCATGCCTTACACACCAGGCGTTTCGATGGATGCCCTGCGCCATTTTTACCGCAACCTCGGCGACCGCCTTTGGGGGTACTATGGCTTTTACGACGCTTTTAACCTGGATCAAAACTGGTTTGCCAACTCTTACCTCGCCATTGACCAGGGGCCTATTATTTGTATGATCGAAAACCACCGCAGCGGCTTGTTGTGGGATCTGTTTATGGCGGATCCCGAAATGCAACAGGCGGTAGCTGCTGTTGGCTTTGTAGAGGACGTTACAGCAACCGGAGAAGCCGACGCAGGCGCTTCACTCAACCTGGCTGTCTTTCCCAATCCGGCAACCAACCAGGTTACACTCAGCTTTCAATTGACGGACCGCACCACGATGTCTGCTACGCTCAAAGATTTGCACGGAAAAACGATTGCTCCGCTACTTGACGCAACGGACCTGGCGCCCGGCGATTATTCGCTTCAGGTTCCCCTGAATACGCCTTCGGGCGTGTACCTCCTCCAACTTCAGGCGGGCGCCACACGCATCGCAAAGAAGATTTTAGTTCTGGAATAATCAACACATTCATATTTTAAAATAAACACACAACTTATGAAACGATTGCTACTATCAGCCCTATCTCTCCTCTTTTTGTCAACGATGGCAATGGGGCAAATTGTTTACGAAGATTTTGAGGGCGGCGTTGCCGACCTGAACTGGGTGGGCGCAGATGGCGTTTACAATGGCGTCGTTGCCAATCCTGACCAGTCGGGCGCCAACGCGAGCGCATCTTGTGGTTCTTACACCAAATCAGGCGCTCATGCATACAGCTTGTTCATTGCCGATCTGGGCGCTCCGATGAACCTGACCACGAACAACCAGTTCAAAATTCAGGTCTATTCCACCGTTGCGACGCAAATTCTGCTCAAGCTGGAAGGAACCGGCCCCGCTATCGAAGCCGTCAAGCCGATCACTCAAGTGAACCAGTGGGTGGAGTACACCTTCGATTTCAGCGCTGCAGCGGCCTATACGGGCCTGTCGAAAATCATTATTTTCTTCGACCCGGGTGTGGAAACCAGTGCAGACACCTACCTCTTCGACAACCTCCGGGCAGTTGGTCCGGGCATTGTTTACGAAGATTTTGAAGGCGGCGTTGCCGACCTGAACTGGGTTGGTGCGGATGGCGTCTACAATGGCGTGGTCGCCAATGCAGATCCGAACATCATCAACAGCAGCGAATTTGCCGGTTCTTACACCAAATCCGGCGCCCATGCTTACAGCTTGTTCATTACCGACCTGGGTGCACCGATGGATTTGACGGTGAACAACCAGTTCAAAATTCAGGTTTTCGCGACGGCGGCTACGCAGTTGCTGATGAAGCTGGAAGGAAGCGGTGGCGCTATCGAAGCCATTAAGAACATTGCGGTCACCGGTGCGTGGCAGGAATATACCTTCGACTTCAGCGCAGCGGCCAACAATACCGGCCTTTCCAAAATCATCCTCTTTTTTGATCCGGGTGTGGAAACCAGCACTGATACGTACCTGTTTGACAACATCGTTGCTGTATCTGAAGGCGCCTGCGCCAATGCTACGCCAGACGCAGATGTAATTGACGATTTTGAATGCAACCGCAACGCCACTTACGGTGCGGCTTGGGATTTTTTGACGGTAGTCAACAACCCGAACGTTTCGGCTGTGAATCCCAGCGCAAAAGTTGGCCGCCTGGAAGATCCTCCCGGCCCCTGGTACGCATTGGTCATTGACTATCAGAATCCGATTGACCTGAGTACTAAGAACTACATCACTGCAAAAATATGGGCGCCGCGCACCGGAAACCTGCTGTTCAAATTAGAAGGCGGCATTTCGCCTGCGGCAGAGGTTTTTGTGCCGGTTACAGAAGTTGAACAATGGGTGGAATACAGTGTGGATTTCAGCGCACAAGCTGCTGCCAACCACAAACGCCTTGCCATTTTTGTGAACGCGGGCAACGGTGATTTTGACGGCGATGTTTATTACATTGACGACCTCAAGCGCACGGTAGCGCCTGCTCCAGGTCCGCTTGAAGATTTCGAAGACGGTCCGATTAACGGC
Organism: Saprospiraceae bacterium; assembly: GCA_022841505.1. Classification (GTDB taxonomy): domain Bacteria; phylum Bacteroidota; class Bacteroidia; order Chitinophagales; family Saprospiraceae; genus JABWAJ01. Next base: position 16,117 of record JALHRK010000083.1, on the reverse strand, counting down.
GCAGATCTATTCTGGCAAGCGTTGAATGACGATGCTGCTTTGCACGGAGTTTATGGTGGCGTTATCGCCAACCCGGCGCCTAATGGAGTCAACGACAGCCCGAATGTTGGCCGTTACACCAAAGGCTCTACTCCGTTCAGCACTTTGTCGGGATTCCTTCCGGCGGCAATTGACCTGTCTTCCAATTCTCAGCTCAACCTCGACGTTTGGGCGCCAACCGGCTCAACCAGCGTACGCATGCAACTCGTGAGCGCTTCGCAGGGGAACAAAGAAGTGACCCGCGATCTGACAGCAACCGGTGAATGGGTAGAACTCAACTTCGACTTTTCTGCTTTCGACAACATCACAGATTTCCAGCAGGTGAACATTCTGTTTGATCCGGGCGTAGCAGGCGCAGGTACGATTTACTACTACGACAACCTCCAGCAGGGCGTCAGCACGGTTGATCCATGCGAAGGCGTAGAACCAATTGCCAACATCGTTGACGATTTTGAATGCCAGCGCAATGTGCCTTATTCTGCAGGTGAAAATAACTTGGAGGTGGTCAACAACCCATCTTTAGAATCTACCAACCCAAGCTTGAAATCAGGCAAATACACTGATCCTGCCGGCCCATGGACTGCTTTAGTACTTGATTTTGGCGGAACGATTGATTTGTCGCTGTACAACCAGTTCACGATTTCCATCCGTTCGGCTGCGGTTGTTCCATTGCTGTTCAAATTGGAAGGCGGCACTTCTCCTGCGGTTGAAGTTTTCTCCGAAGTAAGCGCAACAAACGCCTGGGTGAAATACTCCATTGATTTCAGTGCCTTTTCAGCGCAGGATCACAAAAAAGTAGCGATCTTCTTCAACGCAGGCAATGAGCCTGGCGGCAACGATGTGTACTACATTGACAACATTTCCTGGGCAAGAGCCCCCTATACCGCTTGTGTGATTGATTTTGAATCGCCGGAGTTTACGGTTACCAACTGGCGCTACTTTGCCAACGGTTCTTTGGAAGGCGCACCTTTCCAGGTGGTAGACAACCCGACTCCCGGAGGTACGAACAACAGCGATAATGTCGGTCTTTTCGAAGAAGCGGCTGACGGCTTGGATTTTGCAGGGATGTACGCGGACTTAGAAGCGCCAATCGTTTTTCCTGATTTGGCCAACAAGACCATGCGTATGAAAGTATTGTCGGCTCAAACCCGCGTGATGACGATGAAACTCGAAGGTTCTGCAACCGGAGCATCTTCTACGCCTGACAACAACGTGGATTACACAACGCCCGGTGTTTGGCAGACCCTGACCTGGAATTTTGCCACAGTGCCGGATGACGCGCAGTACAAGCGCGTTACCCTGATCCTGAATTTTGGCGCCACTCCAGGTGAGACTACGTTCCACCATTTTGACGACATCGCCATCGGCGACGCCGTATGTACTACGGTTGGCACGGATGAACCGGCCATCGAGCGCCTGAGCATTGCACCAAACCCAACTACCGGCGAAGTGCTGATCCGCCACGCGGGCGACCTGCGCCACTTTGTGGTGTATGACCTGCTGGGTAAAGTTGTATTGCGTCAGCAAACAACCGGCCAGGATGATGTAAGGTTAGAACTGAATAATTTCAGCGCAGGGATGTACACCATTGCTGCCTTCAATCAGGAAGGTTTGCTGGTGGCCAATACCAAGCTGATCAAGCAATAAGTAGCTGGTTGTGTGATGAGGGGTGAACCTTGCCCTTCATCACACTCAGTTTTTTTCTGAAACGGCTAAATATTGCAACCATGAGAGCTCGACTGTTTGCATTTCTACTACTATTCGTATTCAGCGCTTGCCAGCCTACCGGCCTCTCTTCCAAAAAAACATCGGCAAAGGTTCCTTTTTCAATGGACGAACTTCAGCGGCGGACCTTCCTCTATTTTTGGGAATTGCCGGAAAAAGCAGATGCCAACTGGCAGGTGCCCGATCGCTGGCCGACGCTCAATTTTTCCAGTATTGCCGCCACCGGGTTTGGATTGACCGCTTATTTTATTGGCATAGAACGCGGGTACATCACCCGGGAACAAGGAGCCGACCGGGTTTTAAAAACACTGGAAGTGCTGATCAACTTGCCACAGGGGGATGCGATGTCCGGCGTAAGTGGTCACAAAGGCTTCTTTTACCACTTCCTGAACCACGATGACGCCCGACGGTATAAAAATGTAGAATTATCCACCATTGATACCGGATTGCTGATGGCCGGGGTCTTGTCTGTCATGTCCTATTTTGATGGCAATACCGAAACAGAACGCAGAATCCGCGAGCTTTCAGACGCGCTTTTCCGGCGGGTAGAGTGGGATTGGGCGTTGAACGACAAAGGGTACCTCTCCATGGGGTGGCATCCCGACAAGGGGTTCCTCAAAAGTGAGTGGCATGGCTACAACGAAGCGATGGTGCTCATCATCATGGCGATGGGATCACCCACGCACCCCATCCCTGACGGCAGTTGGGAAAAATGGTGCAAGCCTTATTTCTGGAACACCTACTACGGCCAGGAATACGTCAATTTTGCGCCGCTTTTCGGACACCAGTACAGCCACATGTACGTTGATTTTCAGGGCATTTACGACCCGTATATGCAAGCGAAAGGCATTGATTATTTTGAAAATGCCCGCCGCGCCACCTATGCCAACCGCGCTTATTGCATGAAAAATCCTTCCGGATTTGAAGGTTACGGAAAAAACTGCTGGGGACTCACCGCTTGTGATGGCCCCGGCGATTTTGAAAAAGAATGGAAAACAGGCCACAAAACGAAATTTGTAGGCTATGGTGCAAGGGGCGCTTCGGGCGATTACCTGTTTGACGATGGAACTATAGCGCCAACGGCGGCGGGTGGTTCCATGCCGTTTGCGCCAGAAATTTGTATGCCTGCGCTTGAACACATGTGGGAAAAATACTACGATGGCTTAGTGGATCAATACGGTTTCCGCGATGCATTCAACCCTTCGCTGGGTTGGTATGATGTGGATTACCTCGGCATTGACCAGGGGCCTATTTTGATTCAAATGGAAAATCACCGCACCCGTTTGGTTTGGGAGGTGATGAAGAAAAATCCATACATCCGCGAGGGCCTGAAAAAAGCAGGTTTCAAAGGCGGATGGCTCGACAAGAACAGTTGACTTTAAGTTCAATATTCCGGGAAAACGGGAGCGTTTTCGCTCCCGGAATTCCCTTTTCGATTCAACACTCACCGTTTATGAATGTAAAAAAATACCTGAAGCTGGGCGCCCTTCTGGGCGTTGCTTACCTGCTCAATGCATTTGCCCTGCAAAGCGGCTTATTTACGGATGCGCCACGCCCGGTAAAATTAGACGAGCGCATCGAACGCAAAGTAGATTCCCTGCTGGCGCTGATGACCATGGAAGAAAAAGTAGGCCAGATGACCTTGTTTACTTCCGATTGGGATGTAACGGGGCCAACGCTTCGGGCCGGCTATAAAGACGACATCAAAAAGGGTAGGGTAGGGGCGATTTTTAATGCCCATACCGCAGCATTTACCCGGGATTTGCAACGCATCGCGGTGGAAGAAACGCGCCTCGGCATTCCAATGCTTTTTGGATACGATGTCATTCACGGCTATAAAACGATTTTCCCCATTCCGCTTGGCGAATCCGCAAGCTGGGACCTGGCTGCAATCGAAGAAGGCGCCAGGATCGCCGGACTTGAAGCTGCCGTTTCCGGCCTCCACTGGACTTTTGCGCCAATGGTGGATATTGGCCGCGACCCACGCTGGGGACGCGTTTGCGAAGGCGCGGGCGAAGACGCCTACCTCGGTTCCGCCATCGCCAAAGCGCGTGTACAAGGTTTTCAGGGCAAAGGCTATGAAGGTACAGCATCTGTGCTCGCCTGCGTCAAACACTACGCTGCATACGGCGCGGCACAGTCGGGACGCGATTACCACACCGTGGATATGTCCGAACGAGTGCTGCGCGATGTGTATCTCCCGCCGTTCAAAGCGGCTGCGGATGCCGGCGCCTGGACTTTCATGACCTCGTTCAACGAATTAGACGGCGTGCCCGCAACCGGCAATAAATTTTTGCTCACTGACATCCTGCGCAATGAATGGGGATTTCCCGGTTTTGTGGTCACCGATTATACCTCCATCAATGAAATGGTGCGGCACGGGGTGGTTGCCGATGAAAAAGAAGCCGGCGAATTATCGGTGCTGGCAGGCGTGGACATGGACATGCAGGGCGCCGTTTATTACAACCACTTAGCCAATTCCGTGAAGGAAGGCCGTGTGCCGGAATCTATGGTGGACAATAGTGTACGGCGCATTTTGCGGCTCAAGTTTATGCTTGGCCTTTTCGACAATCCTTACCGCTTCAGCGATACCGACCGCGAAAAGCGCACCATTATGGCGCCGGCGCATTTGGAAGCTGCAAGAGACGTTTCCCGCAAATCCATCGTCTTGTTGAAAAACGATAAAAATATCCTTCCGCTTTCCAAATCTGCCAAAAGCATTGCCCTCATCGGCCCGCTGGCGGATAACAAAAGCGAACTGATCGGCTCCTGGTCGGCAGCAGGCGATTCCAAACAATGTGTCAGTTTGCTGGAAGGCGTTCGCGCAAAGCTCGGCAATGCAGCTAAAATCACCTTCTCAAAAGGTTGCGACATCAATAATGTGGATAAAAGTGGCTTCAAGGCGGCGTTGGCTGCAGCCAAATCCGCAGACGTGATCGTGGTGGCGGTTGGCGAAGCAGCCAACATGTCGGGCGAAGCAGCGAGCCGCTCCAACATTGGAATGCCTGGCGTTCAGGAAGAACTGGTGCAGCAACTCGTGGCTACTGGAAAACCAGTGGTGGTGGTGCTCATGAACGGCAGGCCGCTGGCTATTCCATGGATAGCAGACAATGCCCCGGCGATTCTGGAAACCTGGTTTTTGGGCACCCAGACGGGCCATGCGATCGCGGATGTGTTGTTTGGAGACTACAACCCGTCCGGAAAATTGCCGATGACCTTCCCGCGCAATGTGGGGCAGGTTCCGATATTTTACAATATGAAAAATACGGGCCGCCCTTTCAACGCCAACGACAAGTATACGAGTAAATATTTAGACGTTCCAAATACGCCGCAGTATCCGTTTGGCTACGGCTTGAGTTATACCACATTCAGCTATTCCGGACTCAAAACATCCAAAGCTGATTTTCGCTATGGCGAAACGCTGGAAGTTCGGGTGACGCTGAAAAACACAGGCAACCGCGACGGCGAAGAAGTTGCACAGTTGTATGTGCGCGACTTAGTCGGCAGCGTAACGCGACCGGTGCGTGAGTTGAAAGGCTTCCAGAAAGTTTTCCTGAAAGCAGGCGAATCAAAGGAGTTGGTTTTTAAGCTTACCGCAAAAGACCTGGCCTTTTACGATCAAAAAATGCGTTTCCGGGCAGAAGCAGGCGATTTCGACCTCTTTGTCGGCGGCGATTCGGATGCGAAGCTTTCTGCGCGGGTGAAATTGGTTGAATAGTCTGATCAGTGGGCAGTTGGCAGTTTTGCAGTTGGCAGGAACTTCACCCCCCTGAATATCCAGCATCATCAAATGTGCAGCCCTCCTGCCAACTGCCACCTAAAAAACTGCTAACTGCTACCTTTGAATATCCAACATCATGAATAGGGAACACTCCTGCCAACTGCCAACTGAAAAACTGCGAACTAACTAAATATCTGCCAACTTAAAAATCGTTTTCCATAACTTAAATCAAATACCTAATGGGCTACCTTAACACATTCAAATCATCTTCCTGGCACAAAACGATGCTGTTGGCGTTGTTGGCCTGGGGATGGGTCGGTTTTGCCGACGCTCAGGTAAAAGTGAGGGGCAAAGTGACCGATAAATCCGGGAGCGAACCGCTCATCGGTGTGAATATTCTGGAAAAAAACACCGGCAACGGTACCATCACCGACCTGGATGGAAACTACGAAGTGACGGTTTCCGGTGCAGCAGCTGTGCTGGTTTTTTCTTACACCGGTTATGCTTCCATCGAAGAAACAGTCGGCAATCGGGGTGTCATTGACATCACCCTTGCCGAATCGGCTCAAATGCTGGAACAGGTTGTCGTGGTCGGCTATGGTACGCAACGAAAACAAGACCTTACCGGCGCGGTTTCCACCGTAAAAGGGGACGACCTGGCTAAGCTGCCGACCGCTTCGGTGCAGCAAGCCCTTCAGGGGAAAATGGCGGGCGTACAGGTAGTGACGGCTTCCGGCCGCCCCGGCGACGGCGCTGTTGTGCGCATTCGCGGGGTAGGAACCCTGAACGATGCCCGCCCGCTTTACGTGGTGGACGGATTGATTGTGGATGACATCAACTTCCTCAATTCCAACGACATCGAAAACATCAACGTCCTGAAAGACGCTTCTGCAACGGCCATCTATGGCGCCCGCGGCGCCAACGGCGTTGTGCTGGTGACTACCAAACGCGGAAAAATCGGACAGGCTTCCAGGATTTCGTTTTCAACCTACCAGGGTTTTCAGGAGGTCGCCAAAACCATTGAACTGACCAATGCAACAGAATACGCGACCCTGGCCAACGAAATCATCCAGAATGAAGTAGGCGGCGCGCCAACGTTTCCGGACCCGGCTTCACTGGGCGAAGGAACCGACTGGCAAAATGAAATTTACCAGGTTGCGCCCATGCAGAACTACAACGTTTCGTTCAGCGGCGCAACCGATAAAATGTCGTACAGCATTAGCGGCGATTATTTCGACCAGGAGGGGATTCTGGAAGGCTCGCGCTACCGGCGTTTAACGGTGCGCGCCAACAATGAATACAATGTGAAATCAGCGCTGAAAATCGGCCACAACATCGCGTTCATCAACACCAAAGAAACGACGGTTCCCGATGTAACGGGCAATACTTACCGCGCCGATCCCACGGTGGTTGGCTTTGTGGATGGGGTGTACGGCAACACCTCCATCCGTTCCTCGGTTGGCAACCCGCTGGCCCAGTTGTTTTATGAAAATGACAACCTCCGCAACGGGGTTCGCCTGCTGGGCAACGTTTACGCCGATCTGACTTTCCTGAAGCATTTTACGTTTCGGAGCAGCTTCGGTATCAACGTCTACCGGGAAGATTTTGAAAGCTTTTCGCCGACCTTTATGGTTTCTGCACAACAGCAGCGCTTGGTCAACGGCCTCTCGATTTCCAGGGCCGAATCTACCAACTGGCTTTGGGAAAACACGGTCACGTTCCAAAAAGAATGGGGCGACAACCTCAACCTGACGGTGTTGGGCGGGGTCACTTCCCAAAACGACGACAGCGAATTTTTGGGCGCTTCGGTGCAGGGGCTGCAATACGAAAATGAGGCTTTGCGCTTCATCAATTTTTCAGAATTGGACAGCCGGAACGTGTTCAACGGCGCCAGTTCCTGGAGCATTTTATCCTACCTGTTCCGGGTAAATACGACCTTGTTTCAGAAATACCTGCTCACGGCCTCGTTCCGTGCGGACGGTTCTTCGCGGTTTGGCAAAAACAACCGCTACGGCTACTTCCCTTCGTTTTCGTTGGGCTGGCGCATCACGGAAGAAGCGTTCATGGAAAATCAGAACCTGTTCAGCACGCTGAAACTGCGCGCAGGCTGGGGCCAAACCGGCAATGACCGCATTGGCAACTACGAAAGCGCAGCAGTCATTGCCACCGGACTTTGGGGCGTATTTGGTACGGGGGAAAACCTGCAAACGGGCGCATTGCCACTGACCCTTTCTAACCCGGATCTTCAGTGGGAAAGCACTACGCAGTCGAATATCGGCCTTGAAATGGGCTTTTTCAAAAACAAGCTGACCGCAGAAATTGACTATTACAACCGTACCACGGAAGACATCCTATGGCGGGTACCGATTCCGTTGTACATCGGGCTGGAAGCGCCGCCACTCATCAACGCGGCTCAGGTTAGCAACAAGGGGATTGACCTGGCGCTGACCTGGCGCGATAATGCCGGCGGTTTTGGCTACCGCGCATCGGTGGTGGGGTCTTCCATTGACAACGAAGTCCTGCGCCTGAGCAACGGCGAAGAACAGTTTTTTGCCGGTGGTTTGGGCCTTGGCGGCCAATTGGGCACCATCACGCGGGCCGGTTTGCCCGTAGGGTCGTTCTACGGTTATGAAGTGATCGGCATTTTCCAGAACGAAAATGACCTGGCGAATTTCGCCAAAGAAGGTCCGGAAAAGCCAGGCGACCTGATTTTTAAAGATCAGAATGGCGATGGCATCATCACCGACAAAGACCGGATTGTATTGGGCAATTCCATCCCCGACTACACCTTCGGGTTTAGCATCGGCGCCGATTGGAAAGGTTTTGACCTGTCGGTAGATTTTACCGGCCAGGCAGGCAACGAAATCATCAATTCCAAAAAAATGGCCCGTTTCAATACGCCCAACTTCGAGCGCGGCTTCCTCGACCGCTGGACTGGCGAAGGCACGAGCAACACAGAACCGCGGGTGACCAACAGCGGCCACAACTACCAGTTCTCTTCGCGGTTTGTGGAAGACGGTTCTTTTCTGGCCCTCCGCAATTTGCAACTGAGCTATAGCTTGCCGCAATCGGTGCTGCAAAAAATCCGCTTGACCAGCCTTCGGGTTTTTGTGGCGGGTACAAACCTGAAGATGTGGACGAAATATACCGGTTATACGCCTGAAATTGTAAACGAATCCGGGTTTGAATCCGGCATTGACCGTGCTGTTTATCCGATTTCGAAGGTTTACACGTTTGGGTTAAACGCTTCCTTTTAATAAGAAGTAAAAAACAAAAGTCATGAAACAGTTCTTATCAAAAATAATTTTGAGCGGCATGCTAGTCGTTGCGGCAGCAAGCTGCAATGAAGATTTTCTGCAAAAAGAGCCGCTGAATCTGCTGACCGACGAGGCGTTTTTCCAAACGCCCGAACAGGCAATTGAGGCCACCAACGCGGTCTACAACATGCTGCGCCGCTGGGAAGTACACGTATTCAGCTACGTAGGCATGACCGACATCGTTTCGGACGACGCCGACAAAGGCAGCACGCCGACGGACGCCAATTTTCTGCTCGAAGTTGATAACCTCACCCACAGTGCAGGAAACTTGGCCATGTCAACGGTCTGGAATGGCTACTACCGGGGAATCTACCGCGCCAACACGGCCATTGAACGCATTCCGGCCATTGAAATGGACGAGGCACTCAAGGCCCGGTTGATTGCTGAATGCCGGTTTTTGCGCGCCTATTACTATTTCACGATGGTGCGCTGGTTCGGCGATCTGCCGCTGATTACCAAGCCGCTGTTGCCCAGTGAATTTGAGCAAACCCGGAAGCCCCAGGCAGAGGTTTATGCACAAATCATCGCAGACTTCGAAGCTGCTGCGGCTACCTTGCCGGAGACCTATACTGCTGCGGAAGTGGGACGAGCCACCAAAGGCGCAGCCAATGGCATGTTGGCTCGGGTTTACCTGACTTTGGGCGATTTTCAGAAGACGGAACAGTACGCCACAGCGGTCATCAATTCGGGGAAATACGCGCTGTATCCCAACTACGCCAAATTATTTACACCGGAAGGCGAAAACTCTGCTGAATCAGTTTTTGAAGTGCAAACCACTTCCGATCCCCAGGGATTGGGCGGTTCTCAATACAATGAAGTGCAGGGCGTGCGCGGAACGCCAAACCTCGGCTGGGGATTCAATCGCCCGTCGGATAATTTAGTTGCTGCGTATGAAGGTAGCGATCCGCGCCGCGAAGCAACCATTCTTTATGTGGGTGAAGTGCTGCCCGATGGCTCAGCCGTTGTTGAGGACTCTCCGGAAATCATCAACGAGCGTTTCAACCAGAAGGCCTGGGCGCCGCAACCCCTCAACGGGAACAATGGCATTGGCGGCGGTAATATCCGCATCCTGCGCTATGCCGATGTGTTGCTGATGGCAGCCGAAGCGATGAATGAAAACGGGAAACCGCAGGATGCCCTGACGTTGGTCAACCAGGTGCGTGCCCGTGCGCGCGGCGCCAATCCGTTCATTTTGCCAAATATCACCGTCACAGACAAAGATCAGTTGCGCCAGCGGATCTGGCAGGAACGCCGGGTAGAATTAGCCATGGAGCAGCACCGCTGGTTTGACCTGAAACGGCAGGGGCGCTTAGCGCCGGTTATGCAGGCGGTGGGCAAAGCCTTCGTTGCCGGCAAACACGAATTGTTCCCGATCCCGCAGGAGGAGATAGATTTGAGCAATGGACTGCTGACGCAGAATCCGATGTATTGACTCGGGTTAATGACCGGGTGACTTTCGGGGTCACCCGGTCCTTCTCACCAAAAAAAAAAGCGCAGACACGATGCTGTTGTCTGCGCTCCACACTCAAAAACTGGTGGACTAATACCCGGGCAAATTTGCCTCGGGGTAACTGGGAAATGTATATTTACTGGAGTTTAGTTTGTTGGGGTAGAAAATTTTCTACCCCAATAAATTTTATATCCACCAAAAAAATCACCCAGCAAAAAAATCCGTGCCGGTTGGAGGCGTAAATGTGTTTGCGTTCATAGTTTCTGAATCTCTTCTTTGTGGAGAATCCAAGTCCATACCGACACGGAGTATTCTGTATGGGCAGAAGATATTTTGCCCCAACGGGTAAAATCTTCTGCCCCAACTGGGCAGAAGATTTTCTGCCCGTACTTATAAGTTGGGGCAGAAAATTTTCTGCCCCAACAATGGCGAGAGCTGCGACGATTACTACCCCTTGCATTGTCGCAACCTCTCCATTGTAAGGTCACATTTTGTAAGATGGGGTTTTGTATGATATAACACGCTTGCTGTATTCGATTAAGATGACACAAAGATCATAAGGCTGCACGAAATCAGGCAGCGTATAAAAACCCCTTTTTTAAATCAGGTGGTAATGCGCGCCTGTCCGCGCATTTTTACGGAGGAAGCTACCCCGTATTTATACCTGTTTTTCCCCCGAACAGGAAGCAAGCTTTGAAAGCGCATCAGGAAGGCTTAAATTAGGGCGAAATAAAACACTTCACTATGAAAAAGTTATTACCCTTCCTTGTTACGCTCCCTGTTCTCTTCCTGGGGGTGTTTGCATGCAACAATTCGGCCAACGAAACTTCTACGGCCCAAACCGAATCTTCAACAACCGCAGGCAATGGCAAACTGCCCGCTTTTCAGGTTCCTGCAGATTCCGCCCAGGCCTGGATGGTGCGCTGGGCAAACACCCGAACGGATATGATTGAGGTGCTCCAAAACTCGGATGTCGCTCAGGACACCGCCTTTTTGGTTTATGGATTTCAGCTCCCGCGTCTGGAACTCGATTCGATGTTGAATTATTTAGGCCCTGACCCCAAGGTGTGGGCAATGCTGGCCATCAAGTACAATGCGACGAGTCAGACATTTGTACCCGAACTCGTTTTTGCAGCAGAACCAAACAGCGGGGGAAGCTGGAGCTATTACGATTTTACAGCGCCTTGCCCGAATGCTTGCCCTGATGACCATTTGGACAGGTAGGTATTGGAAGGATGCAGGAAACGCAGGGATTCTATCTACAGTGCAAAAAAACAAATATGTCTGATCACCAATGGCTGATGCTCGTATCGGCTTTTCCGTTACTCTGCCTTGTGGTTTCCTGCGTCGTCTGGTTTTTGAAGCAGGCCACTTTTTCCAGACCGCTTCAAATTCTGGGCTACTTTTTGCTCTTCAACCTGTTTATTGAATTAAGTGCGCGCGCTGTTGTCTGGGGTTTTAAAGGTGCAAATAACCTGCCATTGTTGCATGTTTATACGGTGGGAGAGTTCCTTTTGCTGTCCTTTTTTTACCGAAGTTTGCTGCCAACGCACTTCATTTTTCGAAAGTACTTTGTCGCTTTTTTAGTGATGGTATCCCTGTTGATCCTGCTCAATACTGCATTTTTGCAGCATATTTATATCTTCAACAGTTATGCCAAAACGTTGGTACAGGTTATCCTGATCATCTATGCCATTTTGTTCTTTTTTCAACTCCCCGAAGCGTCCGGTTTTAAAACGCAGGAAGGCTGGTCGCTTCGGTTGATTAACTCTGCCGTATTAATTTATTATTGTGGAAGCCTATTTATCTTCATGTTTAGCAATATTTTCATTAGAGATAGTTTAATTTACAGCAGCTTTTGGATTTTTAATGCGTTGTTAAATTTTCTCTTTCACGTTTTAGTATTGATCGGGTTATGGAGAGTGGCTTTCAGGCGTCCCAAATTATCTTTCTGATGAGTGTTGGAATCTTGATCATGGTTGCTCTTGCATTTGCTTTTGTGTGGTATTTCAACCGCGCACAGAAGCAAATTTTGCGTCAGCAAATGCACAACCAACAGATCGAATTGCAATACCAGCAGGATTTACTCCAGAAAAACCTGCTCGTTCAGGAAGAAGAACGCCGCCGGATTGCCTCTGACCTGCACGACGAAATCGGCTCCAAGCTCAATGTGCTGCACCTGAACATGCACCGGCTGCGCAAAATGGAACCCCAAACAAATGATTACGACCTGACCATTGAAGATATTAATTCCCTTATTGCCAATACGATAGATACAACGCGCCGCATTTCGCACGAACTGATGCCGCCCACGCTCGAAGATTTTGGGTTCATAGAAGCCGTTAAGGAACTGAGCCAGCACGTGAGCCAGTCGGGCGAAGCGCGGGTTGATTTCACCTGGGAAGTGACCCGGGAAGAAATTGGCGACGCTACCACGGAACTCAACCTGTTCCGGATCGTTCAGGAATTGATCAGCAACTCGCTGCGCCACGGGAAAGCCAACGAAATTGAGATCCGGATTTTCCGTTCTGATACCGGCATCGGCTTGCAGTATCGCGACAATGGAAAAGGGTTTGAGGTGGATCAAATGGAAAGAAAAGGACTCGGTCTGCGCAACATTGAGAGCCGGGTGAGGATAATCGGGGCTTCATTCCAGGTGAGCTCCAGTCCTGGCAATGGATTTGAATTTACGATGACTTCACATAACACGAACAAGTTTACAACATGAATGAATCTACCATACGGATTGCCATCACGGATGACGAAGCGCTCTTCCGCAAAGGCATGAAGTTGATTCTGGAGGATTATTCCGACTTTCACATCATGATCGAAGCGGAGCATGGCCAGGATTTATTAGACAAAATCCAGTCGGCGCCCGAATTGCCCGATGTGTTGCTGCTCGATTTAAAAATGCCAATACTCAACGGCATCGAGACGGCCAAAATCATTCGCGAGCGCTTTCCTTCTATTTCCATCATTGTCTTGTCGGCGCACGTGAGCAAAGCTTTTGTCATCAACATGATTGAAATCGGCGCGGGTTCTTATTTAGCCAAAAATTCCGATCCGGCAGAAGTTGCTGATACCATCCGGGCTGTGCATGCCAAGGGTTTTCACTACAATAACTTAGTCCTCGAAGTCATTCGTGAAAACTTAGTGAATAAAAATGCCGTAAAACCCCGCAGCGGGTTTGAAGTGGAACTCACTTCGCGGGAAAAAGAAGTCCTGCAGCTGATTTGTCAGCAATACACGACCACTGAAATAGCCGAAAAGCTGTTCATCAGCGCCCGAACCGTAGACGGCCATCGCAACAACCTGCTGTCTAAACTCGGTTGCCGCAATACTGCGGGGTTGGCCGTTTATGCGATACAGAACGGCTTGATTCAGATTGACCAAAATACTTTCTGGGATATTTAAATGTTCAAAAGGGCAAATTCGGAGGTGTTGTGTTTGTTGTGTTTGTCATTGATTGACGGGGATAAACCAGAGGCGAAAATGATGCGTTTGTTGTTATTGGAGCAACAAACCTGAAACAAAAAAGGTAGCTGAGAGTCGGGCATGCAAGCCAGGATCACCACATACTGTACTCACATGCCCGAAAAGTCGGATTCACCAGGGTTAAGGCTTCACCTACATTTCCTCTCCGCTATAAAAAGCCGTTTTCAAATGGATTTTCTTTTGATGCGATAAAGGTAAGGGATACGTGTGCTGAATTGCCAACCAAAATATCCAGGGGTGTATGAGAAAATCGCTATTAAAATCGCGAACAATAAAGTTTTTTACTTATATTTTTTGAAGCATAGATTTAATTTTTAAATTTTTATAGTTGTTTGCTATTTTTAATATAAGTTTAATGATTTTGAACTTTCCCACCTAAAGAATACCTTTGTTTTTGCCCAAAAAAATTCCGGACATGCATGGAACCAAGCTGATGCACCAATTCAGAGCGTTGTCAGACCAGGATCTGGACGCTTTGAAAAAATACCTTGCGTTGAATGCCCACCACCAGGTACGGGTGCTTTTTGAGTATATGCTGAAGCACCGCAATGGACCCAGTAGCCGATTCGATAAAAAGCAGGTCTTTGAAAAGCTGTTCCCAAAGGAAAAAAACACCTACAACGATACCCGGTTGCGCAATATCATGGCGCGCCTTGGCCAGCAAATTGAAGCTTTTCTGATTCAGCAGGAATTAGCTGAAGATGAAGGCATCAAACGCCAGTTGCTGATCCGCGCGTATGAAAAGCGGAATGACTACTTTCTTTTTCAGACCGAAATTTCAACCCGACTGAGGAAATTGGAAAACGAGGAAGAACGCGGTATTGCATATTTCAGGGAATGCGCCACGCTTCACCACCATCTGTTTTTTCATCCGGACACGAAAGGGATTTTTAAACCCGGGAAAGACCAATACCTCCAGTTGGTTCGCAGCTTCGAAAGCTGGTTCGCACTTGGGTTGCTTTCCTATCAAAGTGATTTTTTAGTGCGGGAAATGGTACGAAACGAAAAAAATCCCTTCCAATTCATCGAATCAGTAATTAATAAAATTGATCAGGTGCACGACGTTAAGGACAATCCGGTTGCGGCTGTATTGATTCAGATTTGCCGACTGCCTGCTTCCGGGCTGTTGTTTGAAGACATTCAAACTGTTTACGAAAGCTACCAGCACGCTTCGCCCCACTTGGGATCCTTTGAGCGAAATGTGATTTCCAAGGCGCTGATTGCCAAAATCAATATTCTGCTTTTTGCTACCGGGGACAATCGCCTATTTAATATGGTGTTCAATCTGTACAAGGACGGATTGCAGGCGGGGCTATACATTGAACAGGGAAACATGAATGTACAGGTGTTCACCAACATCGCTATTACAGGGGCTACGGTTGGCGATTTTGAATGGACAGAAGCGTTTATTTTGGAAAACGAGCCGAAAATTGATGAAAAGGAGCGCAAAAATACCATTTTGCTGGCTCAGGCCTATTTGAACTACAACCAGGGAAAAAAAGCAACTGCTAAAGACGCCGGCATATTTTTTCAAAAAGCGAAAATAGACTTGGTCAGTATACAGCACGGACAACCCGATTACGAATTACGGGTGCGCTCGCTGCAATTGCGGATCGCATATGAATATAGCCTGTTAATCGAGAAGGACAATCAACCGCTGAAAGATATTTCAAGGAACTTTCGTCAATACCTGCACAATCAGGACAATAAATTAGCCGAGTCGCGGGTACAGGCATACCAGGATTTTATTCATTACACCCTGAAACTGGCTCAATTACATGCCATAAATGTCAAAAATCCGGCTGAAAAGCTGGAAAAAACCGTCATAGCCATGAGGCTTAAATCGTCTCAAATGATGATGCGGCATTGGCTGATAGAAAAAGCGGAGGAGCTTAAAAAGCTCCTCCGGTAACGCACGAAGCGTTAATAATCAATGATATCGTGTGAGCCACCGCTGGTGTCATCGCCTCCTTTGAGGGTCAACAATTGATCTTGAGCCAACTCGGTGGACTGGAATGCAGACAGGTTGCTGCTTTGGTTTTCAATGGAGTTTTGCATGGTTGAAATGGTTTTTAAAAAGGTTAATTGAATGCCGGTACGCGTCGGTACAAAGCACAGCTTTTGCCGCCCGGTGCAGCCAAAGGCGCTTGCCTCCGCAACCGGTAAAAAAATCCTCTAAATGTTCCTGGATGCAGTTTTCCGGGGTCGCTCGCAGGAGAAAAAATCGAAAAGCTTTTCTGAAGAACTTCTGAAAGTTTATGTAGAATCGAATACAGACGTATACAGTTCCCGGGGTGTTTTTTTTAATTTTATTTTAGATACTTCACGCTGCTTAGTTTTATGTATGACCTTTTGCTTAACCATACGATT
>JALHRK010000082.1 GCA_022841505.1 Saprospiraceae bacterium | reverse complement strand
ACTGCTGTTAGGATTTGTTCACTTCTGCAATGGTTGTTAAATTAATCTTGTTTCCGTAATTCCGATCATCCCAAAACCTCGTTTCGACTCGGCTTCGACCATGCTCAGCCAGCAGCTCAACGGACAACGAACAACCTCGAATATGCGGGGATGTGGGAACAGAACGAACAACGTTCAACCGACAACGAACAACTTCGTTTCGACTCCGCTCAACGAACGACCAATAACCACTCCCCCCATCACGGCAACACAATCGTCGCTGCCAGCTTATAAAAATTATCGCTGTAAATGCCATTATCCGCAGAATTAACCCCGGCAGAAAACCGAAAAATGTAGCGGTTGCTGAGGTTAAATTTGAGGTACCCACCCAGCCAGGCGTATTGGTTGCCCGTTTCACCGCGCGCGTGGCGGATGCGGTCGAAGCGTTCGTAATGCATGCCGAGGGAAACGCGTTTGGAAACCCGCACGCCCGGAAGAATCCAGTACAACAAATAATCGCCGGAATTGCTGCCTTTGTTTTTCAGCGCTTTGTAATAGGCAAAAAACACTTCGCCCTCCAAGCGTCCGTCATTAAACGTCGCGCTGACATTGGGGACGATGCCTTCCGCAAAAGATCCCCGCGGGCTGTCGGAAAGCAGCTTCCCGTGCGTCAGTCCGATAGATGGGTTGACGTAAACTTTGCCCGAAAGGGCGCTGAGTCCAATGCCCACACCGGTTTCCAACCAAAGGTCGGAGCCGTCTATCAGGGTTCCATAACCCGGGTTCGTCCAAAAAATATTATAATAAGTAAAGGAAATTCCGTCCCAGGAGCCATCTTTGCCGATGCCGAAGCTGCCGTACAAAGATGGGTTGAAGCCAAAAGCGTTGTCCTGGCTCAATACAATGGTGAAGGTTTCCGGGGTGCTCTCCGCTGGTTCCTCCTGGCTAAGCAGTTGAAACGGGATTGCGAGCAGGCATAAGTACAACAGGCTCTTTTTCATAGTTGGTTATTTTTTTTCAAATGTAAAACAATTACACCGTTGCCATTTCACAATTCGCTCAAATGGAAGAAATTGAATTTGATTTAACTCGGATAGCTGCCGCCGCGGAAATGCTGTTACAGCGCATGGGAAACCGCAGGAAAGTGGCGCTTTACGGGCAAATGGGCGCCGGAAAAACAACCTTTGTCCGGGCAATATGTCAGGTTCTTGGCGCTGTCGGAAACGTATCCAGCCCAACCTTTGCCATTGTGAACGAATACAGCCTTGCAGAAACCGGGGATGCCGTTTACCACCTCGATTTATACCGCCTGAAAACCCTGCAGGAAGCGATGGACATTGGGGTGGAAAACTACTTAGAGGATGCAGCTTATTGCTTTATCGAATGGCCGGAATTGATAGAGCCGCTCCTGCCGCCCGATGCTGTCAGAATTAAGCTTGAATTAGTAAACGATTCACAACGGAAAATTCTATTTTTGTAGAAATTGGCTCCAGCCAGAAGGTGAGGGCAGAAAAAAACGCAGTACCAACCAAATCGTGTGGAAGATATGAGCGAGAAGGAACGTCGCATACCCATTCCCAGCAGCTTGAAAGAAGCGGAGTTAGAGCCGCAAACAGAGATGTTGCAGGTGCACCAGGCGCCCGGAAAAATGTTCATCGGCATTCCTCGGGAAACAACGCTGCAGGAAAACCGCGTGGCGTTGGTGCCACCCTCTGTGGCGTCGCTGGTTGCGCATGGTCACCGCATTTTAGTAGAAAGTGGCGCCGGCGAAAAATCCAGTTTTTCTGATCACGAATATTCCGAAGCCGCTGCAGAGATCGCTTACAGCCAGGAACAGGTTTACAAAGCCGATGTCATCCTGAAAGCGGCGCCGCCTTCGTTGAAGGAAATAGACCTGATGCGCCCGAATCAATTGCTGATTTCGCCCCTGCAATTGCCGACCATTTCTCCCGATTACATCCACAAACTGCGCCAGCACCGGGTCATCGCTTTAGCCATGGAATACATCAAGGACGACTCCGGCAGTTTCCCCGTGGTGCGCATTATGAGCGAAATGGCCGGCATCAGCGCCATCCTGACGGCAGCCGAACTCATGGCCCGACCCAGCGGCGGCAAAGGGGTGTTGTTGGGCGGCATTTCGGGGGTTCCAAGTGCTAAAGTGGTCATTTTGGGCGCGGGCGTGGTGGCCGAATACGCCATCCGCGCTGCATTGGGCCTTGGTGCAGAAGTGCGCGTGTTCGATGACAACATTTACAAACTCAAGCGATTGCAAAATTTAGTGGGGCGGCCTTTGTTCACGTCTTCCCTCAACCCCCATTATTTAGAACAGGAACTCATCACCGCCGATGTGGTCATTGGCGCCATCCACTCCGGCGCAGGCCGCACGCCCGTGGTGGTGAGCGAAGACATGGTTTCCAAAATGCGCCCCGGATCTGTCATCGTGGACGTAAGCATAGACCAGGGCGGCTGCTTCGCCACGTCCGAAGTGACCACGCTGGAACGCCCGACCTTCGTTCGCCACGAGGTGATCCATTATTGCGTGCCCAATATCGCTTCGCGCTTATCGCGCACGGCCTCCATCGCCATCAGCAACATCATGACGCCCATCCTGCTCAAAGCGGGCAGCACCAACAGCATAGAACAATTGTTTTTTTCAAATCCGGGCCTCCGCCACGGGGTTTATACCTACAAGGGCAGCCTCACCAACACTTACCTGGGGCAGCGGTTTCACATTAAATCTACAGATTTGGATTTGTTGATTACGTCGAATTTGTGAGCTCAGAAAAATGCACAAAACCTACCCTTCCAAGCTCCTCCTCTTCGGTGAATATTCCGTCATCCGGGGATCCAAAGCTTTAGCGGTTCCGCTTGCGCGGTATGGTGGCGCGTGGGATTGGGCAGGGAAGGCAGAGGCCGCAGCTTTGCAGCAGGATTTGTCCGGTTTTGCCGCCTGGCTGGGGCAACACGCCGTGGAATTGGATTTCCAACGCTTTCAACAAGACCTGGCGGAAGGGCTTTATTTCAAATCCAATATTCCCACGGGATACGGCTTAGGCAGTTCGGGCGCATTGGTCGCAGCGGTGTACGAACGCTATGCCCGGAATCCAATTGCACCCGACGATGCGGCGCGGCTGCCGGCGCTCAAAGCCGAATTGGCCGCATTGGAATGTTTTTTTCACGCATCCAGTTCGGGCATAGATCCTTTCATCAGCTATGTAGACCGGCCCGTTGTTTTGTCTGGTTCGGGCGGGGTGAGCGTGTTACCCGGGCTCACCTGGCCACAGGAGTTTCGGTTTTTCCTCATCAACACAGGAAAAGCCCGGCAAACCGGGCCTTTGGTACAGTTGTTTCTGGAAAAATGCAGCGAACAATCCTTCCAACACGAAGTGGAGGCCACGTTGAAACCCATTGTAGACGCGGCCATTCAGGCCTTTTTAGACACAGACGAAGCGCGCCTCTTTTCCTGCACCGAATCCATCAGCCAGTTTCAATTAACCCATTTCCGCGAAATGATCCCCAACGAATTTTTGCCACTTTGGGAACGCAGCCTCGAAAGCGATGACCTCCGCATAAAGTTGTGCGGGGCGGGCGGCGGCGGGTTTCTATTGGGCTTGTGCCGAAGGGACGCAGCGCCGGGAGAATGGGGTTGGCCCTGGGAGTGGGTTGTTTAGTAAGAGGCAAATTGGCAAGAGGCAAAGGGCAAGTTGGCAAGGGGCAAATTAGCAAAAGGCAAATTGACAAGTTTACAATTACTCGTTGAATTGCGTGTTTGCCAATTTGCCCCTTGCCCCTTGCCAACTTTATTACTTCAGCAGCCCCTGCAATTTCATCACAACCCCCATATCCCCCTTCACCTTGATTTTGCCCGTCATGAAGGCCATCATCGGGTTGATGCTGCCACTCATGACGCCTTCCAGGTCGGCGAGGCTGACCGTGACAGTGCAGTCTGCTTCTTTG
This sequence comes from Saprospiraceae bacterium, assembly GCA_022841505.1. Classification (GTDB taxonomy): domain Bacteria; phylum Bacteroidota; class Bacteroidia; order Chitinophagales; family Saprospiraceae; genus JABWAJ01. The sequence goes on along the minus strand of JALHRK010000082.1, from coordinate 15,772 downwards.
TCATCGGTGCTCACGATGTTTTCAGCGCCGCTTCCATCTAAGTGGATGAGCTGGTTGCTGCCGAAGTCAAATTTTAATTTGGCGCCCAGCGGGCCGTTCGTAGCTGCCCGATCCTGGATGGATTTAAGTATGGTTTCAAAACTCATGTTGTTGAATTGAATGGATTTTACAAATAATGCATTGGACGACAAAGGTAATTATTCCCAAACGATTGGGTCTCCTTGTTCGTACCATTGCTGCAAATAAGGTGCATAGCGCTGGTTCACCACATTCCGCTTGATTTTCAGGGTGGGCGTCAGGATGCCGTTTTCGACGTTCCAGGTTTCGCGCACCACCACCACTTTGGCTAAGCGTTCAAAATTGGCTAAGGTATCGTTGACTTCCTTCAACGTTTGGTGGAGGCTCTGCACCACGGTTTCGCGCGACGCATTTTTCCCGATTTCAGACAATACTGTCAGCGCAACGGGCTGGGGCAGCGTTAACCCCACAATGCAAATTTGTTCGATGTAGCTGTTTTGCGCAAAGCCCCATTCAATAGGCGCCGGCACAATAAACTTCCCTTTTGCCGACTTGAACGTATCGGCGACCCTTCCGGTTATGTGCAGGTAGCCGGCTGCGTCGAGTTCCCCCTGGTCGCCCGTGTGGAGCCAGCCGTCGTGCAGGATTTCCCGGGTTTTGGCTGCGTCTTTATAGTAGCCCCGCATCAGCCAGGGTGCGCGCATGATGATTTCCCCACTTTCCGGATCCGTTTTGAGTTCCACTTCCGGGAGTAACTGGCCCACCGTTCCGTCTTTGTTGGCGCCGCGTAGCATGAGGGAGCAGCCAGCGCAGTTTTCCGTCATGCCGTATACTTCCCGGACATTGATGCCCAGGCTCCGAAACCATTGTTTCAGCGAATCGGGTGCGGGCGCAGCGCCGGTGAACGTCACGCGGGCCTGGTCTAAACCCAGCCCTTTCTGAATTTTCTTTTTTACAAGGCTCGAAAGAATGGGGATTTTGAGCAGCAAGCTGAGCTTGTGCTGCGGCATTTTTTCCAGGATGGCTAATTGGAATTTAGACCAGATTCGGGGCACGCCCAAGAACAGGGTCGGGCGGGTTTGCTGCAAGTTTTTAACAAAACTATCCAGGGATTCCGCAAAAGAGATACACCCGCCATTGTGCATACAGGCCAATTCTACAATGAGTCGTTCTGCAATGTGGTTGAGTGGCAGGTAAGAAAAATAGCGGTGCTCGCTCCCCTCAAAAAGGCCAACCGCATTGTGCGTGCGCTCCATTCCGATCAGAGCAGCAGGCGCCCGGTATTCGAGGACGACTCCTTTGGGCGTGCCCGTAGTGCCGGAAGTGAACAGGATGGTCCACACCTGTTCCGGGCCGGGCCGGAAAGACTCCTGAACCGGTTCGTGGCGGGCAAGCAGGTCTTCCCACCTGGCGCCGGTTTCCACCCGGGCATTGCCTTCGTAGTGCGGAAAAGTTAAGATAGGTAGTTCGGCAGGGATGCCCGCTTTCATGGCAGCCCAATCGTCGAGTTTGCCCACAAAGATGGCCTCCAGGTCGCCCAGTTCAATCACCTCTGCCAACTGGGCCGCGGTGAGGGTTGGAAAAAAAGGCACCGAAACATAGCCCCCCATCATAATGGCGAGGTCGGCGATGATCCAGTGGTAGCAGTTTTTGGAAACGATCCCTATGTGTGCGCCGCTTTGGAGGCCCATTGCCCGCAAGGCTGCGACCATTTGCCGCGCTTCCCGACCGGCTTCTGCCCAGGTGATGGTTTTCCAGGTATCACCGTAAGGCTGGCGCAGGAAAGGAGCATCGGGCTGTTTTGCTTCCCAGTCGTAGAAGTCGTCGAGCATCGTGTTGAACCCGGATGTGGATTGTTGCATAGCCGTTGAATTGGTTTGTAATCCTTAGTCGCTTATTCAAGGTTAGGTCAATCAGGGTTTAAGAATTGAATCTCAAGATATTATAACGGAAAACGGTACTTTAAAAAATTTTTATTCTAAAAAACCCTGTTAAGAAAAGCTTAATTCCTGAAATTTCAAAACCTAAGCGCCGCCAATCTGTCGTAAGTGCATCTGTTCTCAATAATTTTTGACTTTTATCAATATCACAAAACAAATTATCATGAAGTCGTTCTCTCAAATTTCAACACTTGCACTGGCATTTTTTGCCGCAATTTCGCTCAACGCACAAAGCATGGACAAGACCGTAATGGTTGGCGGAGAATCCATGTTTCCGATGAAAAACATCGTTGAAAACGCGGTTAATTCCAAAGCGCATACGACCCTGGTTGCTGCGGTTAAAGCAGCAGGATTGGTAGAAACGCTGCAAGGCGCAGGCCCGTTTACGGTATTTGCGCCAAGCAACGACGCTTTTGAAAACCTGCCTGCCGGAACGGTGGAAACCCTGCTGAAGCCGGAAAACAAAAGCAAATTAGCGGGCGTACTGACGTACCATGTCCTTGCCGGAAAATACGATTACAAAGCACTGGCGAAGCTTATCAAAAAAGGAAACAATACCATCAAAACGGTGAACGGCGCTACCCTCACGTTTATGATGAACGGCGCGCGCAACATTGCTGTGAAAGACGCCAATGGCAGCGTTGCCAACATCAGCGTGTACGACGTGTATCAGAAAAACGGGGTTATTCACTCGCTGGATACGGTGCTGTTGCCTAAGATGTAAATCCTGGAGATAATAGCTTGAAAAACAAGAGGCTGCCTCAACAATATTGTTGGGGCAGCTTTTTTTGATTCCCCCCTACACCTGAAAAACATTCCCCCAAAGCTTCTGCCCGCCATCCACATACACCGTTTCCCCGGTAATGTAGGCGGCCATCGGACTGGCAAGAAACAGCGTCAGCCAGGCGACTTCCTCTATGGTGCCCAGGCGTTTCATCGGGATGGTTGCTTCGATGCCTTCCACCAATTCCGGCGGATAGTGGTCGAGACCCGAGCTGCGGATGATGCCTGGCGCCACAGCATTGAGGCGGATGTTGTACTTGCTCCATTCCACCGCCAGAGATTTGGTGAGGTTGTCTACGCCGGCTCGTGCTGCGCCGGTATGCGACATGCCGGGCACGCCCCGGTAGATATTGACGATGATGTTGATGATTGTGCCCGATTGCTGCGGAATGAAAAACGTTTGGGCCATGATTTGGGTCATGTACCAGGTTCCGTTCAGGTTGTTGTTGATGACGGCGTTCCAGCCTTTTTCGGCCATGTCTTCCGCTAATGTGGGAAATTGCCCGCCGGCGTTGTTGATGAGGATATCGAGCCGACCAGCTTCCGCTTTGATTTTTGCCGCCAGGGCCTGAATCTGTTCCGTCTGGCGAATGTCACACACGGCATACCCGCAAGGGCCCAATAGAGCCAGCTTTGCGTGCGCCGCCACGAGTTTCTCTTCTTTGCGCGAAGCAATATAAACATGGGCGCCCAGCTTCAAAAGCTGTTCTGCAATGGCATAACCAATGCCGGTTGCCCCGCCGGTGACCAGCGCAATTTTGTCTTTAAAAAGTTCGGGTTGGAACATAACTGCCTCTATTAATGTGAAATCGAAAAAAACACGGATTTTGTAAACTAGGCAAAACGCTTTACCGCCCTTCGCGAGAGGTTGTTTCCCGCAAAGAGCGCTAAGGTTTCGCAAAGGGCGCTAAGGAGGGCGTCTAACTTTGTGGACTTGGCGTGTCCTTTGCGCTCTTTGCGGGAAATTTTAGACGAAACCCAAGCTATCCGACCATAAAGATAGACACACTAATGGGTCATCCATTCCTCGGACAAGAGCGCAAATAAAAATTCATCGCGCCAGGCGCCCTGGTTCCAAAAACTTTTGATCGTTTTTCCTTCTCTGCGCATACGGAGACCTTCCAGCAACCGGATGGTGGCTTGGTTTTCCGTATCCGTAATCGCCATAATGCGGTGGATCTGTTTTTCCCAAAAAAGCCAGGCAAAAAGGCCCGACAAAGCTTCCTTGGCGTATCCTTTTTTTCGAAAATCCGAAGCAACAGTAAATCCGATTTCAACCATGCGCGGGTCGTAATCCTGCGGCCGGATCCCAATGTCGCCGATGAGTTTATTGCTTGCGTTTTCTACAATCCCAAGTTGTACCCAGTGCCCTGCCTGGCCAAAGATGTTATTTTTTTGGCGGTCAACATAATCAACAGCCTGTTCCAAGGCAGTGAGTGGCGAATAGCCCTGCAAAATATTGGCAATGGGATCCGAGCGGTATTCAAAAAAATCCGCAGCGTCCCGGTTCTGGAAATTCCGGATGGTTACCCGTTTCAGTTTAAGGTGAACTTTATCGTCAGCCATCGTAAGTATTTAGTGCCCGTATAGTGGCATGTCTGCTCTTTTTGCGTTCGAGAGCAAGGCATGCGAAGACCCCACGTTTCGACTTCGCTCAACGAGCGGGTCATTGAGCGAAGTCGAAATGAACGCAGCTATCGGACGCTAAAAGAGCAGACACTATTTGCCTACCAATTTGATTAGCGTGCCTTTAGTAACCTGCGCAGTCAAAGGCATGCCGTTCAGGATAGACAACTCGTCCATCCGGTTAGCCGGCGCATTGAATGCTTTAAGGGCATCCGCCAAAGTGCCGTTTTTTTCCACCGTTTTGATGCGGATGTATTCCGGCTTCCGGTTGATTTTGTCCGGATCGCTAAGTGCGCGGAAGTATTGCATGGTGCCCAGAAAACGGTTGCTGTAGGTATTGTAATCAGCTTCAGTCGTCACACCCAAAAACTGATAAACCATGTTGTTGTATTGGATCAGGTAAGCCAACACCCGGATTTTGGGTTGGGCTTGCTGGGTTTGACCTTCCGCTTGTTGCGTGGTTTCCTGCACTTGTTCCGTCAGCATTTCCATAGCTGGTAAACCGCCCACCGTAACTTGCTTCGAACTAAGCTGCTTGAGTTTGTAGTTGGTCAGCAGCGACCGGGAAGCAGCATCTAACGTTTTTTCCTGAGCTACGTTCATGATCATCAGCGCTTTTCCGTCTTTCGGCGCCATTTGAACCTGTTGCGGCGAGTTGGCCAACTGCCAGCCCTGGGGCACCGGAAACTGAAACTTTAGTTAAGGGTGGTAGAAATTATCTTTTTCGACATATCCCTGGCGTGGATCTTCTCCATAAACCAGGCCGTCTATCATGCGCAAATAGCTGTCACGGTTGACATTATATTTTTTCCCCGGTGCTTTGCTTTGCAGATCCGTTGCCATTTTCGCAACCTTCACATTCCGGTCGCCCGGATTGGGGTGGGTGGAAAGGAAAGTTGGAACACGGCCTTCGGGGCCACCGCTGAGGCGATCTAAGGTATTGAAAAAGCCGGCCATTTCTTTGGCGTCGTAACCGATCTGGGTCGAGTATTCCACGCCAAGTTTGTCCGATTGGGTTTCGTCGTCGCGGCCAAACTTGAGAAAAAGCAACTGTGCGCCGGTTCCTGCCACATCTGCAAACTGTTGAAAATCCTTGGAAACGACCATGCCCAGCATCAATCCGGCAGACACCAGGATTTGTTTGCTTTGTTGGGAGGCGCCGTGCCGGGCGGTAATGTGCCCGATTTCGTGGCCCAGCACCCCTGCAAATTCAGCTTCGTTGTTGAAATGCGCCATAATTCCGCGCGTGAAATAGACGAAACCTCCGGGCAGGGCAAATGCATTTACAACCGGCGAATCCAGGATCTGAAACTTGTATTTCAAGCCCGGGCGGTGTGAAATGCGCGCCATGTCCTGGCCTTTGTCGTTGATAAATTTTTGTAATGCCGCGTTTTCGTAGGCGCCAAATTCAGCGATAATGCTGGGATTGGCTTCCACGCCCAGCGCTATTTCCTGATCTTCCGACATGAACATCAGTTCTTTTTTTCCGGTCACCGGATTTACAGCGCAGGAATCAGCCATCAACACGAAAATCAACAGCCAAAGGTATGGACGCAGGGAAAAAGCGAGAAGAGTTTTCATAAGTATGCAATTGTAATTGGTACAATAGATATAAACGTGTGAGGAAGTTACATTGTTTTGTGCAGTCTGATATACAAATTCAGGCGCTTGTTCTGGCGAGTTTCATCATCCAATAGGTTTCAAAGACTGTAAAAACCAGATAAGTAACGAAAAACGGGAGCAAAAACCACTTGGATTCGGGTTGCATAATCTTGTGGTAGGCCACGACAATGATGGCGCAGGCCAGCATTTTGGTCATGGTGAAACCTAAAACAGTATTCGTGAATGCATTTTTATTGGCGTTTGCTGCAGAACGCCTTCCGGAGAAGAAGATAAATGCACTAAGCGCGATGAAAAACAGCAAACTCAGCCAGGAAAGCATCGCATGCGGTTGAACCTGGGGCATGCGGTTGATCAAAAAAAGGCCTGCCGCAGCGAGGGCGGATAAAATGGCCAACTGAATGAAAAAACCTTTGCTCGTCATGGACGCCGGATTAAATCTTTAAGCACAACATACAGGGCCACTACGATTGATAACAAAGCCAAGCCAACCGTAAAATAAGGTTTTGACGTTTGTAAGCGTTCGTCTAACTTTTTTCCACCCCAGGTTCCGATCAGGATGATGATGCCCATTTGAAAGACCATTCCCGAATACTTCATGTAATCGCGGCCCTTTGCTGCGGCATTTTTTTTGTCAGGATCAGACTCCTGCGGGCTGGGTTTCTCTTGTTGCACCTGTACTTTCTTTGCCAGCGCCTACGCTGCTGCCCGGCGTTATTTTTTTACCGCCTTCCATTGAGCAGGTTACATTAAATACGGCGCCGGATTGGACAATCAATTTTCCGGTCGTAACATCGCCGGTGATTTGAGCCGTTTCGCGCACGTTGAGTAATTCCGTTACTTGCAGTACTCCGTCAAACTTGCCTTCGATGACGGCATTCTGGCATTTTACCTCGCCTTCAATCTGACCGGTTGGGCCGATGATGACTTTGGCGTCGCAATACAACTTGCCTTTGATGGCGCCATCTACCCGGATATCGCTGTCGGCTTTGATGATTCCCTCAACGGTCGTGCCTTGTACCAAACTGTTGAGCGCATGAGAAGAGGAGGACGAAGGAGAAGCTGGCGTTCCGTTTTTATTTTTGGTTGCTTCTTTGCTGTTGTTGCTGCCAAACATAGCCATAGCGCTTGAGTTTTTGTGGAAAATGGATTATTTAAGATGCTTTCAGCTCCATATACGGAGCAGGTCAATAGAAAGTTACAGTTAATTTCCGTCGTAATCGTCTTGGCAAGGTACGCCTTTTGAGTGAAATTATTGCGCCAAAATGCAATTTTTAAGGAAAAGTTATTGCTATTAGCTGCCCTGGATCTTTTGGTTTTTCAAGTGTTTAAACACCTCCTTATCATTTAAAAACCCCTGTGAAGCAAACACTTCACAGGGGTTTTTAGATAAAAAATTGAGGTATCTGATCAGAAGTTCGGGCAGTATACGCCGCGTCTTTCCGGACCGCAAATTTTATAAATCAGTGCAAATTCAAAACCACCGTTTGAGTTGGTGGCCGGTTTGAGCGGCGACACGTTGATGTCGTAGCTGAATCCGAGGCTGAAAGCGTCGTAATCGAAACGCGTAGACAAGATGGCTGCGTCGTTCAGTACGCCGGTTTCAATCTTGTTGGAAATGCGCGTCCACAGACCAAACTGGAATGCCTGGTAGTTCTGGCGGCTGCCCAACAGGAATTTAAAGCCGGTACCCGCGTTCACCTGGAAAGAAGGGCCCTGGCTCATTACGATTACGCCCGGCGTGATGCCAAAACGGTCGCTCATCATAAATTCACCGCCGGCATGAACCGTGAAACGGCTGTAAAGCAGGTCTTCGCCATCGCTGTCAAAAGACTGGTTGGCGCGGTTGAGGTGGTGGAATGCGCCACCGAGGTAGAGGTTGTTGTCTTTGTCAAAAACCATAAACCACAGCAAACCCGCTGCCATATCTGCAAAAATGAAATTATCGCGGTCAAAACCGGTTTCCAGCGTTTCCAGGTTTGGATCAAAACCGCCTTCTCCATCGTGCTGGGTGCCCCAACGCAATTTCAGGAAGTCAATGCTGCGCTGTGCCACACCGCCTTCAGCGCCAAAAACAAGGTAATGGCCATCGTTGCGGCCACCGCCCATTTTTTTGCTGTAAGACAGGGATAATTTTCCGGTAAGCGTTGCAAAATTGGCTTCGCCGGCGCGGTCGCCCCAGAACGTGCCACCAAGGCCGAAGTAGTCATTCCGGCCCACCGGCACGCGCTGGTCGTAAGAAACGGAATACGTACTATATGCATTGCTGCGCAGCGCACTGGCCCACTGGTTGCGGTAGTTTGCAGCGAGGCGGATGTTACAATTCATGACGCCGGTCATTGCCGGGTTGAGGTTCAACGGCGACATATAGAATTGCGAGAAGTGAATGTCCTGCGCATTGAGCGAAGACAACCCTACCAAAACGAGGCAGGCGATCCAGAGCGATTGAACTTTCTTCATAAAGAGAGGTGGTTTGTAAAACACTGCTTCGATAAAAGATTTTTTTAAACCTGTGAAACGGGCTACAATATTAAGTAATGTCGCCGAAACGAAAGCACATTTAATTGTTAAAATCCCATTCCGGCAATTTCCGGAGCTTGTGCGGGGTTCCATGATTGAGCGAAAGCGAGGAAATTTTCTTTTAAACAAGGCAGATTTTGCAGGCATAGCCGGCAGCTATGACGAAAAAATCTAACGCAGTATAAAAGAAAATTTCACGCTTGCAGCCAATTGATGGAACACTGAACAAGCTCTAACTTGGTCCGATAAGGGTGGAGACACTTGCCACGCCATAAACGCTGCCTCGTTGATCAATATTATTTCGCTTCGTTTTGCTAACGAAACGATGAACCGAAAGGGTGTAGATGGGGCAAATATAAGAATTCCGGTGGAGGTTGCATCGAAAGTATAAAAATTTCACGCTACCGCCTGCCTGTGCCTCCTTCTGACAAATCCCTGTTCAAAGTTATCGGGAAAGATCATCCATCCGCTTCAGAAGCTCCTGAGCTTTTTCCTGATAGATATGCCCCTCATCGGCGGCAATTTTGCGGGCGCGTGTCTGTCCGGATTTCGGCTGGCCGCTTTGCAGGTATGCTAGTACTAACCGCCACCCGGCCTGCTCGGCATACAGGTAGTCCGGCATATCGGCGGCAATTTTCAAAAAATTTACGGCTTTCCCAAACTCCCCCTGTTCGTAATGGGCCAGCCCCTGAAAGTATTGTGCGTCAGGGTAGCGGGGATTTTGGGCGGGGATGGCGCGGAGGCGGGCCAGTCCCCCGGCAAAACGACGCGCTTGAAGGTCCAACATCGCGGAGTCGAGCGCATCCGGAAGCGCATCTTCGCTGCGCAGGCTGGTGGTTGGAAAAAGGACAGGCTCGCTGAATTCGGCAGCGATTGCGAGGTATTTCTGCGCCAGATCGGTGGGCATCCTGGACGATGGCGGCAGGACGGCGGGCGTATCGGCGGACACCACTGGCGGGGTTGTTTTGGCGATGGGCTGTTCGGGGGCTTGCCTGGATATTTTCGGTGCCTCCGGGGCTTTGGTTTGTCCGAAAGGCAAAAACCACCAAAGTATAACAACGAACAGCAGCAGCATTATGATAATGCCCAGCAGGATGCGGTATCGGTGGAAGAAGGAGTCTTCGAGCGGGTGTTGTTTTTGCCAGTCCTTCAGCTTGTCGCGAAGGCGGTCTTCCACCAGGACTTGCATCGCCAAATGTTCGCGCTGCTGCCGGGCGAACTGTTCTGCCAATACCGGGTCTTCTGCCAATCGGGCCTCGAAAGCCGCGCGCTCGTCGGCGGGCATTTGCCCGAGCAGGTAACGCTCTATTGCATGGTATGTAGCGTCGTCCATCATTTTTTCCGGTTCCGGTAATCTTCAAAAAATGGGATATGTTCAATCATTTTTGCAAGTTTTTGGCGGCATTGGTGGATACGCTGCCGGGCGTTGTTGGCGTTTCCCAGGCCGAGGTTATCGGCAATTTCGTCCATTGTATACGCAAGCTTATAAAGGTTCAGGAGCTCCCGGCAGCGTTCATCCATCTGGCCGAGCACGTCGCGAAGCACAGTTTTTTGCTCGTTATCGAGCAGCATGGTTTCCGGGTCGGTATCGTCGGCACTCTGTGCAGACAAGGGTTCTTCGCTCCATTCGAGCCGCTGTACACTCCGGCGGTTGGAGTGCCAGCGCCCGCGGCAGATGCCGATGAAGTAGTTTTTCAGGGTGGAAGCCCCCTGGAACTTTCCGGCGCGCACATGCTCGTCCAGCACAATGACGGCCTCCTGGATCGCATCTTCGGCATCCTGTATGCCACCGCCCATGTTGCGGATGGCCCGAAATGCTATCTTGCGCCAGCCCGATTCTACAAAAATAAAACGCAGTGCAGCGTCCCGGTCAGATGCTGCACCTTTCAACAAGGCCATCAACTGTTCATCCTTATAGGTTCGTTTTCGGAACAACATGAAGTACAAGTATGCCGCGCGGCGTTACGACTGCGGGTCGTTTTTTTGGGAATAAATCAAGATCGTTGTACAAAAGTATGCAAGTGCGAGGTTCTTTTTAACTTTAGACGCTTTTCTTACCTAACCAAATGCTGTTGCCATGACAAAATCAAAGCTGCTTACCCTGTTTTTGTTGTGCCTGAATATGACGATGCCACTTTTTGGCCAACCTAACAAACAAACCGACATCGCATCTGATACAGCACAGGCCGCAGCTTTGATGAAAGCGGCGCAGGTTTTGTTTGATTCGGCAAAATATGATATCGCCCTGGAAAAACTGGAACAAGCAGCGCCGTTGTATGAAAGGTCGCTGGGTACAGAAAGCCGGGAGTTTGCCAATTTACTATACCGAAAAGCAATTTGTGTTTACAAAAAAGGGGACTATCCCCGTGCATCGGAGCTTTTTCAAACGAGCTTAGACATCCAGATCAAAGTTGTGGGAGCGCAAACAATTGACGTGGCGAGGTCTTACAATGGATTGGGCGTGATGCTCATGGAAAACGGCCAGCATGATCAGGCCATTGTAAACTACCGGAAGTCTTTAGACATCCTTTTCAAAATACTTGGCCCGGAAGATATAGAATTGATAGCGCCTTACGACAACCTGGGGAAGATTTACCTTGCGAAACGGGAATACGCTTTGGCCGCAGAAAACTTCCACAAAGCACTGGATATCAGATTAAAACGCTTAGGGGCAGACCATCCGGTGGTCGCCAAGTCCTATCTCGGTTTGGGTGAACTTGAAACGTTAAGAGGCAATTTCAAACAAGCCGTGGATTACAATCAAAAGGCATTAGCTATTTTTTCGAAGGCCGGTATACCGGAACCGATGGATGCGATCAGAGTTTACAATAACATAGGTAACGCCTACCGCTTGAGCAGTGACTACGATGAAGCATTAAAATCCTATGATAAATCCTTGTCTGTTTGCATCGCGCATTTTGGTTTGGACCACACAAACGTCGGGGTTTTGTATAATAATATGGGAAACATTTACATGGCCAAAAGCAGCTACGATCTGGCCTTGAAATGCTACCAAAACGTGCTGGCTGTTTTTCAAAAAAAATTAACCCCCAACAACCCGAATTTAGCCATCATATACAACAACATAGGAGAAACCTACCGAAGCAAGGGCAATCACGACAAAGCGCAGGAATATTATCAAAAAGCATTGGCAGTATTTCAAAAAGGGTCCGGAAAGGAAAATGCGGATGTAGCCGCTATTTATGCAAACCAGGCTATTGTTTATGCTGAAAAAAGCGATTACGATAAAAGCCTGGAATTGCTGCAACGAGCACTTGATATTCAGCAAGAAGCTTTGGGGGTTAAACATCCTGACGTGCTATCCAAATACCTTAATCTGGGGGAGGTATCGCGCCGGAAAGGCGAGTACGACAATGCGTTGGCCTTCTTTGACAAAGTAATTGCCCTGGAAAATGAATTGACCGGAGAAGGGGAAGAAAAAGTTGCCATTGCGTATCACAATTCCGGCGCCACACGCGCATTAAAAGGCGACTACGTTCAGGCGCTGGCAAATTTTCAAAAAGGGCTGAAAATTCGGGAACAGGTATACGGAAAACACCACGTTGGCGTTTCGGAATCTTTTTACAACCTGGCCGTTTGCCACAAATTTTTTAAAGATTTCGCCGCCAGCGAAGCGCATATTGCCTATGCATTTCAAGCCCTTTCCTACAAGGGAGTCGCTTCCTTGCCGCAAGTTGAATCCGTTTTACAGCTCCTCCAGATTCTGATGCTAAAAGGTGTGCTTTTTCGCGAGCGGCATTTGCACGACGAACGGCTTGACCACCTGTACACCGCCCGCCAGGCTTTTGTCGAAGCGCATACTGCCATTGAATATCAGCACAATACCTTCGAAAACCCGAGCGCCAAATACACCTTAGCCAAAGAGGTCGTCCCCTTATATGAAGCCGCCATCGCCACCGATTATCTCCTCCGCCAACGCACCGACAGTTTGCACTACGCCGTGGAAGCATTCGACTATGCCGAAAAAACCAAATCCCATATTCTCTATGGAGCCATGCAAGAATCCCATGCGCTCCGCTTTGCAGGACTGCCAGACAGTCTATTGCAACAAGAACAAAAACTGAGGATTGATATTACCTATCAGGAAAAAAAACGACAGACACAATTTGCCCGGGGGCTTATAACCACCGATTCCGCCTTAGTGGCCGTTTCTGCCAAACTTTTCGATCTCAATCAGCAGTACGAAGCTTTAAAGAAACGTTTCAAACGGGATTTTCCAAAATACTACAACCTGCGCTACGACCTTTCCACAGCCAATATCCGACAGGTACAGACAGAACTGTTGCGCCCCGGCCAAACCCTCCTGGAATACTTCACGGGCGACAGCAGCATCTTCGCTTTTGTAATCAGGCCGGACTTCTTCCAAATGGTGGAAATCAAAAAAGACTTCCCTTTAGAAAGATGGGTAACTGATCTGAGGCAAAACATGCTGAATAAACGCAGCACGGGTTCAGCGGAATACTGCACCCTGGCTTACCAGTTGTATCAAAAGCTCCTGATGCCGTTAAAAAATTTGCTTAGCGAAGACCTGATCATCATCCCTGACGGGGTACTGGGTTATCTGCCCTTTGAGGCGCTGCTGACAGAAATAGCAGACAAACCGGCCCGGTTTAGCCGCCACAGGTATGTCCTGAACAATCACCGCATTAGCTATTGCTATTCAGCTACTTTGCTGCGGGAGATGACGCTGCAAAAGGTGCGAAAGGATGACCCCGGCAATGATGCTTTGGCAGCTTTTGCACCGTTTTATTCCGGAGATACTACCCTCTTAGCCAGCCTGTTCAGCGACCCCGAATTTCGCAAGGATTTGCGGCCGCTGAAATCGAGTGGGCTGGAAGTGTTCGGCGTTCAAAAAATCCTTGGTGGCAATGTGTTCTATGGGAAAGAAGCTACTCTTGAGTGCTTCCTGCGCGAAGCTGGTAAGGCCGGCATCCTTCATCTGGCCACGCATGGCAAGGCCAGCGACTTGAATGGGGATTATTCGTTTTTGGTTTTCTCCAAAAGCACGGACAGTCTTGACAGCGAAGTGCTTTATGTCCGCGACCTTTACAATATGAAGCTCCATGCCGAATTAGTGACGCTATCGGCCTGCGAGACGGGCATCGGCCAAATGCATCGCGGCGAGGGAATCATTAGCCTGGCGAGGGCGTTCGCTTACGCCGGAGCGGGCAGTATTGTCACTTCTTTGTGGAGCGTGGACGACGAGCAGACCAAAGAACTTATGCTTTTGTTTTACAAAGCTTTGCGCAAAGGGGCAACTAAAAGCGAAGCCCTGCAAACGGCCAAATTGAACCTCGCCAAACGCAGCGACTCCCACCCCTTCTACTGGGCTGCCTTCATCGCCATCGGGGACATGCAACCAATCAAATAGACCCGAAAGTGAAATTTTTTGAATTTGGTCGTAACGGTTCCCGGCAATCCTGTACACAATGGTTGTCGGGGATATCCCGCAATACGATCATTCACATTTTTCACCAAAACGAAATGGTTATGAAAAACAATTGTTTTGTCCTGTTCGCCACCTTGTGCGGGCTGTTGATGACCGGCAATTTGTTTGCCCAGCAAGACAAGCTTTATCTAAAAAACGGTACAGTAATTGAAGGCGCTGTGATTGAGACCAGCGACGAAACCGTAAAGATCAAAATCAAACGCACCGGCGCCGAAGACCTTGTTCGGACGTTCAGTGTTGAAGAATTGGACCGGATTGAGTTCCGGGATGGCACATCCCAGGCGTTCAGCCACGAATTAGAGGTTACCCCGGCACTGGACATCTCCGAGATGAAGCGACGTGGCATCAAAATCAACTTTTTTGGTCCGCTGTATGGCCACACGGACATCACTTACGAAAACCAGACCAGACCCGGTCGCGCCTACGAAGTCACGCTTGGCATTATCGGGTTGGGTAAAAACCGCAACATCGAATCCGAGTTCTTGTTCGGCGACAACAACAAGCGCAGCGCTGCGGGCCTCTTCGTTTCCGGCGGATTCAAATTCCAGACTAAGCCAACTTACCGGCAAAAGAACAAACGTTACACCCACCTCATGCAGGGTTGGTTCATAAAGCCGACGGTTACAGCGGGCGCTTATTCGCAAAACCGCATCAGGAGAGAAAGAATTGGCGAGGAGAACGTATTCGGCATACCTGTCACCTTGTATGGACAACCCGTTGTCGAGAAAGAACGAATCACTTTCGGCGCTATCGAGATCAAAGCAGGCAAACAATGGGTGTTTTCCAACAGTTTTTACATGGGCTTCGATTTAGGCCTGGGTTATGTATTCGACAATGCCGAATCTTCGTCAGGAAGCTTTGATTTTAGCGATGTTGTACGTAGCCACTACGCCATGAGTAAGTTTGGTTCAGGCAATACCAATTTCGCCGGATCCTTGATGTTTCAGGTGGGGATTTTGTTTTAACCCCTTCTAATCTGCATGGTTAAGGTAATTTTTTTCTTAGCGTTGTTGCGACTGCATCCGTTTCGTCGCAACAACGCTTTATTTTTACCGCAAAAAAATGATACCTGCCTGTCACCTCTCCCCCACCGAATACTACCAAAAAGTCGTCACCCGCTTCCAACAAAAAGGCGACCCCGACCGCGCGCAGGGTCAGATGTGGTACATGCGCAACCAGTTTGAGTTTTTTGGGTTGAAAGCGCCGGAGTGGCTGGCTTTAGCTAAAATCATGTTCGATGAATACGGTGTTCCGGAAGGCCCGGCTTTGCTGGAAACGGCGCGCCTGTGTTACGAAGACGACCACCGGGAAGCCAACTATTTCGCCATCGAGATGGTACAAAAAGTGATGAAGCAGCAACCAGAAAACCTGATTGACTTCTTTGAAGAACTGATCGTCACCAAATCCTGGTGGGATACCGTGGACTGGATCTCTAAGCTCGTGGGCATGCACTTCCAGCGCTTCCCACAATTGACCAAACCGGTCACCGAACGCTGGATGGCTTCGGGCAATATCTGGCTCCAGCGTGCTGCCATCATTTTTCAGTTGAGATTCAAGGCCAAAACGGATACGGCGCTGCTGTTCGACTACATCCGGCGCGTGGCCCATTCCAAAGAATTTTTTCTGCAAAAAGGCGCGGGCTGGGCGCTGCGCGAATACTCCAAAACCGACCCGGACGCCGTGGTGCAATTCATCCGCGACACCCCGCTGGCGCCCTTGACGAAACGGGAAGGGATGAAGTGGATTCTAAAGAACACACCCTAATTCGTGTCTGTCCATAAAACTCGATGTCTGT
>JALHRK010000081.1 GCA_022841505.1 Saprospiraceae bacterium | reverse complement strand
AGGAAAATCCGGTGGTGACTTATGATCAGCCCGGCGTTTATGACGTCACCCTCGTTGCCCTCGGCGCCTTAGTCAGCGACACGCTGGCCCTGCAAGCCTTTGTGACCGTTTTACCGCAGCCGGTTCCTGATTTCAGTTTTGTGGTCGCGGGCAATCAGGTCATTTTTACCAATTTATCCGACAATGCAACGGCATACAACTGGGATTTTGGAGACGGTAACGGCAGCACGGAGCCAAACCCGCAGCATACCTTTGCCAATAACGGGACTTATTCTGTGACGCTGAATGCACAAAATGCGTATTGCGGCAATGCCATCAGCCAGACCATCCTCATCGGCATCAACGGGGTGCAGGAACAAGATTCCCGGGGCAGGGTTCGCGTTTTCCCTAATCCGACAAGTCATTTGTTTTTTATAAAAACCGATGACTATCAGTCACTTATTCGATATAAAGTGCAAACGGCGCATGGCGTCACCCTGATGCAAGACACCCTCCGGCCGGGGACGCCGGTCAGCCTGGAGCAATTTCCTGCCGGAGCCTACTATTTGGAGATTCAACAAGGAAGCCTGAAACAGACCATTTGCGTAATAAAGCGTTGAAACCGATTGAATAAAGATTTTATTTTCTGACAAAAATTCATTTGCTTTGCGCCCTGAAAATTAATGCGTCTGAAAACAATAGGTAAGTGGGGAATTTTTCTTACTTTCAGCCTTGAAAGTTAACAGGCTCAATAAGTGCCCGTTTTTTCCGTTACGTAAGCGTTCAAAACAGAGGATAAAAAGTTAATGAGACTTTTCAGTTTTTTCAAGCAAGAAATTGCCATTGATTTAGGCACAGCAAATACCCTGATCATACAAGGCGATAAAGTCGTGGTTGACGAACCTTCAATCGTCGCCATCAACAGAAAAACCGGTGAAGTTATGGCCGTGGGCCGGAAAGCCATGCAAATGCATGAGAAAACCCACGAAGACATCAAGACCATCCGTCCCTTGAAAGACGGTGTGATCGCTGACTTCCAGGCTGCCGAAAATATGATCAAAGGAATGATCAATATGATGGGCACCCGCCGGCGTTTCCTTTCCCACATGAAAATGGTGATTTGCATTCCTTCCGGCATCACGGAAGTAGAAAAACGCGCTGTTTTTGAATCCGCCGACCACGTGGATTCCCGGGAAACCTACCTGATTTACGAACCGATGGCGGCTGCATTGGGGATTGGCCTCGATGTAGAAGAGCCGGAAGGCAATATGATTATTGATATAGGTGGTGGTACGACCGAAATCGCTGTAATTGCCCTTTCCGGGATCGTTTGTGATCAATCTATCCGCATAGCTGGAGACGAATTGACGAACGACATCATGGATTATATGAAACGCCAGCACAATGTCCTCATTGGCGAGCGCACATCCGAACAAATCAAAATCCATGTTGGCTCGGCGCTTCCACTTCTGGAAGATCCACCGGAAGACTTTGCAGTGAACGGACGCGACCTGATGACGGGGATCCCGAAACAAACGAAGGTTTCGTACATCGAAATCGCGCATGCTTTGGATAAGTCCATTTCCAAAATTGAAGAAGCAATCCTCAAGGCATTGGAAATGACGCCGCCGGAATTGGCTTCCGACATTTACCGCAGAGGCTTGTACCTCACTGGCGGAGGCGCGCTGTTGCGTGGACTGGACAAGCGCATTTCCTTGAAAACAAAACTCCCGGTACACATTGCAGACGATCCGCTTCGCGCGGTGGTCAGGGGTACAGGTATGGCGCTCAAGCACACTGACCGCTACTCTTTCATTATTGACCGGAAGAGCGTCTGAATTGGGGCCGAATCAAATTAAGTATACAGTATGGGCAGCCTGCTTCAGCTTTTTGCGAGGTTTGGAAATTTACTGACGCTTCTGTTCTTGGAAGGGATCTGCCTGATGTTGATTGTACAGAGCGGCCCAAAGCAAAAAGACGTCTGGCTGAATTCAACGGGCCTTGCGGTGAATGCTGCTAATGAAAAAATATCCTGGTTGAGGAGCTATGTTGGTTTGCAACAGCAAGTTGCGGATCTCAAGGCGGCCAATACCCTGCGCCACAACGCCCAGCCGGAAGCCCGGTACGACAATGTCTTGGTCAAAGACACCCTCCGCATCAGCGATACCCTCTATTCTTATATTGCCGCAACGGTCATCAGCAGGAGCATCTACGGGGCAAACAATACTTTGATTATCAACCGCGGGGGCGCCCACGGTGTAGAAAAAGGCATGGGCGTAATTTGCGACAAGGGGATTGTGGGCATTGTGGCCGACACTTCCCGCTACTTCAGTAAAGTCATTTCTATTCTGAACACGAAATCGCGCGTAAGCGCTTCTGTTATTTCTCAAAAGACAACGCCCGAAAAAAACAACGATACCTTCGGGGTGCTCGTTTGGGAAAATGGAAGTTCGGAGGAAGCAAACCTCACCGATATCCCCCGTTACCACGAGGTACAAGTTGGCGATACTATCCTGACCAGCGGTTACTCCTTTGCTTTCCCCAAAGGCCACCCCATTGGAATAATTAAATCAATCCCCGGTTCCGACCCGGTCAAGACCAGTATGCACGCCATTAAGGTAGGCCTGAGCAACGACCCGATCCGGGTACAGCATGTGTACATTGTAAAAATGGACAAGCAGAAAAAAGAAGATTTGTTAAGGATAGAGAAGGACGGCGGCTATGAACAGTAAAATCATTCTTTCCAATGTCCTGCGGTTTGTGCTGATTTTGCTGGTACAGGTTTTTATTTTGAAGCGGATCTGGCTGGAGGTAGACGGGCGGCCTTCATTTCAGGTTTTGGCATATCCGCTTTTTCTGATGATCCTGCCATTTAAAATGCCGCGAATTGCCCTGATGTTGCTCGGTTTTTTGCTGGGCATTTTAATAGACCTGTTTTATACGCCGATGGGGCTTCACGCCGGCGCGCTTGTCTTCTTAGGCTACGTCCGCCCCTGGATTTTGTCTTTTCTTGCTCCCAGAGACGGCTACAACATGAATCACAGCCCTACGATGAAGCGGATGGGGCGCAACTGGTTCTTAAAATACTCCGCGATCTTATTATTGCTGCATACATTTTTTTACTTCTCGCTGGAAGCGTTTACTTTTGCTTACATTTATGAAATTCTATGGCAAACCTTGACAAGTTTTGCCATTTCATTCATTTTTATCATTATTTTTATGCTGGTTTTCAATCCGGAGGATTGATCCCTGAAAGTTTCACGAAATTTCGCAGACACCGTGTCAGACGTATACCGCACACGACAAATCACCATCCAGGTCATCTTCATTGCTGCTGCATTGATGCTGGTGGCCAAAGCGGCGCATCTGCAAATATTTAATAAAGAGCAGCAATCCCGCGCAAAATATGCGGCCATCAGCCGCCAGGTACTCTACCCGGCCAGGGGAATCATGTACGATCGGAACCATGAAAGGCTTGTGTACAACGACCCGATGTACGACCTGATGGTAACTTACAATAAAATTGACTTCACCAATTTCGATACACTCGGCTTTTGCCAGCTCACCGGCATGAGTCCGGAAGGTTTCTCCAATGCCCTGATCAAGGACTGGCGCAGCGGGAAATTCTCTAAATCCGTTCCTTATATTTTCAAAGGAAAGATATCGGCGCGGGAGTTCGCCTTTATTCAGGAACACCTGCACCGGTTTCCCGCTTTTACCCTGCAAATCCGAAGTGCGCGGGGCTATCCGCACAGCAATGCGGCGCACGTGCTCGGCTATATCCGGGAAGTCAACCAGAATGAAATTACGGCGGACTCCAGCTATCAGTTGGGCGACTATATTGGCGCCAGCGGGCTGGAACGCTTCTATGAAAAGGAACTGCGCGGAGATAAAGGCATCCGGCACGTCCTGATAGACAACCTTGGACGGGAAGTCGGCGATGGGAGAGAAGTGGAATATTATGAAGCGCCTGTAGAGGGCAAAAACCTTTACACAACCCTCGACCTTGAGCTGCAAAAGTACGGCGAATCGCTCATGGTCAACAAAATTGGCAGTATCGTTGCCATAGAGCCTGCTACCGGCGAAATTCTGGCGATGATCAGTTCGCCTTCTTACGACCCCAACCACCTGACCATAGACCAAAGTTCGCGCGCTCAGAAATATGGGGAACTGTTGAATGACGCCTCCAAACCTTTTTTAGACCGCTCTATTTTGGCTCAGTACCCTCCGGGCTCCCTGTTTAAACCAGTTGTTGCGCTTATTGCCCTTCAGGAAGGGGTGATGACCCCCGAACGTGGCGTCAGTTGTACCGGGGGATTTTATTTTGGCGGGCAGCGGCTCACCGGATGCCACAACCATGCTTCGTGCCGCGACGTAGCTTCCGCTATCCAGCACTCCTGCAACGCCTATTTCGTAACCGTATTCCGCGATATCGTTGATAAATACGGACATACACACCCGGATAAGGTTTCGACGAATTCAACAGCTATCTTAAAAAGTTTGGACTGGGAGACCGCCTTGGCGTAGATTTCCCGGGAGAAAAGAAGGGCTTTTTTCCGGATTCCGATTATTATGACGGGGTTTACAGCAAAGATGGCTTCTGGAAATCCATCTGGATCAGGTCTTTGGGCATCGGGCAGGGCGAATTGTTGCTCACCAATCTCCAGATCGCTAACCTGGCGGCAACCATTGCCAACAAAGGCTATTACATTACCCCCCACCTGGTTTCAAAAATCGGGGAAGAGGAAAATGCCTTGACAAAACTGGTTTATGAAAGGAAAGAAACAGGCATTGATAAGGCCCATTTTGTGCCCGTAATTGACGGCATGGAAAAGGTCGTGTTGGCCGGTACTGCCCGCTCAGCCTACATCCCCGATATTTCGGTGTGCGGAAAAACCGGTACTGCCGAAAACCCCCACGGCGAAGACCACTCAATTTTTTTCGCTTTTGCGCCAAAAGAGCAACCTGAAATCGCAATTGCCGTATATATTGAAAACGGGGGCTGGGGCGGCTCTTTTGCAGCGCCCATCGCCAGTCTGATGATTGAAAAATACAAAAACGGCAAAATAGCTGAAGCAAGGCTTTTTCTGGAAAAACGCATGAAGGAAGCCAATCTGCTGCCTAAACCGGAGAAGGTTGCCAATAAAGCGCCAAAACAAAAAGCAAAGCCCAGGAGTGAGCAATAATGCATCCCAGTTTGAGGGGCCGGCGCCGAAGCCAACTATGAGCATTCTCTCATGCATGCCCGGGTATTGATTCAATCCCCTCCGTCATGATCCGCATCTACATACCAAACTTATGCCTTAATGGCCTGCAAAAACTCATTCCGGGTGTGTTCATTCAGAAATTTACCGCCATATTCGGCAGTGGCCGTGCCTGCATGGTGATGTTGAACGCCCCGTGCCTGAACACACATGTGTTGCGCGTCAATATAAACAGCAACGTCTTCAACACCCAATACGCGCCGGAGTTCATTGGCAATTTGTATGGTGAGGCGCTCTTGCACCTGTGGCCGCCGGGCAAAATGCTCCACAATGCGGTTCAATTTGGAAAGCCCGATGACCTTTCCGTTCGGAATGTAGGCCACGTGCGCTTTGCCGTAAATGGGCAGAAAGTGGTGTTCACAAAACGAATAAAGCGGAATGTCCCGCTCTACGAGCATCCGACGGTATTGGTATTTATTTTCGAAAAGGGATATTTTGGGGTAATTGGCGGGGTTGAGGCCTCCAAAAATTTCTTTGACAAACATTTTGGCCACCCGCTTTGGCGTACCTTTCAGAGAATCATCCGTCATATCTAACCCAAGCGTGCGCATGATTTCCTGAAAGTGGCCTTCAATTTTGGCGATTTTATCTTCATCGCTCAACTCAAAAGCATCCTTTCGGAGTGGTGAAGCAATCATGGGGGCCTCATAAGGCGAAACCGAAGCATGCGTTCCCGGGGTGTTCCCGGTGGTATCAGTTGGAGGTGGGGTAGCGGGTTGATTTGAGATTCTGGTAATGACCATGAACGTGTTTTTGTAGTTTTAATCACATGACTTTCCAACTTGGAAAGCAGATGATCAAACATACGTTGGTGTGTTTTGTTTAACTTTCGCAAGCATTTACTATAAAATTTTTAAACAAAAACATGAAATTTAATACCTGCGCGATCGGGTTTTTTGTCATCCTCCTCGCATTGAGCGCTTGCAGGCAGTCGGCTTCAGCAGATGCTTTTTCGGGGTGCGCGTATACAGAACCAGTGCCTATTTTCAGTGAGCACATACCGGGTATTGAGCGACATAGCTTTCAATTGGAAGCACAGGAAAGTACGGAGCAAATCAAATTTGAGGACGGGCTTAATCTCAGCATCCGCCAATCGGGCTGCAACCACCGCAAGCAGGAGTTTGAGTTTCAAATCCCCGGCGCCTACACGGAAAAAAATGCCGGCTTTTGGGTACGCCAAACCGTTGAGCAATTAGAGGGACTGTCTGCACTCGGCCCGGAATTTGTCGTCTTCGAACATTGGTCGGAGGCAATTGCCCGTGCGGCGAAACAGATCAGGCTGTCGGAAAGCACCGAAATTGAGGAAGGTTTTTATGTTTCGGTTGACCGGGTTTTGTCTTCCAACCATGCCACTCTAATGCTTACATTCTCCGATCAACCCTAAAAAAAATGCCCGGGTTTGATAAATTTTGTACTACGCTGGTTTTCAGTTTTGCATCAGGACGCGCATCGTTAAATTAAAACAATATTGTTTTTATAAAAAAATAAAAATCAAACATCTAACTAAATAGATTATATTTTACCTGCATCTTTTTTTCGACGAAATTTTCCGCTTTGCACTTGCCCGACATCGTCTTTCTGCCTATTTTTGCAACACTTAAACAGTCCACACCACAATTTAAATCCTGCGCTTTCAAAAAGTAGGAGCCACTACTTTAAAACAGCGTATTCGTTTCGGATCACCTCCATTCGGATGCGGGAATTGGTTATGCCACCAGGCGTATGACGACCTGCCTTTGGTAAAAGGGGGGACCGAACGCTATAAGATATTTTTAGTATCAGTAAGTTGGATAAGCTCCGCCGCGATTCTTGTGGCGGAGTTTTTTTTTGGCGCTTGCCAGGCCGTTAACTAAGCCTTGTTATTTTTTTTTAAAGCTGGAAATCAGCCTTTTGAGGGTCTTTTTTGAAAAAAAATAAAATTTTCAAAAAGAAAAATTGACAAAATTGACTGGAACGTCTTATATTTGCATCGCTTTAGTAAAAAGCAACCAGCAAAGGCTGGAAAACATCCGCAGAAGTAGCTCAGTTGGTAGAGCGCAACCTTGCCAAGGTTGAGGTCGCGAGTTCGAGCCTCGTCTTCTGCTCCAAAACAAAAGCCTTCTTTTTTGGAAGGCTTTTTTATTTTCTACAAGGCAGTTTGCTATCTTTGAATCCTGTTTCAGATATTGCGCCAGACTGTCCCCTGCCCGGGTGGTGAAAAGGTAGACACGCAGGACTTAAAATCCTGTGGCCTGTAAGGGCCGTGCGGGTTCGAGCCCCGCTCCGGGCACTTTTGCTTCTCTCCTTCAAAAATTTCCAGCTTACTTTTTTCTGTTCACCGCCTTCCGCCATGCTGGAGGGTTGCTTCCCAAAAAAAATTTTGGCTCTTTTTCACTTGCCTGCTATAATATTTGGTAGTTAAGCTATTTTATATTATATTAGTACTCGCAAATCGAGTTGGTGGTGTTTTTACCCAACCATTTTGCAGAAGCTGTAACAGCGTTTCAAGTCCAGTCACTACTATGCAAAAATTCAAACTATCATTGGATTTCTCCAATTTTAAAGGAGATCTCTTTGGCGGTATTACCGCTGGTATTGTAGCCCTCCCCTTAGCGCTGGCTTTCGGCGCCCAAACAGAAATGGGGGCTATTGCAGGCTTGTACGGCGCCATTGCGCTGGGGGTTCTTGCAGCCTATTTTGGTGGTACGCCTGTACAGATCAGCGGCCCTACGGCGCCCATGACGGTTGTTTCCGCCGTAATTATTTCTGAAGCCATTGGCCGTTCGGGCAGTCTGGAAGCCGCTATGCCGATGATTCTCGGCATCTTTTTTTTAGCCGGCATTTTAGAAGCCCTACTGGGGATTTTGCGCATTGGGAAAACCATCAAATTCATCCCCTATCCGGTTGTTTCCGGGTTTATGAGTGGAATCGGGGTCATCATCATCATCAGCCAGATATTCCCTTTGGTAGGTGCGGAAGCCCCGGCGGGAAGCGCATTGGGGACGTTCATGTCCCTCGGCATTCTGGATGATGTATTTAGCGGATCGGCCTCAATACTGGCCTTTGCGACCGTCTTGCTGGTTTATTTGGCGCCTAAGGTGATCAAAGTGGTCCCAAGCCCGTTGGTAGCGCTCGTAATAATTTCAGGCGTAGCTTACTTTTTTATGAATGGCCAAGTGCCGGTGATCAACGACTTGACGCCAGGTGGCGTTCCCACCGGCCTGCCGAAGCTCCATCTGTCCTTTTTTAGCGTGTACACGGATATGAGCACCCTGTTGATTATCTTCGAATACGCCATCACCCTGGCAGCGCTTGGTGCCATAGACTCCCTGCTTACGTCGGTAGTAGCCGATAATATTACCAAAACCAAACACAACAGCGATCGGGAACTGATCGGGCAGGGGATTGGCAATTCAGTAGCGGCATTGATTGGCGGATTACCTGGTGCAGGCGCCACGATGCGCACCGTGATTAACGCCAATTCGGGCGCCAAGACCAGATTATCGGGCATAGTCGCCGGGCTTTTACTGCTGGCTATTTTGCTGGGGTTGAGCACTTTGGTCGGGCATATTCCCAATGCGGTATTGGCAGGTATTTTGCTCACCGTTGGGATCAGCATCATTGATTATAAAGGATTCCGCCATTTGAGATCCATGCCCAAAGCAGATGCCGCAGTGATGATCGTCGTATTGCTGATGACTGTATTCGTCGGGCTGCTGGAAGCCGTTGCCATAGGGATGGTGATGTCTTCTCTGTTGTTTATGAAAAAAATATCTGATGTTGTGGAGCACGGCGCTTCTTCTGCGCCGCTGAAATCGTATGCGGCTGAAATGCCCTGGAACGATGAAGAGGAAGCGCTGGAAGGCATTGGAAACCGGGTGTACATCAAGCACTTAGACGGCCCCCTGTTTTTTGGCTTCGCCTCCCGTTTTCAGGAAATGGTGAAGGCTTTACCCAAAACAGAGGTTTTTATCCTCCGCATGGAACGGGTTCCTTATGTGGATCAATCCGGGTTGTACGCCATTGAAGATGCCATATCAGACCTGCGCAAAGAACACGTAGCGGTATTATTTACAGGGCTGCATGGCCAACCGGAGGATATGATCAAAAGCATTAATCTCGTTCCGGGCTTGATTCCCGACGAACATTGTTTCGATAACTTTTCAGATTGCACCGCCTGGTTGAAGGATTATCTCCAAAAAACAGGAACCTTGAAGGATATTTGGCAAATTCAAGCCTAAAAACGACCAAATAATAGCGTTCTTTGTAAAATATGCCTCAAATTCGCAGGCACTTTCCGGTTCACCCGGACGGCACTGTAGCGGGCTGCACAAAAAGTGCAAAAACACAGGAATTTATGGCGATTGGAATTTTCATCAAGCTCAATGACAAGTTATTCTTGCGCGACCCGCAGGAGACCAAACTGGGGCACCGAATCATTCAGGAAAGCATTATTTTGATTGACCAGATTGGATTTGAAGGGTTTACGTTTAAAAAACTGGCCGAACGCATTCATTCCACGGAAGCTTCTATCTATCGCTACTTTGAAAACAAACACCTGCTCCTGCTCTATTTGCTAAGCTGGTATTGGGAGTGGATGCGCTATTGCATCGAAGTCAATATCCAAAATGTACCCGATCCGCGCCAAAGGCTGAAAATTGCCATTTCTACCATTATCGAGGCATCCCGGCCCAATCCTGCCATTGAATTTGTGGATGAAGACATCCTGCACCGGATTGTGATTTCAGAAGCCATCAAAGCTTACCACACCAAGCAGATTGACCAGGAAAATAAATACGGTTTCTTCCTGACTTACAAAGCATTAAATAAAACCATTGCCCAGTTGATTCAGGGGATTTCGCCTGACTTCCCCTATCCAAAAGCTTTAGCCAGCACCTTGTTGGAAATGTCGAACGATCACCCTTATTTTGCCCTTCACCTGCCCTCTCTGACGGATATTGAAGTCCCGAACGGCGACCTGAGCCAGGTAGAGCAATTGTTGACGGATTTTGCTTTCGCGCTGATTGATCGTCTCGGCGAACAAAAACCTTGATTTTAAACCAATTCATCCAATTGCACCGCAAGCTCCCGATCCAGCAAGTGCAAGTCAGACAATTCGTACATCGCAATTGTGGTGGCAATGCCCGACACGATTGGCATCAAAATGGGGCCAAAAACAGGAATCGTCATTAGCAATTGAGCCACTAAGCCCGTTGCCAGGGCAATTCCGATGTAGTTCCGGGTGTATTGCATGCTTTCTTTGACGCTTAATCCGAATATTTCATTGTAGCTGTCTACCACGGCAAAACCAACAAAATAGCAGCTTACTAAAAAGACCGCCGGAGTTTCGAGGAAGGCAATGCTCTTGAAGATTCCGAAAAATATGCTCAGCATCACCGAAGCGATAATCAATTCCAGTATCCAGCAGCGGATATAGACTTTAAAAGCCCGAATCTGGTTTTCAAGCACTCTCTTAAACGTCACGACTTCCGGCTCTCTGCCCGAAAGGATGGCCAGGGTGCGGATGCTGAAATGCGCAGTCGCCACGTACAACAACAAAAACATGGCATACTTCAGGCCGCTGGCATAAACTAAGCTGTACCCGTTTTTGAAAACTTCGCCGGCCAAAGCGCCCATTTGATTGACGGTTTCTGAAAGGCTGTTGAAATGCGCATGCGACCACCAATTGGAAAAAATACTCAGCATTTTGAACCCGACCACTATGGCGATCAGGGCCAGTACCCGCGACAACCAACGAAAATCCCAGTCGCCTTCCCAAAGGCGGTGCTGTTTAAAAAACTTCCAGGTTTGCGGATAGATCGTCATGGTGTGACGAAACTGAGTCAGGTAATCGTTGAAGGTGCGTGGTAACATAATGGGTTGAAGGTCGTTTTGTTGGATTCAAATTTAGGAACAGATAGCCGTTTTGTCCAAAAAAGAAGACGAGTAGATCATTTTTCAGGTTACAAGTTTTTTAATTCCTGTTAAAATGAAAAAGCTATCCCACTTTTACAGCAGGATAGCTTTTCAATTATCCAGAAGATTCCCCTACTAATTTGGGTGGCAGTGGAAGTGTATCTTCTTGGTACTGGTTCGGTCCTTGTGGTCTGTTGCAGTCACCACCAATTCCATATCGGTGTGATCGCTCACGTTATTGACCCAATGATCGTGAACATGCGCCTCAGTGCTGTGGCTGTGTTCCCCTTCCGAAAACAAAACGGTGCCATCGGATACTTTTTTCAACTCGACCAGGTATTCGTGCAGTTCTTCCGTATGCGTTACATCCACTTCGATGTGGACCGTATCGCCGAACTCAAATGTCGTCCCCTCTTCAGGAGATTCAATGACAATCTGTGGTACGCCCGGTTCTTCTTTATTATCACAGGCACTGAAAAAAAGGATTGCTGCAAAAGCTGTCAAAACAAAAGAAAAAATATTTTTCATGGTTGAAAAGTCTTTAATGTGTTAAAAAAATACGGATAGCCGGGCCGAGATGCGATTTCCGCTGTCTACGAGTCCCCCGGCCAAATCTTGAAAAACAGGAACCTGGATGGCCGCGCCGATGCTGAAGCGGTGGTAATACAAGTCTACCCCTGCTTCACCCAGCCAAAGCTGACCGCCCGTCAGAGAAAGTCGTTCGCCGGCGCCGTCTGTATCCACTCCGGCCAGTTCCACAGTACAACCGGCGTAAGGCAGCCAGCCAAGTCTGCGCCCTTGCTGCCAGTAGAAAACCTTAGCGGCGGCATTGATGCGGTTGCCAAAGCGGTATGCATTTGCGTTGGCGGTATTCAGGCGCAGGGTCGCTTCGCTGTTAAAGCCAACCTTGCCATAGCGCAGGGTATAGGAAGCGTTGAGTTGAAAATCCCATGACCCCGTTCCTGCCTGGAGGTTCGGATTCAGGCGTTCGTTGTCCTGAAGTTGCTGGTACCGGCCTGTAGGCGCTTTAATGCCTCCACCAATCAGCAGTGTTTGTTTCAGGGGGCGAACGCTGTCGGCAGTGTTCAGCAGGATGTAGCTGGCCGCTAATTGCAGGTCGCCGATGCCAGACACGTTCGTTCCAAAACCACTTTGCCGGAAAACGTGGTAAGGCGCAAAAAAGAAGACCTGCCAGCGCTTGCTCAGTTGCGCGCGTCCCCACAATTCCGCCGTGTGGAAATATTCCTCGCTGCGTTCCGGGCCGTGATTTTCCAGCAAACTGGCCGGGTGATTCGTCACGAAACTGCGATATTGATAACGCAATCCCGCCATGTGGCTGTTGAACTGCGGCAAAATACCCATGTACTGGCCACCGATGGAGCACCCGCAAACGTCGCAAGCCAACGCACTTTGCCACGACAACCAGCAGGCTGCCGCGAGCAACATAATTTTTTTCATAGTTGAGGATGTTGGTGTGTAAATCAACTTTACACGGGCTGTCTGAAGACAGAAGGTTCATCACAGACCCTACATCGGGTCAAGCGGGCGGGCGCAGGAGGGCGGGTAAAAACCCCGGTTGAAAAGCGCCATTGTAGACAAATACAGGGGCGCTGACGGGTTTAAAATCAAAAACAGGATATTGTAAAAAGGCAGGGTTAAACAACTGGATATCTAAATGTTTATCCCGCAAAGGGGCGGGCATTTCTGCCTGCTTTTTTGCATCCTCAGCGGCCTTAAGCTTCGTCATCAGGTAGCATTTTCCATCGCAGTGCAGCTCCGGACGCGCTGTATTGATGCAAAGTACGCGCTTGATGAAATCCTGATTGGCATAGTACTCCAACAGCACAACCTCCTTTCTGAATGCATTC
The DNA here is from genome assembly GCA_022841505.1 of Saprospiraceae bacterium. GTDB lineage: Bacteria > Bacteroidota > Bacteroidia > Chitinophagales > Saprospiraceae > JABWAJ01. Next base: position 6,836 of record JALHRK010000081.1, on the reverse strand, counting down.
AGCAGGATTCCCAATAAGGCCAGGAAGAGTAATGTGTGCTTCATCTTTGCAAAAATCGTGGTAAATTTAAAGGGATTATATGGATCAGCATCATTTAGAGGGTTGATCTTTTGTCATTTTTGGGACATGGGGTGACTTGTAGCCCTTTCGTGCAACTTCCGCCTATTTTTCCTAATTTTGCAGCCGGAACGAACCCGCTAATGGGTTAGTTGGTTATAAGTTACTGGAAACTGGCTGGAGAAAGGAATAGGGACACAAACCTGCAATCAACGATTCCTCCCAATAACCAATAACAAATAACCAGTAACCAATCACGAGCAACCAATCTATGTTTCCAAAATACGATGTCATTGTTGTAGGTGCAGGCCATGCGGGCTGTGAAGCCGCTGTTGCTGCCGCGAATCTGGGGTCGAAGGTCTTACTGACCACGATGAACATGCAAACCATTGCGCAGATGTCGTGCAACCCGGCGATGGGCGGCGTGGCGAAAGGGCAAATCGTTCGTGAAATTGACGCTTTGGGCGGCTATTCGGGCATTGTCACCGACCACACCATGGTGCAATTCCGCATGCTGAACCAGTCGAAAGGCCCGGCCATGTGGAGTCCGCGCGCGCAAAGCGACCGGCAACTCTTCGCCCGCAAGTGGCGCACGATGCTGGAAGCGCATCCCAATATTGACTTTTGGCAGGAAATGGTGAATGGCCTGCTTGTAAAAGACGGTGTGGTCTGCGGCGTACGCACCAGCATGGGCCTGGAAATCGAAAGCCGCTCGGTGGTGCTCACCAACGGCACTTTCCTCAATGGCATCATCCACATTGGCGAAAAGCAACTCGGCGGCGGACGCGCAGGCGAAGGCGCCGCGAAAGGCATCACCGAACAACTGATCGGGCTGGGTTTTGAGGCAGGACGCATGAAAACCGGCACCCCGCCGCGGGTAGACGGTCGCTCGCTCGATTACAGCAAAATGGAAGTGCAGCCTGGGGACGAAATCCCCGGCAAATTTTCCTATACCGATACCCCGCCCCTGCGGCAGCAATTGCCCTGCCACATCACCTACACCAGCGAGGCGGTTCACGAAATCCTGAGAACCGGATTCGACCGCTCGCCGATGTTTTCCGGCAGGATTCAAGGGCTGGGCCCCCGCTATTGTCCTTCGATTGAAGACAAAATTGACCGGTTTGCCGACCGCGAACGCCACCAGTTATTTGTGGAACCTGAAGGTTGGGATACCTGTGAAATATACGTGAACGGCTTTTCGTCTTCCTTGCCGGAAGACGTGCAGTATAAAGCCCTGCGGCTGATCCCGGGTTTTGAGAACGCCAAAATGTTCCGCCCCGGATATGCGATTGAATACGATTATTTCCCACCCACGCAATTGCGCCTGTCGCTGGAAACCCGGTTGGTGAAAAACCTCTTTTTCGCGGGCCAGATCAACGGCACCACCGGGTATGAAGAGGCTGCCTGCCAGGGATTGATGGCGGGTATGAATGCCCACCTTGCCATCAACGACCTGGAGCCATTCATTCTCAAGCGCTCAGAAGCTTATATCGGCGTGCTGATAGACGATTTGGTCACCAAAGGCACCCAGGAACCTTACCGCATGTTCACTTCGCGGGCAGAATACCGCATCTTACTTCGGCAGGACAATGCCGACCTGCGCCTGACTCCATTGGCCCATCGGCTGGGGGTCATGAATATGGAGGAGCGGTTGGCGCAGGTAGAAGAAAAAAATGTGGCATCCAAAGCCATTGGTAAATATTTTGAGGAAACGAGCGTTAGTCCGGAAGCCATCAATGGCTATTTGGAAAGCTGCGGCACGGCGCCCATCCGTCAGAAAGTTAAATTGCAGGGTATTTTATTGCGGCCGCAAATTGACATAAACGCCTTGCGGCATGCCTTGCCGGAATTAGACGCATACCTGGAGCAATTCCATGCCGGGCATGTGGAACTGGCAGAAATCAACATGAAATACGACGGCTATATTCAGCGCGAGCAGGAGTTGGCGCAAAAGATGAACCGTTTGGAAGAAGTTATCCTGGCCGAACAATTTGACTACCACCAAATTTCTTCACTTTCCAAAGAAGCGCGCGAAAAATTAACGCGCATGAAGCCACGCACCATCGGCCAGGCAAGCCGGATCAGCGGGGTATCGCCTGCGGATATTTCGGTATTGCTGGTCCATATTGGCAGGTGATTGGCTATAAATTAAAGATGCTATGGCAGAACAACCTTCATTTGACGGGCAAACCATTTGGCAAAAAGTAAAAGCATTGGCGCGTCCGGGCGTCGCTTTCTTACGGGCTAAATGGGCGGTCTTTCACAGTAAATATCCCCGGTTGTCCATTGCGACAGCCATTGTTGGCGGGCTGTTTGGCGGCGGACTGATTTTTCTTTTCGGGCTGTTTTTTCTGATCTGGACAGGACTGCTCGGCCCCCTGCCTACGTATGGCGAACTTAAAGATATTCAGCACAATACCGCCTCGGAAGTCTATGCGGAAGATGGCGTTCTGCTGGGTAAATATTACATAGAAAACCGCGTCAATGCAGCCTTTGAAGAAATTTCCCCGAACGTGGTGAACGCCCTGGTGGCCACAGAAGACGCGCGCTTTTTTGCACACAACGGCGTGGATCTGCGTGCCTGGTTCCGGGTATTTTTCAAAACCGTCCTGCTGTCGAATGAATCTTCCGGTGGCGGCAGTACCCTCAGCCAGCAATTGGCGAAAAACCTGTACAAACGCAAACGCTACTTGGTACTTTCCACTTTAGTCAACAAAATACGGGAAATCCTGATAGCGCGGCGGTTGGAGCGCATTTACAGCAAAGAACAACTGCTGGCGCTTTACCTCAACACCGTTCCGTTTAGCGAAAATGCATTTGGCATCAAAGTGGCAGCACAGCGTTTTTACAACAAATCACCGCAAGACCTCAAAATAGAAGAAGCAGCACTACTGGTGGGGATGTTGAAAGCGAATACGACTTACAATCCGGTACGACACCCGGAAAAATCCTTAGAACGGCGGAATACGGTGCTGGATCGAATGGAAGACCAGGGGCATATCAACGCGGAGCAGTGCGAATCTTTGAAAAAATTGCCGCTGAAGCTCAACTATCAATCGGAAAACAGCGGGGATGGCCTGGCAACGTATTTCAGGGAGCACCTGCGCGTGGAAGTAGAAAAAATTCTGGAGGGTTTTGAAAAGCCCAACGGAGAAGCCTACAACCTTTACACCGATGGGCTGAAGATTTACACCACCATCAATGCGGAGTTCCAAAGCTATGCCGAAACTGCCGTACGGGAACACCTGCCCAAATTGCAGCAATCTTTTGATAAAGAGTGGAAAAATGCCAAACCCTGGGGCAACGACAGTACACTGGAAGACCTGAAAAAGCGCTCGCCCCGATACCAAAGCATGAAGGAACTAGGCTTTTCTGAAAAGGAGATCAACGAAGCGTTCAATACGCCGGTGAAGATGCGTGTTTTCAATTGGGCAAAAGAAGAAGATGTGCGGGAAATGACGCCGATGGACTCTATCAAGTACTACCTCACCATGATCAATGTGGGCTTTTTAGCCATCGAACCCAATACCGGGTTGGTGCGTACCTGGGTCGGCGGCATTGATTATCAATATTTTCAATACGACCACGTGAAAGCGCGCCGGCAAATCGGCTCTACGTTCAAACCGGTGGTATTTGCCCAGGCCCTGCGCAGCGGCATGCGCCCCTGCGAATACACAAGCAGCGCTCTGGTCATGTACGATGACGTGGAATTGGAAAAGGGCGGAACCGGCACCGTGGTTGCTGCGGTGAACGAAGCCCCGGCTGAGCGAACCGAAGGACAGTGGACGCCCCGCAATTCAGACGGTAAATACAGCGGTATGTATTCGATGGAAGGCGCCTTGTGTAACTCGGTCAATACGGTGGCTGTAAAAACCATCATGAGAACCGGGGTAAAATCAGTGCGGCAATTGGCCAAAGAAATGGGCATGGAGGCAGATTTACCAAACGACGCTTCCATTGCCCTGGGAACGGGTCAGGCCTCTCTGATGGAAATGCTCCAGGTTTTCGGGACTTTTGCCAACCGGGGCCAAAAACCGGTGTTGCACTACCTCGACCGCATTGAAACGGCTGATGGTAAAGTGCTGGTGACTTTTGACCGGCCCAATCCGCAGGAATTTCAGCGCGTGTTGACCCCGTTGCACGCAGATATGATGTCGCAGATGCTGAAATCCGTGATTGAACGGGGAACGGGCTCCCGCGTGCGCTGGGAAAACGGACTTTACAACGTGGACCTTGCCGGCAAAACCGGTACCACCCAAAACCATTCCGATGGCTGGTTTGTCGGCTTCACGCCCAACCTCATCGCGGGCGTCTGGATCGGAGCGGCTTTGCCCACCGTGCATTTTCGCAGTATGTACACCGGCCAGGCTTCGGTTACTGCCGTGCCGGTTTGGGGCAGGTTTATGGGACAGATTTACAAAAACGAACAATACAAAAGCAAGGTTTTTACGCGGTTCACCGCACCGCCCGATACAACGATGGCCCTCATGCGTTGCCCTTATACCATCGCAGATTCCATGGCCCTGGAAGAAATGGAAGAAGAAATAGCAGATTCCCTGAAAATTGAACAAACCATAGACGACCGGCCGCGAAGGGAAAATGAAACCGAAGAAGAATACGCGGAACGCATGGAGCGCCTGCGCCGTCGCCTGGAAAAACGGGAAGAAAACCGCGATAAGCTCAAAGACTTCTGGAACAATACCCTTTTTGGCAAGGACAAGGAAAAAAAAGAGGAAAAGAAAGAAGGCGGCGGCGGGTAATGAATACGCAACGAATACGTGTCGGACACCTCCGAAGGTGTCCGACACGTATTCGTTGCGTATTCGTTATTGTCCAAAATTTGACACCTCTAAGGATAAGCTATCGAAGGTCTTGGAGGTATCCAATACCTTATCTAAATTTATGCTTTTTGCTCAAACCTAGTATTTTTACCATGAAGCGACTTTCTACAAGCCTAAGCCTCTTTTTGTTGTTCTTTTCCGGCGCTTTCGCGCAAACCTTTTACAACACCGGTGAAATCCAGGAAATCCGCCTCTTTTTTGCACAGCAAAACTGGGATGACCTGCTCGATGCTTTGGTAGCAGCCGATGAAGACGGTCGCCTGATCGCCCCATTAGTCATCGTGAACGGCATTGAATACGACAGCGTGGGCGTCAAATACAAAGGAAACAGTTCCTACAACCCCAACCGGCCCAAAAACCCGTTCAGCATCAAATTGGATGAGATCATCGGCAGCCAGGACTACGAAGGGCACGACCTGATCAAACTTTCCAATGCCTTCAAAGACCCTTCTTTTGTGCGGGAAGTGCTCGGGTATGAAATTGCCCGGAATTATATGGCAGCGCCCCGCGCCAATTATGCCAGAGTCTATGTCAACGGAGCCTACCACGGCCTTTATTCCAACGTAGAAAGCGTTAAAAAGAAATTCCTCAACGAATATTTCTACTCAAACGACAACGCGCTGTTCAAGTGCGATCCGACGCAGGGCGCTACTTCGCCACCCGGCTGCCCAATGGGCGGCGGCGGCGCTACATTTACGTATATCGGTCCTGATTCGAGCTGCTATTTCCGGTTTTATGAAATTGAATCGGATAATGGCTGGAATGACTTAGTGAGCGCTGCCAATACACTCAACAACACCCCGGCGAACGCACACCTTGCATTCGACATAGACCGCATTTTGTGGATGCTTGCGTTTGATAATATTTTGGTCAACTTAGACAGCTATATCGGCTCCGGCCATAATTATTACGCTTACAAAGACGGCAACGAGCGCTTCTGCCCCATCATCTGGGACATCAACGAAGCATTTGGGAGCTTTGGCAATCTTGGCGGCACAGGCGGTCAGTTGAACCTTACCCAGATGCAGCAACTGGATCCGTTGGTTCACCTGAACAACCCAGGCAAGCCATTCATCAACAAGCTTTTAGCTAATCCAAAGTACCTGAAAAGTTACATCGCGCACATGCGCACCATTTTAGCCGAGCAATTCACCAACGGCGCTTATCTCACGCGCGCCACGCAATTGCAGGCATTGGTCAACGATGCGGTCAATACCGACCCGAATGGTCTGTACACGTATAGCGATTTTCAGAACAACCTCAACAACAGCATTTCGGGTGGCATGCTGATTCCGGGCATCACGACCCTCATGACCCCGCGCATCACTTATCTGAACAACCACCCCGAATTGTTGAAAGTCCCGCCCGTCATTACGAACGTCGGAACGGCGCCGGCAGCACCCGTTTTTGGCGGCACGGCCTGGATTACAGCTGCGGTCAGCAATTCAACCGGCGTACGGCTGCGTTACCGCTTCGGCCACGCGGCGATCTTTGAAGACGTGCCCATGTTCGACGATGGCGCACACCAGGATGGCGCTGCGGGCGACGGGGTTTTCGGCGCTTCCATAACCATTCAGGGCAGCTTAGCCGACTATTACATCTTCGCGGAAAATGCCAATGCGGCCCGCTTTTCACCGGAGCGCGCAGAATACGAATTTTACACCCTCGAAGCTGCAGAAACGGCAAATATTCCTGCCGGCGCGGTAGCCATCAATGAATTTTTAGCCGACAACGAAAGCGGCGCAACCGATCCCAATGGGCAAAACGAAGACTGGGTGGAGCTGCACAACACCACCGCCGCACCCATCCTGCTTTCCGGCGCATTTCTGAGCGACAAGGCCGACAACTTAGCCAAGTGGCCTTTTCCGTCCACGGCTACCATCACGGCCAACGGCTACCTGGTTATTTGGTTGGATGAAGACCAGAACCAGCCTGGTC
>JALHRK010000080.1 GCA_022841505.1 Saprospiraceae bacterium | reverse complement strand
ATGAACCGGAAAAACATCAGCGACCATACATCCGGCGCCAGGGCAGAACCTGCGGCGGAAACCAAGTACAGGATAGCAATCCAGAACAGCGTTTTTTTGCGGCCAATACGGTCCGTTGGAATGCCGCCAAACAAGGCGCCGATTACCGTGCCGTACAAGGCCATAGCAACCATCTGCCCCAGCACCAGGTCGCTCAAACCCCATTGTTGCTGAATGGCTTGTTCGCCGCCGGAAATGACTGCGGTGTCAAAGCCAAACAAAAAGCCTCCCAGGGAAACCGTGAAAGACCATAGTAAAAGTTGGTATCGTTTCATTTTTCAAAATTATGCAGTAAATGTAGCAGAAAAAGTCGCACTTTATTTCTGTCCCATTTGCTTTGTGTGGAATTTACGGGAAGTTTTTTGATACACTGCGCTTAAAGCTTGTTCGGGATGGTCTTAACCCAAACAAAAACGCAAAAGCAAACAGGCCGGCAACCATTTACCCTTCAGAATTGTACAAAACAGTATGCTGTGATGCCCCTCCCGCATAGGCCCAAAATATTCAGCTTTTTTCTTTCTATTTCATCCTGTTCGAGGTACTTTTGTAATTAAACAAATGCTCAAGACCGTGATCAAAGCAGTAATAGTAGAAGATGAGATTAATAGCGTCAACAACCTCAAAAATCAACTCGCAAACCACTGCGAAGAAGTTGAGGTGATTGGCGTAGCCCATAACGTGGAAGCCGGCTTAGATTTGCTGAGTGATCCGACCATCAAACCGGATGTCGCTTTTTTAGACATTAACCTGCCGGACGGACTGGTTTTTCAAATGTTGAATGAGCTCAGGCCCATCAACTTTGAGATTATTTTCGTCACTTCGTACAACGAATATGCGATGAAAGCCTGCGAGTACAGCTCGATTGGCTACGTTACCAAACCCATTGATGCGGATCAGTTGAAAGAAGCCGTTTCGCGCATCCGGCCCCGCCGCGACAACATGATTGAAAAGCGGCTGGATGTTTTCGGAAACGTTTACAACAACCCGAATGCTTTCAGCAAAATGAGTATTTCTGCTTTAGACGGCGTTTATTTCGTCAACATCAAAGAAATTATCCGGCTGGAAGCGGAAGATAATTACACCCATATTTTTCTTCAGAACGGCGAGCGCATCACGGCTTCCAAAACCATTAAATCTTATGAAGATATGCTGGCGCCTTTCAGTTTCTACCGGGTTCACAAGCGCCACGTCATCAACCTGAATTTTATGAGAAAATTCGTAAAAGGCGATGGCGGATACCTGATTATGGATGACGGGATCAAAATTGAAGTGTCGCGCAGGCGGCGCCCAATTTTTATGGAGCAGATGAAACGACTGCTGGAAGGGGTCTGATCAGGCCCAATCCCTTACCTGATCTACATTTGCGGAATAAAAAAATATATGCTGACAGTGTTAAAGTGTATGTAGGCGGAACATTATTGCCTACCTTTACCTGCGAATTCATACATTCCAACACCCTCTTAATTTAGTCAAAAACTAGGCAGCTATGGGAAAACCACCGAAAAAGTCTTTGGAAGATCTGAAAAAAGATGCCTCCAAAAAGGACATTAAACCGATCGAAAAAAAGGACATGAAGGATGTCAAAGGTGGCAAAGATGCCTCCAAAAAGAATCGCTGGAACAATGGCTGTGGCGGAATTGTGCCTCAATAACAGCGCGTTGTAGCCCGCTATTGCCACCCTTAGTACCCTTTACTGTTCCCTTCCATTGTTTTTTAATTCCCAGACATCAAATCCCGGTATTACTTTTTTGTTGCAAATGCCCTGTCGCTTATTTGCAACAGCTCCTTTGTTACCCAAAATGCTGCCATCCCTGCGCCTGAATATCATGCAGCTTGCCGCCTTTGCTGTGCAGTTTGATGCCGTCGCTGGCTGGAACGATTTCGCCCATGATGTAGATGTCGGGCAGGTATTTAACTTTTTCGATGTCTTTCGGGTCAATGGTAAACAGCAGTTCGTAGTCTTCCCCGCCGTTGAGCGCACAGGTTACGGGGTCGAGGTTGAATTGCACCGCCGTCATTTGCGTTTCCGGGTGGATGGGAATGCCGCTCTCTTCCACATAAGCGCCTACACCTGATTGTTTGCAGAGGTGAAACAGTTCCGAAGCGACCCCGTCTGAAACATCTATCATGGCCGTCGGCACGAGCTGATTTTGAGCAAATAGATCAATCATATCCTTGCGCGCTTCGGGCTTCAGTTGCCGGCCAATAAGGTGGCGCTTGTCTTCCAGATCGGGCTGCACGCCGGGATTGGACAGGAAAATTTGTTTTTCCCGCTCCAGGATTTGCAAACCCAGATACGCTGCGCCCACGTCGCCGGTGATGCAGATCAAATCTCCTACACGGGCTGTGTTCCGATAAGCCAGCTTGCCAGGTTCGGCCTGCCCGATCGCCGTGATGCTCAGGCATAATCCTTTGAGGGAGGACGTGGTGTCGCCGCCGACGAGGTCTACGCCGTAGCGTTCACAGGCAGCGTGAATGCCTTCGTACAGTTCTTCCAGCGCCTCCACAGAATAGCGATTCGATAACGCGATGGAAACCGTAATTTGTTTCGGCGTCGCATTCATTGCGTAGATATCGGAAAGGTTCACGGTGACTGCCTTATAGCCGAGGTGTTTCAGGGGCATATAGTGCATGTCGAAATGGATGCCTTCCATCAGCATGTCGGTGGAAACCACGGTGAGCAGGTTGCCGTTGTCAATAACGGCTGCATCGTCGCCTACGCCCCGGATAGAGGAGGCGTTTTTCAGGGAAAATTTTTTGGTCAGGTGGTCAATCAATCCGAATTCTCCGAGTTCGTTGACGTCGGTGCGTTTAGTGTCTTCTGGCATTTTTTTATTATTATTTACCACCTACTTCACATAAGGGGTTTCACATAGAACACATAGAGCCTATGGACGCAAGCCTATGTGTTCTATGTGAAAACAACTATTGTGTTCTATGTGGTAAAAAAAACTATCCCGCTACACATGGGACAAGTTGTGGTAAAACCCTATTTCAAAAACTGCTCCGTTCCGGAATAGTCTTCGCCATTCTTTTTGGCAATTTCAATTGCAGCCAATGCGGCTTTTTTGGCTTTTTTCTTGTCGCCAATTTTATAGTACAAAGCAGCCAGGGTATCGCTGTTGAAGTATTGGGCGTCTAATTTAATGGAAGCTTTCGACCATTCAACGGCTTTTTTCAACATGGCTTTATCTGAAACCGACTCATAAAATGCCCAGGCGACATTGTTCAACTGCATCATGTCTTTGGAAGGATACTTGTCGAAAAAAGCCACCGCAGATTTTGAAAAATTGTCCACATCACCGGTCATCTGGTAATAATTCATGCGGAAGCGCGCCGACATTTCACCTGCGCTTTCCGGGTAGGCTTTCGCGTAAAGCGCATCTGCTGCTTTCAGGTCAGGTTGGTCGCTGCCCAGCACTTTTTGAGCAATGAGTTGCTCCACTTTTCCCATCACGACTTCCTTGCCGAAGGTTTGCTCGAAAGTCGCTTTGTTTTTGAGAAGGTGATCAAAAAGCTTGGAATCCGCGTTTTCTAAGTATTGGAAAATGAACTGCACATTCTCCTGCGTATTCCAGTCGGACTGTGTAGCCAGATAAGAAGCGGCAGCATCGCCGAAGCCGCCGTCCATGGCGTTATACAGCGTTTCTGTGTAGGTTTGTAAAAAATCCGGATTGCGGTCGCCCGCAGCGTAGCGGGCCTTCATCCCGGAAATCCGGCTGGTAGGATCCTTCGCTTTTTTACCCAGTTCAACAAACGCCGCAGCTTCGTGGTACCCCACTGCCCGATGGACAATAGCGCCGTCGCCATCAATAAAAAGCAGGGTCGGATAAGCACGAACTTCATATTTTGAGGCCAGGTCAATGCCCTCCCCCTTTTCCATATCCATTTTCACGTTGATGAAGTTGGCGTTGTAATAATCGCCTACTTCTTTGTCGGTAAATACGTTTTTCGACATCATTTTGCAGGGGCCGCACCAGGTGGTGTAGGCGTCCATGAAGATGATTTGGTCGGAAGCTTTGGCTTTTGCCAGGATGTCGCTCCAGGCGCGTTCCGTAAATTTCATGCCGCCCTGTTGCGCCATCAGCGCAGCAACGGCGAGGAGTTGGAATGCAAGAACGAGTGCAATTCTCATGTGTTAGAGCTTGAGTTGAAAAGTGAAATAATTCTTAAGGCTAATCTGGACATTTTCGCGCGATGAGACCTTATAGGTTTCAAAAACCTATAAGGTCTGAAGGCCGAAATGAAAATGTCCAGAAGTAATGCTAATCCCCCGCTTTCATTCGTTCGATAAAGGTTTGAACCATTCTCGACGCGGCGACTCCTTTGGCCTGAGCCAATTCCAGCGACTTTTCGGCCGCTTTGATTGCTTCCTCTTTTTTACCGTTTTTGGCTAAAATATTGGCGTAGGTGAAGTAGTGTTCGTAGTTACCGGCGCCGGCTTCCGCAGCTTGTTTGGCATAATTTTCTGCCTGCTTCATCGCTTTTTCATCGCTGTGGAAATTGTTGGTGATGGACAACGCAACTTTCGCGAGTTCATCCGGCTGGTTGCCGGGCGCCTGGCCGGTGTAAGCTTTAACGGCAGCAAGGTACTCTTTAACTTCGCCGGCCTGAAGGCTGTAGTCCATTTCCGCTTTTGCAGAAAACGCGGCTCCTTTTTCGGCGTAGTTTTTCTTCATTTTAGCGATGGCTTCGGCCAGCAATTCCCGGTTGCGGAATTCAATGGCTTTCAGCACGGTTGCTTCGCAAGCCTGAAGAATGCGGTTTTTTACAACTGCTTCCGAGTTGAGTTTTGCAATTTTCGCCCGATGCTCAATCAGCAGGTCAAAGACCTTGGAGTCGGCTACCACGGCTGCTTCCAGAATGAAATTCAGGTTTTGAGGCGTGGTCAGGTCTTTTTGACCGCGGAGGTATTCGTTGGAAATTTGAAGACTTGGCTTGCCGGCTTTATTCAACGCCTGCACATACTTCAACACGAGTTCCGGGTCGCGGTTGCCTTTTTCGTATTCAGCAGCGTATTGGCCGCTGCGATCGGCTTTGGCCATCACTTTTTGTCCCAGATCCAGGAAGGCGTTCACATCCTGTGCGCCGCGCACCTGTTGTACGACTTTGCCTTCGGCGTCAATGTAGAACAGGGTAGGAAACGCGGCAACGGGGTAGGTCTTGCGAAATTCGAGCCCTTCACCCTTTTCCATGTCTAACTTCAGGTTGATGAAATTGCGGTTGTAGAATGCACCCACTTTTTCATTGGGAAATACATTTTGAGCCATCATTTTGCAGGGGCCGCACCAAACAGCGTAAGCATCCACAAAAATGATCCGGTCTTGTTTTTTGGCTTCCTCAAGCGCTTCCGCCCAGGTGCCGTGGAAAAACTCCATGCCTTGTCCCTGAAGACGGAGCATAGAACCTATCGCAAAAAAAAGTAGCATTGTCAGCCTCATGGCATTGTGATTTTTGTCGGTAAAATTAACGATCAGTTAGCACATTGTATTACAAGTATTTGCAAAGAATGGTTGACTTGACACCATTAAAGCTTTTTTGTGGCAATGATGTTTCCGTAATTATTGCCCATTGTGGTTTTGTTATGGGTGAACCGCGCAATGTTAAACCCGTTAGTTTTGAGGTGTTGAGCCAGTTTCAATCCATTTTTTTCTGCACTTTTCAAGTCGTGGAACTCCAATGAAATGGTCTGAACCAGGTCCAGAATAACGCGGTCTGTGTTAAAGAAAATATCATACTCGGCGCCTTCGCAGTCCATTTTTAGAAAATGAACCGGTCCGGTGACGTTTTCTTCGATGAATGCGCCCAAGGTTTGAGTATGCGCAACTTCCCAAACCGCATTTTCCCCCGGAGCAATAAGCGAGTGATTTTCGCTTTTTCCGGTAAACAGCTTTTTTTCTCCGGGCGTTGCTGCAAGGGCCACGTTCAGCGCCGAAACTTTGTTTTGCAAGCCACTTTTGGCTAAGTTCCGGCAAAGTTGGTCAAAATTCTGCTTCGAAGGCTCTGCTGTGAGCACCCTTCCTTCCCCGCCAAGGTTGATTGCCGCAAACAAGGCAAAATAACCAAAATGCCCGCCAATGTCAATGACCGTTGCATTTTCAAAAAAAGGAAAAAAATCTGCATAAACCCGCTGAACGAAAACCTCTTTAAAAATACCGATGCCGGCTTCATTTTCAGCATAATCCAAAGACAGTCCGTTGGCCTGACAGGTTGCCAAAAACCCCTTTTTGTTGCGGACCGCCCGAATCAGCTGATGCAAAGGGGTCCTCATTATTGAGTGGGCTTTTTGGGAAACGATTTGATGAGCTCCTCCATGTTTTTTCCCGAACGGAGGTATTCCATAGACAGCGACACATCGTCCACCAAAGGATGTTTGGGGTATTTGTCCAAAAACGTCTGGTAATAAGCCAATGCCCGCTCTTTGTCCGAGAGGTTGTTTTCACAGGTAAATCCCTGTAAAAACAAGGCGTCGGCAGCGCGCTCATAGCCGGGGTATTCTGCCTGAACGCGTCCCCACAACCGCACCGCTTCTTCTGCTTTATGGATGCCCCGCGACACATCGGCAGCCTGAAACAAAAATGCCGGCGCGAGTGAGTCTTTGGGGTAGGCCGCAGCAAATGCCAAGCTTTTTTCGATGAGCGCATTGGCTGACAGGGTATCTAAGCTGGCATCTTTTTGCTGGCGGAGTTTTTGCTCTAACTGCTGAATGGCCTCAACCTGCTGCCCCCGGGAATCGCATGCTGTAAAAAACAGACACGCAGCAAGGATCATACTAATGGTACGCATAAGCAAATAAACTTTGATCTGGGATAAACGGGAAATCCAATACCGAATTGCAATCAGAGGACAAAGGTATTAACGTTTCCGGTTCCTGGAAAGTTAAAAAAGAAGATGGTCGTTAAACCAACGAATTATCCCGTGCGTCGAAGGTCAAATTTCAGCGCTCATGGATAAGATCAAGCACCTGTATTGGCGGGCAGGTTTCGGGCTCAGCGCCGAAGAGTGGACCGAACGCCGCCGTTGGAGCATCCCAAAAGCAGTAGACCATTTATTTGAAGCCGCTAAAAAAGTAGCGCCTGTACCACCCAACCCTGCGCCTCCGGCTGGGTTTGAAGAAGGCGACAAATCGCAGAAGGAAGCCTTTGTTGAAAAACTAAAGGAAGAGCGCCGCATGGTTGCCCAGCAAGGCGGCGATTGGCTGTACCGCATGGCCGACCCCGCACAAAGCGCCTTACTGGAGCGCGTTTCACTTTTCTGGCACGGTCATTTTGCCTGTCAAACCAAATTTTCTACCCTGGCATCAGCCCAGGTGAATACCCTGCGCACCCACGCTTTAGGGAGCTTCCGGGAGCTTACGCTTGCTATGGCCCGAGACGTTTCCATGATCCGGTTTTTGAACAACCAGCAAAACCGCAAGGACAGTCCCAACGAAAATTTTGCGCGCGAACTGATGGAGTTGTTCACCATTGGCCGGGGACATTACACGGAAAAAGACGTCAAAGAAGCCGCGCGGGCTTTTACGGGGTGGTCCAGCAACCTGCGCGGAGAATTTATGTTCCGGCCCGGCCAGCACGACTACGGCGTCAAAACATTCATGGGGGAAAGCGGGCGGTTCGATGGCGAAGACATCATTGCCCGAATTCTGGATAAGCGTGCTACTTCAGCGTTCATCACCCGCAAAGTTTTCCGCTATTTCGTCAATGAACAGGTGGATGAAGACCTCGTAGCCCAGCTGGCGAAACGCTATTACGAATCGGACTACCAGATGGAGGCGCTGTTGCGGGCGATTTTTGAAAGCGACTGGTTTTATGCCCCGCAGCATATTGGCTCGAAAATAAAATCACCGGTGGACCTGATGGCCGGCATTTTGCGCAAGCTGAAAATCAATTTTGAAAATGACCTGGCTTTGGTTTTTGTGCAGCGCGCACTCGGGCAGGTATTGTTTAACCCTCCGAACGTAGCTGGCTGGCCTGTGGGCAAACCCTGGATTGACAATTCCACCCTCACCCTGCGCCTGAGCCTTGCCGGGCACCTCTTCAACAGCGCGGAGGTGAACCTGCGCACCAAAGGCGAACCGGAAGACCTGGAACGCGAAAAAGGCATCAAAAAACTACAGGCGACGGTTGACATGAGCAGCATTTTTCGCCTGCTCGAAGGGGTGCGTAACGAACAAATTCCGGAAGTGTTGGCAGATTTTCTGCTGGTTGCCCGGCCAAATGGTTTTCTGGAGGCGCTGGCCCCGCACCTGAAAAGCGCCGTCAGCCGGGAAGAACGCATCCGGATCAGCACGATGGCGCTGATGTCCCTACCCGAATACCAAATGTGTTGATAAACAACGGAATCGCGCGAATGGCGAACCGAAAAAAATAAGAAATATGAAAAGGAGAGCTTTTTTGAAATCTTCGGCATTGGCGTCTTCCGCTTTTATGGTGCCTTCTTTTTTGGCGGGGTTTCAATCGAACCGATTGCTCGGGGGACAACCGGGTAAAAAACTGGTGGTGGTGCAGCTTTCCGGCGGTAATGACGGACTGAACACCGTCGTGCCTTACCGGAACGACCTGTATTATCAAAACCGGCCCACGCTGGCGTTGAAGGACAGCGAAGTGTTGCGGGTGAGCGACGACCTGGGGTTCAACCCGGCGCTGCAATCCCTGCGCGAATTGTACGACGATGGCTTGGTCAGCATTTTGAACAATGTGGGGTATCCCAACCCCGATCGCTCGCATTTTCGCTCCATGGACATCTGGCATTCCGCCAGCGACAGCACCGATTACCTGAGCACGGGCTGGATCGGGCGCTATTTGGATACCTTTTGCGAGGGCTGCGACAAACCCTACCACGCCCTCGAAGCAGACGATGGCCTCAGCCTTGCCCTGAAAGGCCGCCAGCGAAACGGTTTTGCGGTAAGCGACATTCCGCAACTGAAGCGCACCACCGACAGCCAATTGCTGAAAGCAGTAAGCAAATACGGCGCCTCGATGCCCCACCACGAGGAGGAAAATGTCGCCTATTTGTACAAAGTTCTGGCCGATACGCAGGCTTCAGCCGGATACCTGCAAACCCAACTGCAAACGTACCGCTCAAAGGAAGCTTACCCGCAAACGCCTTTCGGCAAAGACCTGAAGCAGATAGCGGAATTGATGTGCGCGGATTCGGATGTGCGCATCTATTACGTCAGCCTCACAGGGTTTGATACGCACGCCAACCAGAAGCCCCAGCAGGAGCGGTTGCTCCGCCAATACGCGGATGGCATGAAGGCTTTTGTTCAGGACCTGAAACGAAATAACCTGCTGGATGAAACCTTAATTATGACCTTTTCGGAATTTGGGAGACGGGTTAAACAAAATGGGTCGGGTGGAAGCGACCACGGCGCGGCCAACAACCTGTTTCTCCTTGGCGCAAGCCTGAAAAAAGCCGGATTCTACAATGCAGCGCCCGATTTGAGCCAACTCGACGACGGCGATCTGAAGTTTGATACCGACTTTCGCCAAATCTACGCAACGATACTCAACCGATGGTTAGATGCGGATTCAGAAGCGATCTTAGGGCAGCGGTTTGCAACTTTGGGGTTCGTCTAACGCGTGGCGCCATCTTCCCCATACAAATCTTTAAAAACCTGGTCAACCGGCTCCCAAAGCTCAATTTTATGGCCTTCCGGGTCGAGTATCCAGGCAAATTTGCCGTAGTCGAAGGTTTCCATCTCTCCGACTATGGTGACGCCTTCCGCGCGCAAAACTTCGAGCAGTGCCTCTAAGTTTTCTACGCGGTAGTTGAACATGAAATCCTTTTCAGAAGGCTGGAAATAGGTGGTATCTTCTTTGAAAGGACTCCATTGAGTAAACCCCGGGGTATCGGGCGCATCCGGAAGTCGCCACTCGAACATTGTGCCGTAGTCGTCAACCTTGAAACCTAAGTGCTGCGCATACCATTCTCTGATCTGCGCCGGATTCTGGCATTTAAAAAAAATGCCCCCGAGGCCGGTTACTCTTTTCATCGTGTTTCAATTTTTTGTTACCGGGATACGATATTCCCCTTCAAGGTTTCCATAAGCGATAAAATCCGGATTCACCATAATTTCCTTGTTGTAAACCAAGGGTTCGCCAGTGTAAAAATCCAGCAGCGCTCCCCCGGCTTCTTCCACAATGATTTGTGCAGCACCGGTATCCCATTCGCTGGTTTGGCCGACGCGCGGATAAAGGTGGGCCTCTCCGCTGGCGATCAGGAGGAATTTCAGCGCGCTGCCTTTTGGGATGATGACCGGCGCGTTCAGCGCGGCAATATAGGATTGGGTTGCATCATTCAGGTGCGAGCGCGAACAGGTTACTTTCAGTCCGGGATCCGTCATCCGAAACGCGGCGGCGTGCAGTTGCTTCGTATGTCCGTTCCTTTCCAGCCAGGCGCCATGGTCTTTTGCAGCCCAGTATAATTCATTGACGCAGGGGTCAAAAACAACGCCGAGCACCGGGCGACCAGCTTCAATCAGTGCAATGTTGACCGCAAATTCGCCGTTTTTTTTCAAAAACTCCTTGGTGCCGTCTAAAGGATCCACCAGCCAGTAGGTGTGGTAGTGTTGGCGTTCTTCAAAAGGAATTTGCCGGCTTTCTTCTGCGATGATGGGATATTTTTCGGGCAACAGCGACAAGCCGCTGCATATAATGTCGTTGGCGGCCCGGTCGGCAATGGTGACCGGCGAATGGTCGTCTTTGAGTCCGACCTGCATGTCGTCTACATTGTGATAAATACTGAGGATGGCAGCGCCGGCACTTCTTGCTATTTCGGAAACAGCTTTTGCGGTTTCAATATACTTCATGCGATCATGGGTTGACGATTTGAGAATTGGGTGTTTGTACATCCTGCAAACTTACGAAACCATTCATGCGGATGAAAAAAAACGGCCTTGAAGGAATGAAAAATACGACGAATAGGGTTAAAACGAAAAACAACACATCATGGAAATTAGCGGTGAAGGATTTCAGATCAGGCAATGGGTTCTCGAAGACATTCCCAACCTTGCCCGGCATGCCAATAATGCCAACGTTTCCGCCAACTTACGGGATGGATTTCCTTATCCCTATTCAGAAACAAACGCCGAAATTTTTATTTCTGCCAACTTAGAGGCTCCCTGGAACTTTGCCATAGCAGTCAATGGCGAGGCAGTGGGAGGCATCGGGCTTGTGGTTGGGCTCGACGTTCATCGCTTTAGTGCAGAAATGGGCTACTGGCTGGCGGAGACCTACTGGGGCAGGGGCATTGTTTCTAAAGCCGTACATGCGTTGACGACTTATGCATTTGAGCATAGCGATCTGATTCGCATTTATGCCACCGTCTTCGAAAGCAACTTAGCCTCGATGCGCGTTTTGGAAAAAAACGGATTTCAGCTCGAAGGTATCCTTCGAAAAAATGTAGTCAAGAGAGGGGTTGTTTTGGACAATTTCCTGTATGCCAAAATCAAGGAATAGCCTATTTTTCCAACTGGGTCATGTGGTACATTACAATATCCCGCACGTCGTTTTTCAGGGTTGCCCCTTTGACAGTAAAAGACGGCGGTTCCTGAACCGGGTAGTTTTTCAGAAAGTCTAAGTTATTTTCTTTGCCTTCTGCTACGAATTTTGGCAAGACAACCCTGTACTTCTTGTCGCTGCGCAGCGTTTCGCCGGCAATTTGCCATTGGCCGCCCCGGTCTTCCACTTGCGCGGTTTGGAAATAACCGCCTTCGCCCCGGTTCTTAACCAGGCCAATATCGAGCGCCTGCTTGAGGACATCGCCAGGCAAGTCCATTTGCACGATGCTTCCCGCAAATGGGAAGGTGCGCAGCACGTCGTATTCGGTGATGTCGCCCGAAAGGTTGTCATCCACGCGCATGGAGCCACTGTTGAGCAGGTAAGCATCGGCGCCGGGCCAGGCTGTTGCGAAAGCTGCGGCAGCCAATTGGCCGTAGTTGGTTGGACGGGTGCGGATGGCGGCTTCTGTGCATTCCAACGGCGTTTCGGCGCGCATGAGTACCCGCGTCGGGTTATACCCCATCTGGGTCATGGATTTATTGGCGTAAGCCTGCCATTTTTCAACCACAACTTTGGTGGCGGCGTCTTCTGCAATGCGGTCGTCTATCGTTTTGAGGGAAGAACGCACGGTCGCTACTTTACTGCCCGGATGAAAGGAAATGCGATGTATGTAAACGGTTTTGGCGTTTGCATCCGCTTTGGTAATCACAGTGCTTTCCACAAAACGGCTCATGTTGTTGTGGTCGTGTCCGCCCATAAACAGCAATACGCCTGGCGCTGCTGCGGCTAATTTTTCGTCGTCTTCCATATTCAGGTGCGTCAGGGCAACCACGGCATCCACCTGGGGGCGTAATTGATTGAGCGTAGCCTGAAAAGTTTCAAAAACCGGCAGGTAATGCACAAAATCCTGTTTGGCAAAAGGCAACAACACCCCGATGATGCCGAGCCTGAAAACGCCGCCTTTGCCGTTTGAAAATTCGCGGATGACGTATTCCGGAACGGGTTGTTCTTTCCCCTCGCGGAGCTGTTGAAACGGCGCTTTCTGGCCGTTTTTCACTTCCAGGGCATTGCAGCAGGTGTAAAGGAACTTGCTGGCATCCATGCGCTTTTTGAGCACCAAAGGGTCTTTGTTATCGAATTCGTGGTTGCCGAAGGTAGCATAATCCAGGCCCATAGCGTTCAGGGTTTCCACCATCTGCAAGCCTGCGATGCGGTCGCCGTTTTCCATTTTCAAACTACCAATGAAGGAAGGACTTAAAAAATCGCCCGACAAAATAGCGAAGGTATTGGGGTTTTCGCGCTCGAGGTCTTTCAGCACGGTTGCCACCCGGGCCAGCCCCCCCACTTTACCGCCTTCAAGCGGCGCAATCTCATAGACGTCGTTGATTTGAAGGATCGTCAGTTCGACAGGCGGCATGGTCTGAATTGCCTGTTGTGGCGTCTGACAAGCGCTGAAGAACAATACAAATAAGAAAATATAAAAACTGGTAATCCGTTGCATAGTGGTTAAGCTTTATGCGACTAAGGTACAAAGCTGCTGCAAGAATCCCCGGTTTTCTTGCTGCAAAAGCTCTTCATGAACATTGAGCAGGCATTTTTGTTAGACTTTTCGTTTTTCGTAAATCTCTCAGACCCCAAACAGGGAGCATTCTTTAATTCTACCGTATTCACAAAATGGATAAACATCAATTTTTGAAATCAGGATTGCTGGAACAGTATGTGCTTGGCCTTACGACGCCGGAAGAAACCGCCACCGTAGAGCGCTACATACAAGAATTTCCAGATATTCGGAGCAAAGTTGCTTCCCTGGAAAAAGAGATTGATGCCTACACGAAACAATCGCTCCCGAATATTCCACCCCCGGCCTCCCAACAAATGGCGACCCGAATTCCGGCCTGGGCCGCCTGGGCGGCAGCTGCCATGATTGCTGCCTGTGGTTTTTTTGCCAACGAATGGTACAAAGCCGACAGACAGATTCTGGCAAATGAACAGGCCCTGAAAAATTGCCAAACAGAACATGTCGCTTGCCTGCAAACTGCTGAAATGCTTGCTTTTTTGGAGCACGAAGACACGCGTCCGGTTTACCTGAACGGCACAGCCATCCTGCCTAAAGCAAAAGCGCTGGTGTATTGGAATCATACCGCAAAAAGCGCATATTTCAACCCTATCCGTTTGCCACAGGCGCCGGACGGACATCAATATCAGATATGGGCAGACGTGGAAGGGGTTATGATCAATATGGGGCTGATCAAGCCAAAGAGCCTGCACCTTCAGGCCCTGCGCTATATTCCGCAAGCCGAAAGCCTGAATATCACCATTGAACCGACGGGCGGCAGCGAGCATCCGACAGTTTCTAACTTGTGTCTCAACGGTGATTTCCTTGCCGCCAATTAGTGTCTGTTTTTAGAGTCCGATAGCTGCGTTATGCGAAGGCCCCGAAAGCGGTCATTTACGCAAGTAAACTCCCTTTTTTCGGGCCTTCATGCCTTGCTCTCGAACTCTAAAAAGCAGACTCTCGACTAACTGTACGGGTAATTGATCAGGTTTTCTTTTCCACCAAAACGGCTTTCATGCCGTCTGATTTAGCAACCTGTTTGAAAAAATCGCGGTATTCCGTGTAGCGGTCTGCAGGCCAGGTTCCGGCTTTGACCACCAGTTCCCTTTTGCAAACGAGTTTGTTTTGTTCAGCATCGCGCTCAAATTCGAGGCGATAGCTCCCAAATTCTGTTTTTAGCTCGGTTACTGCATCCGGAGTGCTTTCTATCTGATACCCCACAGGCATCTGCAAAGTAATTTCGTCGCGCTCTGTGTACCCGCGCTGTATGACCACCGGATGGCGGCGAGTTTCCAGTGCGGACGGCACGTTGCCATAAGCGGTGACGGCATTCAGCGGCACAAAAAAGCGTTTCCCGGCTTTCGTGGCATATCGGCTTACCTGCGCCACATAAACTGCGCTGCTTTCCGGCCGGTCTTTGGCTGCTTCTATCTCTAATTTTACCAGGGAAAAAGAAGGCAGCGAACTGTTTTGAATCAGGTTTTTTGCAGCCTCTTCATGCGAAAGCCCATGCATCATATAGCGCCATTGTTCGTGATCGGCCCCGGTGTGGTTGGCGCGCACCTCCACCCGGGCGCTCCCTTCCGGGTTGATTTCCACCACAACACGATGGGTTTCGAGGTTGGATTCGGAAGAAAGCTCAGGCGTTCGCTTTAGTTCACCGCCAGTTGGCTTAATCAGCAGGGCATTCCTGCCCGAATTGCTCTGCCCGACATAGTTTGGCGGAAAGTCATTGCTGGTGCATTCCAGCCAATAATCTTCGGAAGGCACGTACAGGATGACGTGGTTAAAAGTTGGCGTCATGAAGTCTTCCTCAACATCGTAATCGAGCCGTCCGCTGTAAATCAATGCCGGATAGGCTTCTATTCCTGCTTCTTTCAGCACAGCTTTCATGAAATTTGTCAGCGCTTTGCAGTCGCCGTATTTTTTTTCGCTCACGTACTGGGCGTCGAAGGGCTGCCATCCTCCAATGCCCAATTGCACGCTCACATACCGCATATTGGTTTGCAAATAGCGGTAGAGTGCGTTTATCCTGGAACGCCCTTCGCCGGCTTCTGTAGCGATGCGCCTGACCTCCTGCCGAACGGATTCCGGCAAAACATCCCGCCCTTTGAACAATTCGTGCATAAAAATGCCGTAATCTTTCCAGCTTGCCATGCTGCCCTGATAAGCACCCCATTGAAATTGATCCGGTGCAGTCAGCAGAGCGGGCAATACCGCCGAACGCGACGGGGCGTTTGGTTCGGAAGGAATCGCCGGCAGGTTGCGCACCGACCAGGTGTAAAATTCGCGATCCTGGCTTTTTTTCACTTCCGGCGTCAGCTCAATATTCAGCGCGCGGTGAAAAAAACGCATTCCCGCAGGCAAGCTGATCGTGAAGCTGGCCTCCTGAACGGAAGCCGCATAATCCTGGATCCGCCAATTTGGATAGGTACAATACTGGATGCCCTTCAGCTCAATTTCATAATCAAATACCACGGTATACGGGTATTCACTGTGCAGGATTTCCAGCACTTTTACCCGGTTATCTTCATACATGGAAAAATCGCTGATTGCGCTTTGGTCAATAATTTCCGATTTATGCGCTTCCCGGATCAATTGGCCAAAAGCGTTGTAGAGCTTAGCTTCCAGCTTTTTGATTTTGCTTTCTTTGTCGTAATAAAGCACCTGCACGTTGGCGTCGCTTTTTTCGTTCAGGATGGTGACGGCCCTATGGCAGGCGAGCTTGCCGGATCGAAGCGATTCCACCGTAAAAATCTGGCGGTCTGTGCGCACCACTTCATTCGCCTTTTGCACCAGAGAATCGGGAATACTGAAGACATTGTAAGCAACATCCTGAGCCTGAAGCCCTTGCGAAAAGGCGCTGCAAAACAAAAAGCTGTATAGGAGTAGGCGTTTCATAAGGTTTAATTTTTGCGTTTTAGAACGACGGGGTTCTGTTGCTTTTCCAGCAACAGGTTGAAGAAATGACGCAGACCGGCATACGCCTCGGGTTCAAATCGCAATTGTGCAATTTTAACCTCGGTGACTAAATTGATTTTATTGCCATTCTGACTCAGGGTGTACTGCAAAGATCCCCCATTGTTGGGCAGGGCTGCTTTGATGGGCTCGGGCGCCTCTTCCAGCATGAACCCATCGGGGAGTTCCAGTTGCAGCACAAATTTGTCAGAAAAAATATACGGAATGTCAACCGGGAATTTTCGATCCTCAAGTTTAAACGGGTTTTCGGAAAACAATGGGTCAATGACCGGAGACAGGTAGAGCAGGTCGCCGTTTGCAGCAGCCATGTCTGCAAGGGTGCATTTGAAGGTAATGCTGACGGGCTTGGAGCGGTCTTCCGGCGCCTCTGCCTTCACGTCTTCCAGCAAAATGTCTGGGTATTGTTCGCTGAGCACGGCTTTCATCATGGCAGTCTTGTCTGCTTGCCCGGCAATTTTTTCCCGCCAGGGGAAGGCATCATATCCCGAGATGCGGTATTGCATCGTGCCGGTTGCCTGGCCGTTTTCATCCAGCTTGAGGGTCGCCAACTTGATGGAACTTCCCGACAAGGCAGGCAGGTCAATCCACTCCGGGTTGGCTTCGTCTACTAACCAGGCCCGGCCATTCAGTGATTCCGTGCGCGGGAAGCCAAGCGTTTGGTACGGCGATCCAATGTCAGCCACCACTAATTGTCCGCCGTGTTCGACCAAAACCGCCACATGGTTGAACTGATCCATGATCGGATAGAGGTCAATGGGTCGGCCATGGTCGCGGGTGCTGAGCAATAAAGGGTGACACCGGATGTTATTGGCTTTCAGCAGCGCCAGAAACAACAGGTTCAACTCTGCGCTGTTTCCTTTTTTTTGTTCAAAACAATCTTCGAGGTCCGAGGTCGCCATATAACTGTAGCGCTCGTTCCAGGTCATCGTATTGTTTAGAAAGTTGTAAATGAGGAGCACCTTTTCATCGTTATTGGCGGCGGCGGCTAATTCCGCCTGCAAGGCGTCGTTGGCGCGTTTGAAATGTTTCGATTTCGAAACCTGCTGCCCAAAGCGCTCGTTTTCCAATAAATCTTTTGAAGCTTTTTCCCAGGAACCCATCACCGGCTCGATCGCGCGGTTGGGAAATGCTGTTGCGCCAAGCTGAAAACGCACCCGCGCAAAATAGTCGTCCATGGTGGTGATGAAAGGCTCGGGGCGCAGCGCTGGCACATCTTTCATCTGGTAGCGATAGAATTTGATTTCAGCCTCAACCTGGTCATAGCCCCTTTGAACGGTTGCAGCGCCGGTGACGCCGACCTGCTCTGTCTGGTATCCCGGAACCAGCATGCGCTGCCGGCCCTGCGTAGTCACCAGCACATTGGCGTCCACACCCTGGCTCAGCACGACATAGCGCAGCCAATCCGGAACAGCCAGGTAGTATTCGCTCCATCGGGTTGGGATGTCTTCCTGAAAATACCATTCCGGCAGTTGAAAAAAGTATTGCGAATTCAGCGTATACCGGTATTCCATCACGGCGCCTTCCGCCAGGTTGGGCGCTGAAAAGCGCACGCGCGACCAGTTTTCATTCACCGCTTCTTCAAAAACATCCGCAGATTTTAAACTGTATTTTTTGCCGTCGGGCGTAAAAACCTGGGCTTGGAGGTCGGAAATTTTTTCACCTTTTTTGTAAAAGGAAATGGCTATATCGCCTTTATCGAAACCGGAACGCTTCAGGATTTTGACGCGGCGGTGCTGTTCAAAAGTGTAACGGATATCGCCTCGGGAAAAGTCAATTTCAAGGTCGCCGTAGTTGCCCAAAACGACCGCCTGCGCTGCCGTGTCGGGGGCATAAGTGGTCATGGTCAAATCTTCGGGTGGAATTTCGCCCCATTTCATCGGGCTTTTTTGAGCATAAAGGCCCGTTGTGAACACCAGACATAGCCCTGGTAAGAGCAGGTACATTTTAATTTTTTGGAACATCATAACGCGTATTTTTAGGTTTTGAGAAAATCAGACCTGGGGTTTTAGCTTCTTCTTTTCAAAACGATGGGGTTTTGTTGTTTTTCCAGCATCTGGTCGAACAATTCGCGCAGATCCCAGTAAGCGCTTGCCTCGTAGCGGAGCTGGTTGATTTTAAACTCGGTTGACAGACTGAGTTTATTGGCCAATTGGGTCAATGTCGTCTGGTAAGAACCGCCGTTGTTTGTCAGAAAAAGCCGGATCGGTTGTGTGGCTTCTTCGAGCACATAAGCTTCCGGCAATTCTAACTTTAAGAAGTATTTTTCTGAAATGGGATAAGGGATTTCCACCGGGAATTTCCGATCTGCCAATTTGAAAGGATTCTCATGGAACAGGGGGTCCAATACGGCATTCAGATAAAGTACATCGCCATTAAATGTTGCCATATCCGGCAAGGTAACCTCAAACGAAAGTTCGATGGGTGCTTTTAAATCTTCCAACCCATGCACTTCAATTTTTTCGATGAGTACTTCCGGGTGGGTCTTCGTTAATTGCTCTTTTATTAGCGCGGCTTGATCGCCTGTGGCCAGTTTATCGCGCCAAACCATGGCGTCGTAGCCCTGCATTCTGTATTGCAGGACGCCCGTCGCGCTGCCGTCTTCCTGCAATTTGAGCGTGGCTAATTTAATGGTATTGCCACTCATTTTGGGCAGGTCTATCCATTTCGGATCGCTTTCATGAACCAAAAACCCGCGCCGATTCAGCGATTCAATGCGCGGATATCCCAGCGCGTAATGGGGCGATGCAATGTCCGCCATGACCCACTGACCATTGTACTCGACCCACACCGCAACGTGGTTGAATTGATCCATGATGGGGTAAAGCTCAATGGGGGTGCCGTGCGAGCGCGTACTCAACAAAATCGGGTGTGCCGGAACGCCATTTTCTTTCAGAAGGGCAAGAAACAAAAGGTTCAGTTCGCCGCTACTGCCGGTTTTTTGTTCAAAGCAATCATTCAGACTCATGCCCGGCATGTACCTATACCTTGAATTCCATTTCATGGAATGAGTCAGGAAATTGTAGATGATGTTCGTTTTTTCATTGTTATCGCTCACGCCTGTCAGCAACAGCGCAACGGCTTCAGCGGCCTTTTTGTAGTTCCGGATTTTCAGAAATTGCAACCCGAAACCATCATCTTCCAGCATGCCTTTTGCGGTTTTTTCCCAGGTGTTCATCACTTCCTTAAACCCTTCCCCGGGAAAGGCCGTTGCGCCCAGCTGAAAACGGACGCTGGCGTAATAATCCTTCATGGTGGTGATGAAACTTTCTTCCCGCAAGGCTGCTGCATGCTGCATGGTGTAATGGTAGCGCTTGATATTGGGCTCATTGGAAGACAAAGCCTTTTCAACGGTGATGGAGCTGACGATGCCACTGATCTGGTTTTGTTCAGGGAGATTGCTTTCTGTGTCATTCAGGCTTTGTGTCAGCACGGCATACCGGAGCCAGTCGGGAATGGCCAGTACATATTCGCTCCGGCGTGTGGGGATGTCTTCCTGGAAATACCATTCCGGGAGTTCAAAAATGCGATTGGAAATCAGATTATACTGGTATTCCAGCACGGCGCCTTCGATGAGATTGGGCGCTGAAAACCTGCGTCGGGAAACATTTTTATTGACTTCCTCGTCGAAAATATCTGCGTTTTTTAAGGTATATTTTTTTCCATCGGGTGTGAAGACCTGCACATGAAGGTTGAAAATTTTTTCTCCCTGATTAAAATACGGGATAACCACATCGCCTTTATCAAATCCGGATCGTTTCAACATTTTCACCCGGCGATGCTGAAAGAAATTGTATTCAATTCCGTCTGCCGAAACGGTGAGTTCCAGGTCGCCATAATTGCCCAATACCAGCGCCGCCGCCGCAGTATCGGGTGCATAGGTAGTCATACTCAAATCTTCGGGTGGAATTTCGCCCCATTTCATGGAGCTTTTTTGAGCGTAAAGGCCTATTGAAAAACCTATACAAAGCCCTGGTAAGAGCAGGTACATTTTTATTTTGGGGAACATCATAACGCGTATTTTTAGGTTTTGAGAAGATTATT
>JALHRK010000079.1 GCA_022841505.1 Saprospiraceae bacterium | reverse complement strand
GGACATGAAACCATTCCTTTCTATCCTGCTTTCTATCTGCGCGATTCACGCATTTGCGCAAAGCGACAGCACGGCATCCCCGCTCGTTTTCAGCGGTTATGTAGAGGCTTATTACGGTTACGACTTTGGCAACCCCGACGACCACAACCGGCCGGGCTTTGTCTATTCCCACAACCGCCACAACGAAGTCGCCCTCAATCTTGGGCTATTAAAAGCCGCATACAATACGGAAAAAGTACGCGCCAACCTTGGGTTGATGGCCGGAACTTACCCCAATTCTAACCTTGCCGCCGAACCTGGGGTCTTAAAAAATGTGTTTGAAGCCAATGTCGGGGTACGGTTATCTTCTACGAAAAACCTTTGGGTAGATGCGGGGATTTTTCCGGCGCACATCGGATTTGAAAGCGCCATCGGGAAAGATTGCCCCACCCTGACCCGGAGCATGCTGGCAGATAATTCGCCGTATTACGAAAGCGGCGCCAAAATTTCCTACACCTCCGACAATGGAAAATGGTTCCTGAGCGCGCTGGTACTCAATGGCTGGCAGCGCATCAAAACCTTGGACGGCAATAGTTTGCCTTCTTTTGGCACGCAGATCACTTACAAACCCACCGAACGCGTAACGCTGAACAGCAGTACCTTTGTGGGTACCGACAAACCCGACGATCAACGCCAGATGCGCTACTTCCACAACTTTTACGGCATTTTTAACCTCGGGAAAAAACTGGTGGCAACGGCAGGGTTTGACTTTGGCGCCGAACAAAGCGCAAAAGGCAGCAGCGACCATAACTATTGGTACAGCCCGGCGTTGATTTTGAGGGTGATGGCTTCCGAAAAACTGTCCATTGCGGTGCGTGGCGAATATTATGCGGATGAAAACGGCGTGATTATAGCCACGGGCAGCCCCAATGGTTTTCAGACTTTTGGCGCTTCGGCGAATGTAGACTACGCCATTCAGCCCAATGTACTGTGGCGGATTGAGGGCAAGGTACTCAGCAACAAAGACGAAATTTTTAGTCTGGATCGCAAGCCTTCGGGGCAAAACTATCTCTTAACCACCGCTTTAACCGTTGGCTTTTGATGCCGGATAAAGAACAAAACGTGCAGCATTTCCTCGACCTGATTAAAAAATCGAGGCGCGGAAAGTTTAAAATCTACATCGGCATGAGCGCCGGCGTAGGTAAAACATTCCGCATGCTGCAGGAAGCACACGCCCTGTTGCGCAATGGAATTGACGTAAAAATCGGCTACGTGGAAACCCATGGCCGCGCCGAGACAGCCGCGCTGCTCGAAGGCCTGCCAGTGATTCCAAGGCGAAAACTCTTTTACAAAGGCAAAGAATTGGAAGAGATGGACGTGCAGGCCATCATCAACCTGCGGCCGGAAGTAGTGATCATTGATGAGCTGGCGCATACCAATATTGAAGGCAGCAAAAACGAAAAGCGCTGGCAGGATGTCTTAGACATCATTGACGCAGGCATCAACGTCATTTCTGCCCTGAACATTCAGCACATCGAAAGCCTGAATGAGGAGATTTTACAAATCACAGGGGTGGAAGTGAAGGAGCGGGTTCCCGACAGCGTATTGACCTCAGCCGATGAAGTGGTCAACATAGACCTGACCGCTGATGAACTGATTGCGCGCCTGAAAGAAGGGAAAATCTATCAGGCTGAAAAAATAGAAACGGCCCTGCGCAACTTCTTCAAAACCAACCACATTTTGCAATTGCGCGAATTGGCGCTGAAAGAGGTGGCCTCCCAGGTGGAGCGGAAAGTTGAAACGGAGGTTCCCCGGAATGCTGCCCTCCGCCACGAGCGCTTCATGGCCTGCATCAGCAGTAACGAAAAAACGGCGCGCACAGTGATCCGGAAAACAGCGCGGTTGGCCAATTATTACCACAGCAAATGGTATGTGTTGTATGTGCAAACGCCGGCTGAAAGTAACGATAAAATCGCCCTCGACAAGCAACGGCATCTGATTAATAACTTCAAATTAGCGACTGAACTGGGCGCCGAAATCATCAAAGTGGAAAGCCGGCATATTGCCAAAAGTATTGCGGAGCAGGTGGGCGCCCGGGGCATCACGACGATATGTATTGGCCGCCCGCGCATCAACCTGTTCAAAATCATTGCGGCAACGAATGTATTCAGCGAGCTGCTGAAAAAGTTGTCTTCCGATAATATTGACCTGGTGATTCTTTCTTAAGTGGAAATACAGGAATGACATGAATTTGAAAATCAAAACCAAACTCACCCTCGGCGTCGGGCTGCTTTTATCGCTGATTGTCTTGTTGTCGCTGCTCGGCATGCGCTACCTCTCCCTGCTTTCAAACGACACCGAAAAAATTCTGGAAGACAACTACAACACCCTCGAATATGCACGCCAGATGTTGCAAACCCTCGACGATATTGGTCGGGAAGAGGCTGCCATCACGACCTTTGAGGTACATTTGAAAAAGCAGCAAAACAACATTACAGAAATTGAGGAAAAAGAGATCACAGAAAGTGTGGCGCAGCGATTTGAAAAACTAAGACAGCATCCCCGCGACACCGTGCTGCCAAAACTCATCCGCGAAGACCTCGGGGAAATTATGAAGTTGAACATGCACGCAATTGCCAGAAAAAGCAATACTGCAAAAGAAACGGCAGCCTCGGCTATGCTGTGGATCGGGATTATTGGTGGCTTTTGTTTTCTGATCGCTTTGGTTTTGCTCATCAATTTACCGGGGAATATTGCCAACCCAATCCGGGAACTCACCTCCAGTATCCGGCAAATTGCCGCTAAAAACTATTCGCAACGGGTTCATTTTGAAGAACATGTGGAATTCGGCCAATTGGCAAAGGCATTCAATTCGATGGCCGAAAAGTTGGAGGAGTACAACAACAGCACCTTGTCGAAAATCCTGTTTGAGAAAAAACGCATCGAAACCCTGATCAATAATATGCACGACCCGGTCATCGGGTTGGATGAAAAAAAACGCATTATTTTCGCCAATGGCGAAGCCTTGAAAGTGCTGGGGCTAGGACAAGAACACCTGATTGGGCGCCCGGTGCAGGAGCTATCGGTCACGAACGACCTGATGCGTTCACTGGCCCAGGAAATTCTGAAATTGCCCCGGGAAAAAGAGGCTGCAGAAGGGCACGCCATGAAAATATTTGCTGATGGGAAAGAGAGTTATTTTGAAAAAGAAATCCTCGATATTGCCATCACGCCAACCGGGGAAGCTGCGCAAAAGCTGATCGGCCACGTCATCGTGCTGAAAAATGTCACCGCTTTCAAAGAACTCGATTTTGCGAAAACAAATTTTATCGCCACTGTTTCGCACGAACTGAAAACACCCATTTCTTCCATCATCCTGAGCTTGCAGCTGCTGGAAAACGAACAAACCGGAGCCATAAATGAAGCGCAAAAACAGCTCATGGTCAGCATCCGGGATGATGCCAACCGCCTGCTCAAAATTACCGGCGAGCTGCTGAACATGACCCAGGTGGAAAGCGGCAATATCCAACTGAGCATCCGGCCCGCTTCACCCGAAGATATTTTGCAATACGCCATCGAAGCGGTGAAAGTGCAGGCAGAGGCCAAAAAAATCCACTTTGACCTTGCATTCCCCAATGGTAAACTCCCCCTCGTGCTGGCCGATAACGAAAAAACAGCCTGGGTACTCACCAACCTGATTGCCAACGCCATCCGTTATTCCTACGACAATTCCACTATTTACCTGAGCATTGTCGCAGAAGCTGGGAAAGTGAAATTTTTTGTGCGGGATACCGGACAGGGCATCGCGCCACAATACAAAGACAAAATTTTCGAACGCTATTTCCGCGTGCCCGGCTCGCGCAAGGAAGGCACCGGGCTGGGCCTGGCCATCAGCAAAGAATTCATCGAAGCGCAGGGGGGCGAGATCAGCGTGGCCAGCGATTTTGGGGCGGGGAGTACGTTTGTGGTGGTTTTGAATGCGGTTGGGTAACTAATCCAATTTTCTTGGCCGTTTAAAAATCGGCACTGTAGAGCAAGGCTCCCCGTACATAATACTTTGCGCATAAGGCTGCAAAAGCCGTGTAATTTCGATATACGCGGCGGCGGGCACCGGCTTATCGCTGCATCCTTTAATAACGATGCGTTTTTGGTCGTATTCAGCAAGGTCAAGCCTGTCCAACGCTTTTGCAAAAGCTGTTTTGTAGTAAGCTTCCGCGTCGCCCTGAAAAATATCGGCGGCATAAGGCGCCGCGCTGGCAGCCACCAGCATGTAGGCCCACATGGGGATGATGGCGTCGGCAGAACAAAAAACCAGCAGTACTTTGCCCTGGTATTGCGCCCAGTCATGCTGTTGCATGGCTTCCCTAAAATCTTTTTCCTTGACGATCAACTCCATAAAAAGGTACTGCTTCAGGTCAAAAGGAATGACTTCAGCTTTTGGAAAAAAATCTTCCAGATTGATGGTAATCAGGCTGCTGGAGGCAACCCGGTTCACCAACGGTTTTTCTGTATCTGCGTTCATAAGCTTTTTACTTCTTTATAACGGTATAGGAACAACGGAACGCCCGTCCCCGTTCAAAAACAGCGGCAGGTTTCTCCTGCATGCCTGCAAATTTACACTTCCTGCCCGCATTTGAGACCTGCCGGGACATTTGTCAGCTTGCTTGCATAAAATAGACCGCTGTAAGGTGTATCTTTCCTCGATTTTGTGCGTAATGGGAAGCACTATACCTTAGCATCGAGAAACAGTTTTCCTACATCCTTTAATTTTTCCGTCTTATGAAGCAATTTTATCTACCCTTTCTCATAGCGATTTGCATGTCGGTCGTTATGCAGGCTCAAACTCCGCTTGCACGGCTCATCGGGGAAGAAAAAGAACGAGGCGCCAGCTTTGAGCGCGTCAATTTGTTCCAAGCCCCCCAAGACCTTAAGCAATCCGGCCGCTACGGCGATATCCTCAAAACGGGTTTCCTCCTTCAGCCCGATGCCGGAGCTTTTCAGCGCGTATTGGAAAACAGGCCTCCTGCCATCCGCATGGACCTGCCTTTTTCAGTTTCGGTTTTGCTGGTTCAGGAAGATCCGATTTCCGAGGACTTTTTCGTCACGGCGGAGGATTCCAGACCGATTGCCTACACCCCCGGCGTTTATTACCGGGGCATTGTGGAAGGGGATGAAAACTCCCTCGTCGCCATCAGCGTTTTTGACGGCGAGGTTTTCGGGTTCATCAACAGCGGGCGAACGGGCACGATTGTAATTGGCAAATTGGGCGACGTACGCACCAAGGAACATGTCTGTTACCGCGCGCAAGACCTGCTGATTACCGACAACTTTGAGTGCGGTACAGAAGAACCGGATTATTCACCGGAAGAACTGCGCCTGCTGGACGAAATGGCAGAGGGCGTGGGCAGTCGAAATCCCGATAAATGTATTCGGGTTTATTTTGAGTGCGAATACCAATTGTACATAGAAAAACAGAGCAATACAACTACGGTCACCAATTTTGTAACAGGGCTATACAATGTCGTTTCCACCATTTACGCGAATGAGAGCGTGACCACCATCATTTCACAGATTTTTATCTGGACTACCCCTGACAGTTACCCCACGTCTTCAACTTCGGCAGCGCTGAGCGCGTTTCGCACCGCCCGCCCCAATGTCAATGGTAACCTGGCGCATTTGTTGTCGCGCGGCGCGCCAACTGGCGGCGGGGTTGCTTATTTAGCGGGGTTGTGCAATGGCTGGGGCTACGCTTACAGCTACATCAACAGCGGTTACAACAATTTTCCAACCTATTCCTGGACGGTGAATGTAGTGACGCACGAAATGGGGCACAACCTTAATTCGCCGCATACGCACAATTGCAGTGCCTGGTCGGGTGGAGCGATTGATGGCTGCGGCCCAGCGGCAGGTTATACCGAAGGCAGTTGCACACCGCCGCCACTGCCTGCTCAGGGAACCATTATGAGCTATTGCCACCTCATTAGTGGGGTTGGCATCAACCCGGCGCTGGGTTTTGGCACCCAACCCGGCAACCGCATCCGGAGCTACATCAACAACGCTTCCTGTCCTGCGCCTTGCGTACCAGGCGGTTGTCCAACTTTGACCTTCAACAAAACCAATGTCGGTTGTTTCGGCGGTGCTACGGGCAGCGCTACGGTTGTGACAACAGGCGGAACCGGTCCATATACCTATCTCTGGTCGAACGGTGCTACTTCTGTCACGGCCAATGGTTTAACGGCAGGAAATTATACGGTTAGTGTTACGGCTTCTACCGGCTGCGCGGTAAACGCTACGGTTTCCATTACACAACCGGCTGCCCCACTGTCTTCCAGTACCGTAGTAACCAATGCCACCACGCCCACTACACCCAACGGCGCCATTAACCTGAGTGTTAGCGGCGGAACGCCGGCCTACAATTACTTGTGGAGCAACGGCGCAACCACCCAGGATATCAGCGGGTTGCTGCCGGGTACTTATTCGGTGAGCATCTCGGATGCCAACGGATGCTCGAATTTCCAATTTGCATTGGTGGGATCCGGGCCTTCATTAGAATCAAGTTGCCTGGCCACTATTAACCAGTTTCCTCACACGGAGGGCTTTGAAACGCCAGCAGGAAGTTGGGTTCAGATGCAAACGGATAATATTGATTGGGTGCGGCTTTCAGGAGAAACGCCAACCCGGGGCACCGGTCCTGATTTTGCACAGGAGGGACTCTTTTTTGCCTATACGGAAGCCGATCTTGGCAGCGGGACGGGGTCTTTACTTAGCCCCTGTTTTAACCTCTCGTCACTCAATACCCCTGTTTTTGCATTTGCTTACCACATGTTTGGCGGGCAAATCGGAACCTTGAATGTACAAATCAGCACCAATGGGGGCAGTACCTGGTCGGCGCCCATCTGGGCCATTTCAGGCGACCAGGGGGATGTATGGCATACGACCACGATCAGCCTTGCAAACTATGCCGGACAAACCGTTCGCCTGCGCGTTAACGGGATTGTACCCACCAATTCGATCCTTTGCGACATCGGCGTGGATGCTTTTTATGTAGGTGAATCGCCCTGCGACCCGCCTACGCTGACTTTGAATGCAAACCCGGTTGTTTGCTTCGGCGGAAATACGGGATCCATTACCACCCAATTGAGCGGCGGCACAACCCCGTACACCTATTCATGGTCCACGGGCGCAACGACACCCAACATTAACAATCTTGCCGCCGGCGCCTATTCGGTTTCCGTCGTTGATGGGCAAGGTTGTATTGCCAGCGGTTTTGCAGTGGTCTCTCAAAATGAACCCATAGCGCTTACTTTTAATGTTGGCAATACTTCCGGGCCTGGGGAAAACGATGGCGTCATTACTTTAAATGCATCTGGCGGGGTTCCAGGGTATACTTACCTTTGGAACACCGGCGCTACAACAGCGACCATCAACAACCTTGCTCCCGGCACGTACAGCGCTACAGCGACCGATAGCCAGGGGTGCACAAAAACCGGCTTGGGAACCGTTTCGGAAGGCGGTACTTGCAATCCCGTGTTCCAAATCCCTCATTTTCACGGGTTCGAAGGCGCTTCCAATGGTTGGCAACAAGGAACCGGCGATGATTTTGACTGGACCGTTTTTTCAGGGGAAACGCCGACCAGAGGTACCGGCCCGGATGCAGCTTTCGAGGGTAATTTTTACCTCTATACCGAAGTTGATGGCATCGGCAACGGACAGGTTGCGCACTACATCAGCCCTTGTTTTGATTTGTCAGGGACGACCAATCCTCAACTCTCGTTTGCCTACCACCTGTTTGGCGCAAGCGTTGGAACGCTATCGGTACAAATTAGTGTGGATGGCGGAAACAACTGGCTGGGTGCGTGGTCATTGAGCGGCGCGCAGGGCGAAAGCTGGTTCCAAACCAGCGTATCGCTCAGCCCTTATGTCGGCGAAACCATCCGCATCCGTTTTTCCGGAACCGCAGGCCTGGGGCCATTGGGCGACATCGGAATAGATGCGATTTCTATTACTGATCAGGGTGGAACCCCGGTTGGAAACGCCCCGGTACAATGGCGGGCTTATCCAAACCCGGCGAAAGGAATTTTATTCCTTGAACCTGTAAATTCATCCGAATCGCTGCCAGCCAGCATCAGCTTGGTGGATGCGATGGGTCGGGTCGTGCTGCGCAGGGATGCTTCGGAAATTGCAGACGCTGCCCGCAACGGTCAAATCCGGGTTGCCGTAAATGCCCTCCAAAGTGGCGTTTATTTTGTGGTCATCGAACAGGAAGGCCAGAGTAGCATCCAGCGTGTTGTGCTGATGCAATAGAAAATTTTGATTTTTGAGGTCAACAGCCCGTACAGTTCACTTATTGTACGGGCTGTTGTATTTAAACGGGTATGACAGGAAAGCCATTTTGGAATATTATTTCAAAAAATGCTTGAATGTTGGCATAAATTCTCACAAAATCGAACGTTTTTAGAATCTGAATTTGTTTTTAAGATGAGTTTAAAATATTGGTTTTCATCGGATAATGAAAAAGGCAATAAAAAGCTTTTATTTTAATTAGATTCATTCTAAATAAAAAGATTTTTATAAAAATTATCACCGTATAAAATTTTGCGCGCGTATCTTCGACAACTTTTTCCACAAGACAGAAATGTGGCGCGCTACCAAGCGCTATAAACCAGATATTTTTGATAAACCGTTGTTTGCGATGAATACACCTGATAATTATATTCCGATCGTACTGCAAAGCTTAGTTGCTGCGGGGTTTGTGGCGTTGGTATTGGTGTTGACCCACTTGCTTGGACCCCGTCGGGCAGGAAAAAATAAAGACGCAAGTTTTGAATGCGGGATTGATGCACAGGGCAATGCCCGAATTCCGGTTTCCGTGAAATATTTTATGACGGCAATCCTGTTCGTCCTTTTCGACGTTGAGATTGTTTTCTTTTATCCTTATGCGGTAAATTTCAAGGAAATGGGATTTGAAGGCTTTATGGCCGTCCTGGTTTTTGTTTCCGTTTTTATGTGTGGCTTTTTTTACGTTTGGAAAAAAGGCGCTTTAGAGTGGGATAAATGATGTCTGTCTTTAGAGTCCGATAGCTGCGTTATGTTTAGTTCCAAAATCGGTCATTTACGCGAGTAAACTCCCATTTTTGGAACTAAATATGCCTTGCTCTCGAACCCTAAAGCCCAGACATCAAGCTAAATGGGTAGGGAACACGAATAAATTGAGTGACCAAAAGTATAAATGAGGTCATTCTCACAGACAAATTCAGGATTATGTCAGACATAAAGTTTGCGCAACCACCGGCAGGAGTTGAAGGACAGGGGTTCTTCGCAACCAGCCTCGATCAGGTTATCGGCCTGGCCCGCGCCAATTCCATCTGGCCGCTGCCATTCGCTACTTCCTGCTGCGGCATTGAATTCATGGCGACGATGGGCACCAACTACGACCTGGCCCGTTTCGGCATGGAGCGCCTGAGTTTTTCGCCCCGCCAAGCCGACTTGCTGATGGTGATGGGAACCGTTGCAAAAAAAATGGGGCCAGTGCTCAAACAGGTCTACGAACAAATGGCAGAACCCCGCTGGGTGCTTTCCGTTGGCGCGTGCGCTTGCAGCGGTGGCATTTTTGATACTTACAGCGTTTTGCAGGGCATTGACAAAGTCATTCCCGTAGATGTTTACGTACCCGGGTGTCCGCCCCGACCGGAGCAGATCATTGACGGCATTATGAAGATACAGGAATTAGTCAAAAACGAATCTTTGCGCCGGCGCTATTCGCCTCAATATCAGGAATTGATGGCGTCTTACAACATCCAATAACTGCGACATGGACCATTCAACGCTGCTCCAACTATTGAGCCGGCAATTTCCGGAGCACATTCATATACTTTCCCCGGCGGATGGTAAACAAATGCCAACCATCGAAATTCCCCGCGAGCAAATCAAACCCATTCTGAATTTTCTGAAATCAGACCCGCAAATCAGCATGAGCTTTCTGACGGATCTTTGCGGCGTCCATTTTCCGGATCAGGCGGGTAAAGAATTGAGTGTCGTATACCACCTGCATAGTTTCATCCACAACCTGCGCCTGCGGATCAAGGTTTTTTGCCCCATTGAAGAACCGACCGTACCTTCTGTTACAGATATTTATGCCGCAGCCAACTGGATGGAACGCGAAACCTATGATTTTTTTGGAATCCTGTTTGAAGGGCACCCCGACCTGCGCCGCATCCTCAACGTGGATGAAATGGATTATTTCCCGCTGCGCAAGGAATACCCGCTTGAGGACAGCACCCGCATAGATAAAGACGATCGCTATTTCGGCCGGGACGGCCACGAAGGGGTCACATTTGACAAACGCGTAGACCGCCAATAACTATGGAAAGCTATTTCAAATCACTCGATTCGATAGACGGCGAACTGGCGACCATCAACCTGGGGCCAACCCACCCGGCTACGCACGGCATATTTCAGAATGTGCTCAAAATGGACAGCGAGCGCATCATTTCAGCGGAACCAACCATTGGGTACATCCACCGCGCTTTTGAAAAATTAGCAGAAAAGCGGCCTTTTTACCAGATCACCCCCATCACAGACCGGCTTAACTACTGCTCGTCCCCCATCAACAACATCGGATGGCACCTGACGGTAGAAAAACTGGCCCGGATCGAAGTGCCCAAGCGCGTGGATTATATGCGGGTGATCATCATGGAATTGGCGCGCATTGCCGATCACCTGATCTGCAACAGCGTCATCGGGGTGGATACGGGCGCGCTGACCGGGTTTACTTATATGTTTCAGGAGCGCGAACGCATTTACGAAATGTACGAAGAGGTTTGCGGTGCGCGACTGACTACGAATATTGGCCGGATCGGCGGGTTTGAACGCGATTTCAGCCCGGTATTTATGGCCAAACTCAAAGCTTTCCTCAAGGAATTCCCACCCCGATTCGAAGAATTCAACAGCCTTTTGGAGCGCAACCGCATTTTCATGGACCGCACCATTGGCGCAGGCCCGATCACGGCAGAACGGGCGCTCAATTATGGGTTTACAGGCCCTAACCTGCGCGCTGCCGGCGTGGACTACGACGTTCGGGTGATGTCGCCCTATTCGTCTTACGAAGATTTCGACTTCGTGATTCCGGTGGGCGTCAACGGGGATACCTACGATCGGTTTATGGTGCGGCAGGAAGAAATCCGCCAGAGCTTAGCCATCATCCAAGCTGCGCTCGACAATTTGCCGCAAGGCTTGTACCACGCGGATGTGCCCAGCTATTTCCTGCCGGACAAAGAAGATGTTTATACCCAAATGGAAGCCCTGATTTACCATTTTAAAATAGTGATGGGTGAAGTGCCGATCCCAGTGGGAGAAGTCTACCACTGCGTAGAAGGTGGCAACGGTGAACTCGGTTTTTACCTGATCAGCGATGGTGGCCGGCAGCCTTATCGCCTGCACTTTCGCCGCCCGTGTTTTATTTATTACCAGGCTTACCCCGAAATGATCCAGGGTTCGCTGCTTTCGGACGCAATTTTGACCATGAGCAGCATGAACGTGATTGCAGGAGAATTAGACGCATAAGTGTCTGACTTTATAGTCCGATAGCTGCGTTATGTTTGGCCCCAAAATCGGTCATTTACGCGAGTAAACTCCCGTTTTTGGAGCCAAACATGCCTTGCACTCGAACTCTAAAGCCAAGACACTCGAAATGGACAAAGTGTAATTATGGAAGGTTTATTAATCAAAGAACAACAGTCGCGGGAAATTTTTTCGCCGGAAACGATGGCGGAAATCCAGCGTTTGTTGCCCCGTTTCCCGGATGGGCGTCAAAAAAGCGCCCTGCTGCGTATCCTGCATTTGGTGCAGGAAGAAAACGAGGGCTGGCTGAGCACGGAGGTGATGGATCGGGTTGCTGAACTCCTGAACATACAACCCATTGAAGTGTATGAAGTCGCGACTTTTTACACGATGTACAACCTGAAGCCGGTGGGGAAATACCTGCTGGAGCTTTGCCATACCGGCCCCTGCGCCATTGAAGGCGCCGAACGGTTGCTGGAATACCTGAAGCAAAAGCTCGGCATCGGTGTCGGTGAAACGACGCCCGACGGCCTGTTTACGCTCAAAACCGTAGAATGTATGGGCGCCTGTGGCTACGCCCCGATGATGCAGGTTGGCGAATTTTATCACGAACACCTGACAGAAGCCAAAATTGACCATTTTCTCGAGGATTGCCGGGCTGGAAAAGTAGCTTTAGGTACCTGGAAATTAAGCTAACCATTACGAATAATCGCCAGCTCAAATACTCGAATCCTCAAATCACCAAATCCTCAAATCTTCAAATTTTCAAATCGCCTTATGTCTCGCAAATTATTATTAGAACATGCGGAAGTGCCGGGAATAGAAACCTACGCCGTTTACCGGAAGCAGGGGGGCTACCGCGCAGTGGAAAAAGCGCTGAAAGCCCTGACGCCTGAGAACGTGCTGGACGAGGTGAAAATATCAGGCTTGCGCGGACGGGGAGGCGCCGGTTTTCCTACTGGTATGAAGTGGAGTTTTTTGGCTAAACCTGAAGGAACGCCGCGTTATTTGCTCTGCAATGCCGACGAAAGCGAGCCTGGAACATTCAAGGACCGCCTGTTGATGGAGCGTCTGCCCCATTTGCTCATCGAAGGCATGATCTTATCTGCTTACGCTTTGGGCTGCCGCACAGCTTATATCTACATCCGCGGAGAATACAAGTGGATCATCAAAATATTGGAACGTGCCATCGCGGAAGCTTATGCAAACGGCTGGTTGGGCGAGCGCATCCTTGGCGCTGACTTTTCATTCGACCTTCACGTTACCCCCGGCGCAGGAGCATATATCTGCGGAGAAGAAACTGCGCTCATCGAATCGTTGGAAGGCAAGCGGGGCAACCCGCGCCTGAAGCCGCCTTTCCCGGCAGTGAGCGGTTTGTGGGGTTGCCCAACGCTGGTCAACAACGTTGAGTCGCTCTGTGCGGTCGTGCCCATTGTCAACGACGGCGGGGAGGCTTTTGCCGCAATTGGCGTCGGACGCAGCACCGGCACTAAACTCATCTCAGCTTGCGGCAACATCAACAAACCCGGCGTTTACGAAATTGAGCTGGGCCTGCCGGTGGAAGAATTTATTTATTCTGATGAATACTGCGGCGGCATCAAAAACGGAAAAAGACTCAAGGCAGTTGTGCCGGGTGGTTCTTCGGTACCCATTTTGCCGGCAGA
Source organism: Saprospiraceae bacterium (assembly GCA_022841505.1). Taxonomy (GTDB): domain Bacteria; phylum Bacteroidota; class Bacteroidia; order Chitinophagales; family Saprospiraceae; genus JABWAJ01. The sequence continues at coordinate 6,914 of JALHRK010000079.1, read as the reverse complement.
TCTGATCTTAAAAACCGCAGCCGGAGAAGACCGGTTGCTCTCTTACGAATCATTGGCAGACGGCGGCTTTGTGTCGGGATCTATGCTGGGTTCAGGCGGTTTTATCGTCTACGACGAAGACCAGTGTATGGTGCGCAATACCTGGAACTTTTCCCGGTTTTACCACCACGAAAGCTGCGGACAGTGCAGCCCTTGCCGCGAAGGCACCGGCTGGTTGGAAAAAGTGCTGCACCGCCTCGAACATGGTCATGGTAGGATGCACGACATAGACCTGCTGGTAGATATTTCTAAAAAAATTGAAGGCAATACGATTTGCCCACTGGGTGATGCGGCGGCCTGGCCGGTGGCTTCGGCGGTGCGTCATTTCCGGGATGAATTTGAATGGCATGTGCTGGAACCGCAATTAAGTCAGCAGCGCAATTTTGGTCTGGCGATGGAAGCGGTCGCTGTGTAAACGGTTTTCAATATTGGGTTATGGAAAAAATGGTCAAGGTTAAAATAGACGGTTTTGAAACGGAGGTTCCGGAAGGCACCAGCATCCTCAATGCGGCCCGCCAGATTGGTGGCGACCTCGTTCCGCCCGCCATGTGCTATTACACCAAATTGAAAGGAAGCGGCGGCAAGTGCCGGACTTGCATGGTTCGTGTGGCACAATCGTCGGAAAAGGACCAGCGGCCCATGCCCAAGTTGGTGGCCTCCTGTTCCACGCCCGTTCAGGATGGCATGGTGGTAGAAAACATCACGAACCCTGCGGTTTTGGAAGCGCGCAAGGCGGTCGTCGAATTTTTGTTGATCAACCACCCGCTGGATTGCCCGATATGCGACCAGGCCGGTGAATGTGATCTGCAAAATTTAGCTTTCGAGCACGGGACATCCAAAACACGCTACGAAGAAGAGCGCCGGACCTACGATAAAATTGACATCGGCCCGAACATCCAGTTGCACATGGATCGCTGCATCCTGTGCTACCGATGCGTGTATACCGCCGATCAGCTTACCGACAAACGCGTTCACGGGGTATTGAACCGGGGCGATGCGTCGGAAATCGGCACCTATATCCAGAACAGCATCGAAAACGATTTTTCGGGGAATGTCATTGACGTTTGCCCGGTTGGCGCATTGACGGACAAAACATTCCGGTTCAAAAGCCGGGTTTGGTTTCTGAATCCGTTCGATGCGTACCGCAACTGCCCAACGTGCAGCGGCAAGGTGGTGGTGTGGAAATTTGGCGAAGCCATTTATCGGGTCACTGGCCGCAAAGACCAGTACGGCGAAGTGGAGGAGTTCATTTGTAACACTTGCCGCTTTGAGAAAAAAGCGCCGGAAGACTGGACGATCGAAGGCCCAAGGGCGATAGATCGGCACTCGGTGATTTCACAGAACCATTATGAGGGATTTGGAGATTTGAAGATTTGAAAATTTGAAGATGACACGCGGGGCGGAGCTTCGACTTTGCTCAGCTACCGCCGCCTCGCGAACGGTTGTGAGAACAGAACGAACAACGCTCAACGAACAACGAACAACAAAAATGGTCTTAGAAAAAACAATATTCATTCTCATCATTTTCAGCATTACCCTGCTGATTGCGACCTACCTGACGTATTTTGAACGCAAGGTGGCTGCTTTTCTTCAGGATCGCCTGGGGCCGGACCGGGCGGGGCCGTTCGGGATTTTACAACCCTTAGCCGATGCCGGAAAAATGTTTTTTAAGGAAGATTTCATCCCGGCGGAATCCGTCAAGTTGTTGTTTATTCTGGGTCCGGGCATTGCCATGTTTACGGCATGTATGACCGGAGCCGTGATCCCCTGGGGCGACCAACTCCAGCTTTTTGGGCGCACCATTGACCTGCAGATCGCAGACGTAGACATTGGCATTTTGTATGTGGTCGGCTTTGTTTCCATCGGCGTTTACGGGATTATGATCGGCGGGTGGTCCTCCAACAACAAATATTCCCTGTTTGGCGCCATCCGGGCAGGTTCTCAAATGATCAGTTACGAACTCGCGATGGGTTTGTCACTGATTGCCATTGTGATGCTGACCGGCTCGCTCAGCGTGCGCGAAATTGTGGAGCAGCAGGCGGGCGTATGGAATGTCTTTTACCAGCCGCTTGGTTTCCTGATCTTCTTCATCTGCGCCCTGGCAGAATGCAACCGGGCGCCTTTCGACTTGCCGGAATGCGAAACGGAATTGATCGGCGGTTACCACACCGAATACAGCAGTATGAAGCTGGGTTTTTTCCTGTTTGCGGAATACATCAACATGTTCATTTCGGCTGCGGTGATTGCCACCGTTTATTTTGGCGGCTATCATTTTCCGTTTATGCACTCGCTGGGCTTGTCTGAAAATGTCGTCAGCATCCTCGGCATCTTAGTTTTGTTTTTGAAAATTTTCCTGTTCATTTTCATCTTCATGTGGATTCGCTGGACGCTGCCCCGCTTCCGCTACGACCAGTTGATGCATTTAGGCTGGAAAATACTGATTCCGCTGGCAATTCTGAATATGGTAGGAACCGGCGGGTTTATCTTATTGAGTACAAAGATGTAAGATATTAGATTGCGATCAATCCAATCTCTAATCTAATATCTAAAATCTTATATCTAACATCTAAAAAAATGGCTTCTCTAACGAACCGTTCAAAAGTGGTGGTCAACAAAAAAATGACCTTTTGGGAGCGCCTTTACCTGCCGGCGATTTTTGGCGGAATGGCCATTACCCTGAAGCATTTTTTCAGGAAAAGCAACACCGTTCGCTACCCCGAAGTAAAGCGGCCTTTCAGTCCGGTATACCGCGGCCTGCACGTGCTGAAACGCGACGATAAGGGCGCGGAACGCTGCACGGCTTGCGGGCTTTGCGCCGTTGCCTGTCCGGCAGAAGCCATCACCATGACAGCTGCGGAGCGCAAAAAAGACGAAAAGCACCTATACCGCGAAGAAAAATATGCAGCCGTCTACGAGATCAACATGCTGCGCTGCATTTTTTGCGGCTTGTGCGAAGAAGCCTGCCCAAAAGAAGCCATTTTCCTGACCGACCGCCTTGTGCCAACGGAATTGGAGCGCGAGGATTTTATTTATGGAAAAGACAAGCTCGTAGAACTGCTGGATCAGCGGATTGATGTGAGCAAGCGGCAGGTGAAAACGTATGGGGAGGATTTGAAAATTTGAAAATTTGAAGATGACACGCGAGCAGATGCGAACTTCGACTTGGCTCATTTACCGCCCTGACGTGAGCGGATGCGAGAACAGAACGAACAACAAACAACGCTCGACGAACAACAATCATAATAACCAGTAACCATGACAGCAACCCTGTTTTACATTTTGGCAATTGTTTCGGTGGTAGGAGCCATTGCGGTTATTGCTGCCCGGAATCCGGTCTATAGCGTACTTTGCTTAGTGGTGACCTTTTTTGCGATTGCAGGCCAGTATGTGTTGCTGAATGCGCAGTTTTTGGCCATTGTTCACGTGATTGTGTACGCAGGCGCCATCCTGGTTTTGTTCCTTTTTGTACTGATGATGCTCAACCTGAACCGGGAAAGCGAACCGCTACAGCCAACGCTCATTAAGGTGATTGCGGTGGTATCCGGTGGGATGTTGCTGCTGACGTTGGTGGCTGCCCTGCGCGGCGTGGATCAGATCCCGCTTGCAGGCGTGCAGGATACACAGCTTGGATTGGTTAAAAATCTGGGCCGCTTGCTGTTCACCGAATACGTAGCCCCGTTTGAAATTTCTTCCATCCTCTTCTTAGCTGCTATGGTCGGCGCCGTCACCATCGGCATGCGCAGCAAAAGCGACAAGCGGGAAATCATCAACCACCTTTGAATTCAACGAACATGGACAATACGATTACTGTGACGCAAGTCATCCCCATAGAAATGTACGTCTGGCTAAGCGCCGCGCTGTTTGCGATCGGCGTCACCGGCGTGTTGGTGCGCCGAAATGCCATCGTGGTGTTGATGTGCATCGAGCTGATGCTCAACGCCGTAAACCTGTTGTTGGCCGCATTTTCGACTTATTTATCAGACGCATCCGGACAAATCATGGTGTTTTTTATCATGGTGGTTGCGGCTGCGGAGGCGTCGGTAGGGCTGGCTCTTTTAGTGATGATTTACCGGAATACGAAGTCGGTAGACATCAGCTTTCTGAACAAATTAAAATGGTAACCGTCGGATGATACCCTGGATTTTGTTGTTGCCGCTGTTGGGCTTTGTTTTTTCGGGACTGGCGGGTAAGTACCTTCCAAAAACGCTGAACGGCGCCATTGCAACCGGCGCTGTGTTGATCCCTTTTTTGCTCAGCTTAGCGCTGTTTAGCCGGTTGGGACACGAACCGGCTATGACGGTTACGCTATTCGACTGGCTTGCCGTGGGCGATTTTCAAATCTCGTTCAGCTTATTGGTAGATCGGCTGTCGGTTTGGATGATGCTCATCATCACTGGCATCGGCGCGCTCATACACCTGTACTCGATCGGCTACATGCACGATGACGCGCGCTTCCACCTGTTTTTTGCCTACCTCAATCTTTTCGTTTTTTTCATGTTGTTGCTGGTCATGGCCGACAACTACCTGATCTTGTTTTTTGGTTGGGAAGGCGTGGGTTTGTGTTCTTATTTCCTCATCGGTTTCTGGAATCAAAACCCTGAATACGGTAAAGCAGCCCGCAAAGCCTTCATTATGAACCGCATCGGCGACCTGGGCTTGCTGCTCGGCTTGTTCATGTTGTTCCAGCTATTCGGCAGTCTGACCTACACAGATATTTTCAGCAAATTAGAAACGATGCGGCTGGCAGAAGGTGCGCTGACCGTTGCCACGCTCTTGCTTTTGTTGGCGCGATGGGCAAAAGCGCTCAAATTCCGCTCTACACCTGGTTGCCCGACGCCATGGCCGGCCCGACGCCGGTGTCTGCCCTGATCCACGCCGCTACGATGGTCACCGCAGGGATTTATCTGGTCGTTCGTTCGGCAGCGCTATTCCAGTTGGCGCCGGATACGATGGAAATCATCGCTTATACCGGCTTAGCAACTTCCCTTTTTGCCGCCGTTATTGGCTTGCGCCAAAACGACATCAAAAAGGTGCTGGCCTATTCCACCGTCAGTCAGTTGGGGCTCATGTTTTTAGCGTTGGGTGTGGGGGCTTATGGTTCGGCCATGTTCCACCTCACGACGCATGCTTTTTTTAAAGCCCTGCTTTTCCTCGGCGCCGGCAGCGTGATCCACGCCATGGGCGGCGAGCAGGATATCCGGCGCATGGGCGGTTTACGCAGCCACCTGCCCCAAACGTTTTGGACGTTCGTGGTGGGTACCTTAGCCATCATCGGCTTCCCATTGCTTTCCGGGTTCTTCTCAAAAGATGAAATTTTAGCGTCGGTGTTTTTGCACAACCCGGTGCTTTGGGGGTTGGCCCTGATTAGTTCGGCGATTACGGCATTTTACATGCTTCGCCTGTTTTTCCTGACTTTTTATGGCAAGTTTCGGGGCACTGAGGCGCAACATGCACACCTGCACGAATCGCCGGTAACGATGATCCTGCCACTGATTGCTTTGGCCGTTTTGTCTGCATTGGGCGGCATGATCAACCTTCCTGAATTGCTTGCCGGAGATTCCGGTCAATGGCTTGCGCAATGGTATGAAGGCGGCGTGAAAGGTTTTCAAAGTACCGGACACCATTTGTCGCATGGGGTGGAATGGAGTTTGATGGGGCTGGCTTCCTTTGTGGCCATCGCTGCCATTGGCATTTGCTACCGGATTTATGTGCAAAAAGCAGATTTACCCCGCGAGGATATCGCCTTAAAAGGCTGGAATCGCTGGGCTGCCAATAAGTTTTATGTAGACGAACTGTACGACGCCATCGTGGTGCGCCCGCTTGAAAAAGGCGCTTCCTGGCTTCATGGGATATTTGACCGACGCATCATAGACGGCCTTGTAAACGCGGTGGGCGCACTGCCTTCGCGCATCAGTCGGGGTGCTCGGCTTTTGCAAAACGGGAACATCGCATTTTACCTGTTTGGAATGGTTTTGGGCATCATCCTGATTCTGATTCTGAACTTTGTTATTGGCGCGGATTTCCTGTAAATCCGGCCTTAAACCAGAAATAAAAACGACGTGAGTTTATTATTGATACCACTGTTGGGCGCCTTGCTGATACTGGCTTTTGTCAGGGGGGAAGCGGCTCGTCCACTTTCGCTGCTCGCTGCGATTGCTAACCTGGGTCTTACCATCGGGTACTTATTCTGGTATAACCCAAGCGATCCGTACCTGATGCTCGCTGATTTCTCCTGGATTCCGCAGGCCGGCATCCGGTTCAAGCTGGGGGTTGACGGAACGGGACTGGCGATGCTGCTGCTGACCAACCTGTTGACGCCCCTCATCATCGGGAGTACGTATTCCCGAAAGGTTCCCGGCGTTTTTTACGGACTGGTTTTGCTCATGCAGGCGGCATTGGTCGGCGTTTTTACCGCCTTAGACGGCATCGTATTTTACGTGTTCTGGGAATTGGCCCTCCTTCCGATCTACTTTATCTGTGCGGTTTGGGGCGGCGAAGACCGGATACGCATTACCCTCAAATTTTTCATTTACACCTTTATCGGCAGCCTTTTTATGCTGCTGGGCTTGATTTATCTGCAACAACACGCCCCGGGGCAGACCTTTGACTGGGTGGATCTCATGAAAGCCGACCTTTCTCCGGTCGCTTCCACCTGGGTAACGCTGGCTTTTTTCTTAGCTTTTGCAATTAAAATGCCGGTTTTTCCTTTCCACACCTGGCAACCGGATACCTACGTCAACGCGCCCACCGGCGGCGCCATGCTGCTGTCGGGCATCATGCTGAAAATGGGCATTTACGGGGTCATCCGGTGGATGCTTCCTTTGCAGGCAGGCGCGGAACAGTGGTACCCGGTTTTCATCGGTTTGGCCATCATT